>CAYUGV010000096.1:0-5542 GCA_964444335.1 uncultured Anaerolineaceae bacterium | reverse complement strand
GTCCGCTACAAGGAAACCGATCAGGTAATCACCGCTTGGCAAGTATTCCTGACTCCATTGGAAAGGCTTGCTGCCGAAGGTGAGCACGTCTCCCTCGCTGGTTGAGATCTTGCTGACCTTGCCGTTGGCATCCAGATCCAGCCACTTGTAGGTGATGGTGAAGGTATCTCCCTGGTTTGGAGTGATCTCCGAAGCGGCGCCGGCAGTGCTGCCACCCACGAAACCCATCACCTGGAACAAGTACTCATTCTTGAACAGAAGTTGGGCAGCGCGGGTTTCGCCAGTTTCGCTGAAGGTGTAGATTCCATCCACCGCGTAGACAGCCTGATCAGCCGATGCCCCATAAGACACCGGATTTAGCAGCGCGATGCCAGAGTTTGTCCCATCGGTAATGGTGAAAACCAGGGGCTCGAAATCAAAGTTGAGTTTGAAGGACTGTGCATTCGGCCAAATGGGATAATAAACACCATTTTCGGTGCCGGTGGTAGGGCTTTCTACGTAATCGGTATCCGCGACAAAAATGCTTTTCGAAGCGCTATCCACCAGGCCGGTGAACAAGTAGATATAGCCAATGTTTTCGCCCGAAATAGTCGTGCTTAATGTGATCGAACCTCCAGGCGAGACCCTGTTGGCAGTCGCACTAATATTAGAGACTGTAACGGTTCCTGCGCCAGGAATTTGGCTGGCACGGCTGATATTGACCGCTTCCAAGGCATCGGCGGTGAACTTCCGCCCGGCATAATGGTAGCCCAGGAAATCATCCCAAAGTGATGCCCGGCTGAACGAGTCGGCGATCACCGAATAGGACGCCATACCCGTGGAGTTATTACTGTAAAGTTGCGAGTTGGGGAAATAAATGGCGATGCCAGTTGATCCGGGCTTGGACGGACCGTGCTTCTCTGCCACAATGACCTTCGAAAGAGCGCTTAGGATGTTGTTTGCCTGTTGACGCGTGGCGTTATCGCCGGAATATTTATAGGTCAGAGCCGCAAAGTGCCCCAGGTCGATAAATGAAGGCGGTACGTTGCTGCCGAAGATGGAGGTGTAGGATTGCGCGTAACTGCGTGCCTGTGCCACAGCCCGCTGATCCAAGCTCTGCATATGGTAGGAAAATTGATTGACAGCATCCAGCAATTCAGGCAATTTTTCTAGATTCACTGCCGTCAGGGTGATGTTTTGCTCAAGCTGGGTGGCTAATTGCTGTGCGCTCATGCGATTGACATACCAACCGCCTCCGCTTGAATTCTGCGCGAGAAAGTCCGCGCGCGCCTGGTCATCGACCACACGCTGATCCTGGCTGATATAGGACTCGACGATGTTCGCTGCCACTTCTTCCGTGGTCACGTCCGGGTTGTAGACCATGAGGCTCAGGAAGGCGCTGTACGCCCAACCCAGCCCTGGTTCAGTCTCTTCGGACGCGACGGCATAGTGGGCATAAGGCGCAAGCGCGGTATAGACTTCCATCTGGCTCATCAGGCAGGCGTCCAGGCCGATCAGGTCGAACTTGTTGATCCCGGTTGCCTGGATGGTGTTATCCAATGCCACTTCCAGCTCGTTGAGGTAGATGATGTCATCTTTCATCGCGGAGGTCAAAGGCGCGTTGCTACTCCTGTCGCGTTGAGCGGGATTTGGATCGCTCCAGCCGCCAGGCCAGCCCATGCCGTGGTCCGACATGATCAGGATATGTTTATCAGCAGGATACGTCTTGATCGCCCAGGTCAGGAAGTCCGTCAGGGTATTGGCATCGCCCATGTTCTTTTCACCCAAGTCCATGAGCAGTTCGGAGCCAAGATTGTTCAGGTCATTGTCATAGGTCACGAGGTAACGGCGGGTTGAGTCCCAATTACCATCCCCTGAATAACCCCCACGATAACGGTCCACCTGGCTGACGATCACGACCTGATCGGTGGAACCGATCATTTCCATTTCATTCAAGTCCATCATGATGTCGCGCTCTAGCGCCGGGTCATCGGCGTCCTGGTACATCATCACCAGCCATTTCTGCCCGGAATTTTGGCCAGCGTTGATAGCCGTCGGCCAGGGTGTGCTGGTGGCACGCGGCTGTGTTGGCTGGACTGGTTGGGTTGGCTCGGTATAAACCGGTACATTTTGAGCAGGTTCCTGCCCAGTACCGGTCATTCCTGGCAGTGATAATCCGCCGCAACTCCTTAGGAGGAAGTAGAGCACGATCACCAGGATAATGATTCCAAAGATGCCACCACAACCTTTCCGGCTGCCCCTCGAACCTGTCAGGCCACCAAGCCCGCCAAGCCCCCCTGAACTGCCTGATCCGTCAGAACTGCTTGAGCCGCCAAGCCCGCCGAGTAGACCGCCAAGGCCGCCCAGACCGCCGCTGCCGCCTGAAGAGGTGCCACTTGGGAACCCGCCAGTGGTTTGACCGGATCCACCCTAGTAAGTTGGCCTGGTGGGTTTGGGGCTGGGCTTTGCCGAGCCAACCGGCCTGCGAATGGGTTGCTCTACTTGTGTGGTCGGACGATTACTGCTCTTTCGTCGGCGGCCTGCATTTACTTCAGGGATTTGATCAGACATGACAACCTTCCAATCTTTGATGAGCGGTGAGATGAGCTATATTGCGTATTTTAATCCAATAATGGATAGGGGGATATGTTCGAGAAAACGCAGAATTATTAGGAACCAACCGGTTTCGATCCTGTGTCGGAGAGGTGTGCGTGGTCGTGGTACTCTTCGTTTTCGCGTTGATGGGCATGAAAGTGGGAATGGTGGTATTCGACCAGGATAGGAACACCATCTTCGACGTTGCTCCTGGGATCCAACCTGGTGTGTTTGTGCGCATGAGTATGCTGGATGCTGATCGTGTCAGTGATCAGGAACCAGGTTGCGGCAGCCATCAGGACCAAGCCTACCCAAAAGGTTGGCATGGGAAGCGCCCGGAAGATCAGAAACGAAAAGATGACCCCCAGGAAGGGCGCGATTGCATAATAGGCGCTGGTTTTTGCCGCCCCAAGATGTTTCTGCGCTTTAACGTAGAAGTTGATACTCAAGCCGTAAGCCACAAAACCAAGCAGCATCGTGAGCAAGATGAAACCAGCCTGTGGGATAGCTTCTCTCGTAACAAAAGCCAGGATCAACGAACCCAATCCGGATCCGATGCCCTTGATGATGACAATGTCAGAACTGGTTCGGTTGGAGAGCTTGCGGGTGAAGTTGTTTTCGAGGCCCCAGGCGGTGCTGGCCGCCAGGATCAAAAGCGAACCAGTTGAAAAACGAAATGCTGAAAATCCCTCAAGGGAAAGGAGCACGCTCGCGAGCGTCACTAACACGATCCCGATCCATAACCTTCGGGAGATCGCTTCCTTGAATAATACCAGGGCAATCAGGGAGGTTGCGACGATTTCAAAATTGTTCAAAAGGGAAGCATTCGCTGCCAGGGTGCTGCGCAAACCGAACATCAAAAGCGTTGGGGCGAGGATATCCAGCAGCACCATACCCAGAACATAAGGCTTTTCATCCTTCGGGATGGGGGAAATCAACCTCGCTGCTTTTGGCGTGCCAAAGTACCACAACCCGAGCATCCCCAGGCCTGCTCCAAGGTAAAGGAATGCCGCCATAAATAACGGCTCAACGGAGCCCAGGAGCAGCCGTGAAAACGGCATGTTCAGGGCATAAAGAGCAGCCGCGAGAAACGCGAATCCAGTTGCATCATGTAATCGACTGGTGTTGTTTTGCCTGGACAATTGAAGGCCTTTTTGTAAAAGTGAAAAGCCGGCTTTTTCTCAGCCGGCTTTTATACATGTTGACGAGGATTATTTGCGGCCCTTGAACCAGCGATAGGCCATCAGGACGAGCACTGCGCCGCCGGTTGAGACCAGCAGAGTGGTCAGGTTGAAACCAGAGACAAGGCTTTGCCCCAGGAAGATGCCTGTGATCCAGCCCGCCACGATACTACCAGCGATACCAAGCAGGATGTCGATGTACCATTTGTTGTTCGTTTTCATGAGCCAGGAGGCGGCCATGCCTGCTATTAAACCAACTAAAATTGATGTGAATAAACCCATTTTTTCTCCGTTTCTTTTAGTAATAAATTAGATCGTTACTATTAAGCCTTAGGGAACTGAGCTTCGATCAGTTTTCGCAAGGCATTCGTCGCATTTTTGACGCGCAACATATCGCGTGGATTGCCGCTGGTAATGAATCGGCCAAGCATGCCGCCAGCAGTCATCGTATCCAGGTGGTATTCCACCTTCGTCTCGTCCGCAGCCAAACCAAAGAAACCACCGCTGGATCTTAGAAGGAAAGTATGCGAATCTTTATCGCCATCCATCTCAGTCAGGACCACTAATTCTTTTTCGGGCACCAGTTTGGTTACAGTTGCTGTGCCGGGCTTCCCATCTTTTTCCCAATTGATTACGGCGCCTTCTTGTAAAGGCACAACATTGGAGACGCTATCCACGTATGGAAACCATTTTGGCCACTGGTTGGCATCGGTCAACACAGCCCAGGCATTAGCTGCCGGGGTATCAATTTCAACTTCGCGTTCAAATTTTGACATATATTTGCTCCTTTTTTTAACTTACCCTTTAAACTCATTCTATCACCCAAAATAATCAAGGGGATTTAGCTGATATACAAGCTTTTCTTCTTTACGGTTCCTGGGCAGGCAGGTTCAGAAAACGCGAGACATCAATCATCGTGTCTGTGCCGCTGCTCATCACCTGGGGCAGGATCCCGTTCCACTTGGTCAGGAAAAGGTATTGCAGGTACTCTGGTGTCAGAGCGCCGGTTTGGTTGAGCGCCTTTTGCGCGTCTGCCTGACCTTTTGCCTGGGCAATCACCGTTTGGGCGTCAATCTCAGCCTGAGCCAGCTTTTGCTTGGAGGTCTCCACTTGCTGCTGCGCGACCTGCTTGGATTCGATTGCTTGCTGATACTCTACTGAGAAGTCAAAGTTGACGATGTTGAAATTCTCCACCACAATAAAGTATGGTTCCAACTGTTTTGTCAGCTCCTCTTCGGCTTTCATACGCACTTCATCACGCTTGGTGATCAGCTCTTCAGCTGTAAACTGGGCTGTCACAGCTTTAAAAGTGTTTTGGATCGCAGGGGCAACGATGATGTTGGCGTAATCCGCGCCGACGTTCTCATAGACTTCCTTGGCGCGAGTGCCATCCAGGTGATAGTTGACCGCTATCTGGGATGTGACCACCTGCAGGTTTTCAGACATGGCTGTCGCCTGGACCTCATCCTTTTGGGTGCGAACGTTCATCAGAACCACGCGCTCCACGAATGGGAGCTTGAGGTTGATGCCGGGGTAAGAGACCCGGTTTACCGCGCTGAAGCGCAGAACCACGCCAATGTTACCAGCTGGGACTTCGTAAAACAGGGAAGTTGCCACAATGATAATTGCCAGGATGATCAGAATAACCGGGACTACATGCTTATTAATCTTCAGATTTTTTCCGGGTGTTGCATTTGTTGCCGTAAACTTTCCATCGAACATAGTGTCACCTCTTTCAGGATAATTATGGCAGATAATTATTATAGTTGCGATAGATAATCTAAGGT
>CAYUGV010000095.1:0-5553 GCA_964444335.1 uncultured Anaerolineaceae bacterium | reverse complement strand
GGTTTGTCTTCAGCCGGCAACTCTTCAATCCCGTTGAGCAGCCTGCGCAGGCTGCGGGCGGACTTGGTGGTGGGGTCCAGGGGAAGGCGAACCTTACGGCCAACTTCATGACCCGACTGTCGCTCAAGGAAGGCATGCACATCCTGGTAGGTGCGCCCTTCATGGCCGGCATAGAACGCAATCGCATCCGGCCAAAGCGCGCGATCGTATTGCATGATCTCACGCAACACACGTTCAGGCATTTCAGATTTATCCGCGACTTCAAGCTCTTTCTCATCCAGCTCAAAGAACTTCATTAATCGTCCATAATACGTGCGTTCCATTTGCAGGGTTTTCTGCAGTATATCCTTGGTACCGTCATCCAGGCGCACATCCGCAACGCGCCGAAAAAAGGTTGTTTCAGCTTCATTTTCATCAGGATGGATCTGGTGCGATTCAAGCACCAATCGGGCGGCAGCACGAGCCTTTCCGACCGGGGTGAGCGCTTTGTACGCCATGTTTTCAGCGATTTGCTTGTCAATCGTTGGCTGATTATCAATCAAAGCCAAAACGTAAGGCTCAGCTTGCTGACCATCAAGCACAGCCTTGATAGCGGTCGCCCAAAAACGCCGTTCACCAGTCAGCATCTTGAACACATCATGTCCGTTTTCACTGACGACCTGCCCGGTCACAGGTTTGATTTGTCCTGTGTCGTGCAGAGAATCCCCAAGCACTGTCAGTTCAGCAATTTCCTGCGCGACCAGGCGATCGTTACGCGCCAACTCGAACCAATTGCGGACCACCTCATTCCAGGTGGACTTGCCGGAATAGAAGTCTTTGCGAAGGACCAAGGGCAGGATCAGGCGCGCCTGGAAGCGGTCGGGTCGCACCATCGACAAAGGCACGCGGTATACGCTCTGGCGGTGATTGACCATCTTGGGTGTATCGGGGTTGTAATCTTCCTGTTTCTCAGCGCTGGCGTTGAACGCGTCGGAAGTGATATTTATCAGGTTGTCGAAGCGGGGTTTTTCAGTTTTTGCCATGGTCTTCTCCTCAGAGTATTGTTGCGTTTCCAGTCTCGGCAGCGAACTGTGCCCATGGGCACACTACGCGGCTCCCAGTTTGCCTATTACGGCATCGACCAGGTTGGAAAGGCAACGATAAGCCTGTGACTTCTCCGGACAGTACGAGAACACGTCATAGCCGGCTGTGGTGGCAGCAGAAATGTCTGCCAGGTCTTTGATGTAGGGCAAAAGCAGATGCCCATACATGCGCTCCATATCTTCGATCACGTCGCGCGATTGCCTTCGTATCATTCTGAAGCGTGAAGGAATAATGCCTAGAACTTCGAGATCGGGATTGGTTGTTTTTCGAACATTGTCGATCATGCGCAGGATGTCTGCCAGGCCGATCAGGCTGAGTCCATCCGGTTCGATCGGGATCAAAACATGGCTGCTGGCAACCAGCGAGTTCATGGGCAGCATGCCGGCTGAAGGCGGATTGTCGATGATGATGTAGGAGTAATCATCCCGGATGGGTTCCAGGAAATAGGTGAGTTGAAAGTCGGGATCTTCGTGCCCTTTCAAAGCCGCTTCCAATCCTTCCATCCTGGATTTGTTTGTCCGGAAGAGTTTGACTTTTTCGCTGCGGTTGCGTGGGATCAGGGAGTCCACGATCAACGATTCGCTGGCTCCATATCCGTTTTCAAGCGCCTGGGGATAGTTGTTTTCTGCGGTGATGGCAGGGATAAACTTGTCATCAAAGCCACCGCCCATGGCAGTGATCGTGGCTGAAAGCTGGTCATCCATGTCGATCAGCAAAACTGGCTTGCTGCCGGGCTTGCGGGAGCCGTGGGTCGCCAAGCCAGCAGCCAGATTGATGCTGATGGTGGACTTGCCAACACCCCCCTTACGATTGATCAAAGATATAATTGCCATTGGATCCTCACCCGATTCCTGTCATCATAATGCACCTTTTCATTTTACATTAGTTTTCGTTTTTTTCAAGCCTGTCTTGTTTTTTGAATCTTTTTCTTCTCCCACTTTGTTGAACTTAGGTATAATAATTAAGTACTTGACTTAACTCTACGCGAGTGTTAAGCTACAAACATCAAATCATACGGTGGTGAAGATGTTGACCAGCTCTGACTTTTTGCATGCCCAATTCCTCGAACATCCATTCAGGCGTTATGGCGACACACGTTTTTTCTATCCGAACCTGGCTGAGCAGCGCAAGGTCCTGGAAGTGGCTCATGGTTTCATCGCAGACCAGAAAGACCCCTCCAAGAACCTGGGCGTGATTGCCGGCCCAAGCGGCGGTGGAAAGAGCATGCTGGCCATGAAGCTGGCCGAAACCCACTTCACCTTTGAGCAAAGAGCCCAGGTATTGGGACTCTATATGAACACCAATACGCTTACTGAACCGCGCCACTTTTTGATGTCGGTCATCGAAACGCTCTCCCTGCCCTCCTCCCGGTCGAACGCAAACCGGATTGAAAGCATCTTTGAGCGCTTGGAGAGCGGCGATGATCAGCTCCTGATCGTACTGGATGGTCCGCCCATTGACCAGGATTATCTCAACCAGATGTTGGCCTGGTCGGTCGAGCATAACAAGAAGATCAAAACCATCATCTTCTTGCAGGATATCAATAACAACACCAGTAATATCGGAGCGCTGAACCAATTCCTTGGGCTGTATGTACCTTTCCGGGCTCCGGAGGTGGTTGAAGTTGCCTCCCTGCTCTACGCGCGCATGATGTCGGCTGGGCATCCGGATCCGCTGAAGTTGATCCCCCAGGAGACCATGTTCAACCTGGCCGAACAATCTCACGGCTCTCTGAGTGAAGCTCTGCGATTGGGCAGTGAGCATTTGGAAAAGCTGCTCGAAGAACAGAAAAGCAGTCTGAAGATGGGTGCTTTTCCGTTCCGCCCGGGTGCAGCTGGTTAAGATAGGTGTATTTATACCGGAAATGACCGGTGAAAATAGAAAATGGAACAAAACGGCTGGACTGAGATCTTGGAATCCTTGGCTGGGCTGGAAAATGAGCAGCTTCAGGGATTGCTAGATTCCAGTAAATTCGGCTACGACGGCAATTTCACCATCGCGGCAGAAGAGTCAGTCTATTCCGGTCTATGCCAGTACTATCCCCTGATTGAAACCCTCGTCCAGGATAAAACCGGCAAGCATTTGCGCTTGAACCTGGAAAAAAGTGTGCCCATGGGCACAGATTCTACCTCCGTTCGAGTCGAAATCGCCGCTGCAAGTGTGACGGATGCTATCCTGAAACCGGATTCGATTGCCGCTGTGCCCTCCTACCTGCTGCGTTTTGTGCCTTATGTCGGATCTTCAGCGGTGTTGATCGCCACTGCCCTGCGCCAGGCATTTTATCGTGCCTCGCGGGAGCATGGCGCGGATCAACTTTATCCCCGTCAGGACGACACGGTCACGATTAATGTCCAGTCTCTCTTGAAAACCCTTGGGAATGTGATCAGCCGCGCGAAGTTTTTCCGGATTTTCCAGCAGGGCGATATGGATTGGTTCGTCCAAAGGGCAGAGCCAAAGCATCGCATTACTGATGGTCGCATCCAGCGCGAACCTAATACTTACCACTACCGCGGCTTGGTCCTGACCCCCGGTGACGCCCAGGATCTCTACGACTGGCTACTAAGCCAAGCGCTCTCTCTCGATCCTCTCGGTGTGCTTTCCAAAGCCATCACCACCCCTCGGGATCAGATCCTTGCGTTCCCCTATCGCCTGCCGGATGAAAAGGCGACTGCCCTCTTCACAGAACCGGTTAGCGTGCACGTGGTGGTCAGTAAGGCGCTCTCTCCCAAACCGCTTGACCCCACCCTGGCTGGCCTTTGCGACCGCCTGGCGAACCACCTGATTCGCCCTGAGAGTTTCCTGGCGATACCCTGGTATTGGTTTCAGCAGGTCTTACCGGAATTGGGCGATGACCTTGGCGTTCTCTACCTGATGTGCAAGAATTGCTGCTATGTGGACTGGGCGCGGGGCAAAGACCGCAACACTTTTTGGGTGCCAGGCGGCTTGCCAACCCTGCAGGGCTGGATCCGTTCGGAAACCCTCCCAAAGCGCATCCCCCACGTCAATCCAAGTAAACGCGGTCGCCCAAAATCGACCGAAGTGAACCCCGATTCCGCCTATACCAGGCAGTGGCGCCAGGCAAACCGCGACCTCGCCAGCCAGTATCTCTGCCGGCTTGAGACCCGCAACAGCGAAACGGGTACCGACTGGCACCTGCAGGTTTCCGAGGTGCAGTTGACCGCAGCGGATGAGTCCTTAAAACAAGCGCTTTATGCTTTCCTGTTCTCCCCTCCCGACCCGGTGACCCCGGAATTGCTGAGCGCTTATGCCTCCAGCCCGTCCTTACAACGCGCTTTATCGAGCAATGCCGAAACCAATCCAACCCGATTATGTCATTTTGAGACTTTGCTAATTGCAGGAATTTGTCAGAATGAGACCTTGGCTCCCGAGGATATTTGTCATTTTGATACCCTCGTGGATGGGCTAAATTATTATTTTGAGACTCTCATCGAGGCGGGAATTTGTCAGTTTGACACGATTATTAAGATATTTAACAAGCTTAAATATGCTCCCTTCTTCAAACAAGAAACCATTCCAACCAAAATAGCGCCAAATGTGGTTGGTTCGGGTGTTGTAAATGTTGAAAATTCTTCTGAGGATCTCGATAAAGTCTGGGATTACAGCAAACTGATGCGTGGGATCAACCCCGAACTGCGGAAAAGGATCCAAAAACAAGGATTCGAGAATCGTTTCATAGCCTGGCTGATCGCGGGCAGCCTGAACGCTGAGATCCACAGCCCGCTTAGCTTTGCAATTGCGTCGACGCTGGAGAACAAGCAAAACCCACTCAGCTCAGCCACCCGCTTGGCGGATCTGAACCCAGGCGAACTGAGCCGGTTGCTCAATAAAACCATGTCCAGGATGCAGCAAAACTACCTTGGACCAATCATGACCGGCCTTGCGGGAAACGAAGATCTTGCATCCCTGTTGCAGCCAGTAGCGGATAACCAGGAGCGCCTCAGGCTCCTCCGCCGCCTGGCAGACGCTCTGGGCTTGGCTGACTAATCCCCTCCTATTTTTGCACCTGTGCCTGCATTGCTGCAGCCTTTGAGAGGTTTAATACGACTTAAAAACCCCCACGAGATCCCAGGAACACCAAGCGACTGGTCGCTTTCCAGATTCAAATAGCCAGGATAATCTCGCCCCTGATTGATGAAATCGGGAAAGAATGCCTATCAGGAATATGATTCTTAATAGTTTGTTTAGGGTGATTATTTACACTCTTATCTTTCATAGATCGCATTGCCAACCCAGTGTCTGCTGTGTAGGCGGGTAACCACGGAGGGTTACCCCTACCTCCCAGGGTTCATAAGGAGGTGGTTTCGTATTTGGGCAGACACAGGGGTCTGCCCAAAACCGGTAATTAATAATCCCGGATGACGTGTAAACGATCATATTGATCAAAATATCGCCCATTTTTTGCTTGGTTTATCGGAGAATCCCGCTTTCTATTGAGAAATATGCGCGTAG
>CAYUGV010000094.1:0-5739 GCA_964444335.1 uncultured Anaerolineaceae bacterium | reverse complement strand
CCAGCGTCATGGCATTCAGCTCACCCTCAGCACCATCCCGATCGATGACCCCGAAGTCTACCAGTTCATCAGCGAAGGTCATACGGTTGGTCTCTTCCAACTGGAAGGCAACGGCATGACCCGCTACCTGGTGCAGATGCAGCCCAAGACCATCCATCATGTCATTGCCATGGTTGCGCTTTTCCGACCGGGTCCAATGGAAAGCATCCCCGAATATATCGCCAACATGCACGGCGAAAAACCAGTGACCTACCAGCACGAAAAGCTGGAGCCGATCCTGCGCGAGACCTACGGGCACGCGGTCTACCAGGAGCAGATCATGATCGCCGCCATGCAACTGGCAGGCTACACCCCGGGCGAGTCGGATGACCTGCGCTCGGCGATCTCGAAAAAGAAGGTCAAGGAAGTCAAAAAACATCACGACAAGTTCGTCAAAGGCGCGGTCAAGAACGGCATCGAGAAAAAAACCGCCGAAGACATCTTTGCCCACTGGGAAGCTTTCGCGCATTACGGTTTCAATAAAAGCCACGCCACGAACTATGGCATGATTGCGGTCAAAACCGGATACTTGAAATATCACTATCCGGTGGAATATATGACCGCGCTGCTCTCCGCCTGGAAGAACGATAACGAAAAGTGTTCCATCTATGCTTCAGAATGTCACAACATGGGCATCGAGGTGCTGCCGCCGGATGTGAACCACAGCGGTTATGACTTTACGATCGAAGAACACACTGAAGGTAAAGCTCGCATTCGCTTCGGGCTTGGCGCGGTCAAGAACGTGGGCCAGGGACCGGTGGAGACGATCATCCAGGCTCGGGGACACCAGGCTTTTTCGGACCTGAACGACTTCATCCGCCGGGTTGACTTGCGCCAGGTGGGCAAGCGCCCATTGGAATGCCTGATCAAGGTCGGCGCGCTCGACGCCTTCGGTCCGCGCAAAGCGCTGCTGCGTTCGATTGACCAGATGGTCAACGTCTCTGCCAGCAATATCAAGGCGATTGAAATGGGTCAGCTTGACCTGTTTGGCGGTGGAACAGTAGCTTTACCCCACGTAGTTCTGCCCTCCAATATGCACGTGGACACCAATGAACAGCTTGGTTGGGAGAAAGAGCTGCTTGGGCTGTACGTTTCGGATCATCCGTTGAGCTCATATATGTCGCAAATCGCCGATAAGATCAGCCATAGCTCCAATCAGCTGGCTGAGGTTGAGACCAACAGCAAAGTTACCATCGGCGGACTGGTCAAGCGCGTGCAGCCGATCCTGACAAAGAAGAATCAGAACATGGCATTTGTCACCATTGAAGACCAGTTCGGTGAAGTGGATTTGGTAATGTTCCCGGCGGTGTGGGAACGCGACAACCACATGGTGGAGCAGGGCAGCCTGCTGGTGGTGGAGGGCAAGCTGCAACACCAGGAACGCGGCACATCCGTTTTGGCGGATCGCGTCCGGCGTATCGGCATGGACGAATCCACTGGCGAAGTGATCAATCAGAACAGCGGTAAACAATACGAGCGCATGCTCGAAAACTACTTGCCGGATATCCGGCTTTTGTCCCGCTATCGGGTCGGGGAGGATCTGGATCCAAAGCCTGCAGAGGAATCCGAGCTGCTGGAGGAATTCGAAGAACCGGAAGATGAATTGTGGCGGGTCGGCTTGGATCTGGATGAGGAAACCACTGGAGAGACTTTTCTTGCAGACCCTCCGGAACTGCCAGATGATCCAGTTACGCTTGAGCCTGAACTCCAGCAAAAGGATCCTGAAACGGCACCTCAAACACCTACATTTGTGTCAACTACAGAGAGCAGCACCTTCGTTGAATCTACGGTGAGCATTGTCGAGAGGCGCGTTTTAGTGGTGCAGATCGCCAAGGACGAAGCCCCGGAGCGCATCACCCGCAAGATCCACCATCTGCATGGCTGGCTCGGCTCTCATCCTGGCGAAGACCAGTTTGCCTTTCAGTTTTATGCCGAGGGTCGTTGGCAGGAATATGTCTTCCCGAACGAAAGCGTGCAGATCAGTGAAAGCCTGCTCAACCAGTTGAACGCGTTTGTTGAAGAAAACAGTTTCTTTATTCGCACAGAAAGGTTCGAAGTCCGGAATGAGTGATCATCAGCATATCTTCCAGCCAGCCACGATCCTGCGCGTTAACGCAATTGGCGCGCCAGGTGAGCGCACCTTTTTCCTGCAGGGTGGTGACGCAGTGAAACTCGTCAGCCTTCTGATCGAGAAGGTCCAGGTCCAGGTGTTGGCAGCGGGCGCGATCAGGCTGATCAATCAAATTGAGGCCGAGCTTTTCGATTTTGAAAAATCTCTTGCCAAATACGACGAAGCGGAGATGCAACTGGTGATGCCAGTGGACCCGCTTTTCAAGGTGGACGAGGTCGCCTTGGGGTACGACCAGGAAAAGGATCTGTTTCTGCTGCAAGTGGCTGAGGAAGGCCCGGAAGAGAAACGGCAGCAGGTATTGTTCTGGGTTACCCTTGAAAAGATGCACGGGTTGGCACTCTGGGCGCTGGAACTGGCGAGTCGCGGCAGACCCGAACCGCCACTGCACGAAAAGCCCAGCGGCAACGGCTTTCGTCACGGCAACAACGGTCATAAATCCTGATCTAGCTTTTATCATTAATGGACCACCAGGCTATATTACGCATTCTGGAAGAAGGTGAAGTCAGCCTGCAGGGGCAATTTGTGGATAGTTCCAACGCCACATTTTTTGTGACCTGTCAGCTTGGTGGAGAATCGATTAAGGCGGTCTACAAACCCGAAGCCGGGCAAACTGAACTATACGATTTTGAGCCAGCCACTCTACCCCGGCGGGAAGTTGCTGCCTGGTTGATCTGCCAGGCAGCTGGCTGGGATTTTGTGCCCCCAACCATCCATCGAAGAGATGGGTTACCATTCGGCGCGGGCTCTTTGCAGCTGTTTGTTGAGCATGATCCCCGCCTGCATTACCTTGCCCTCGAAGAAAAGGAGCGGTCTCCATTCCGAAAGGTCGCCCTGTTTGACCTGGTTGTCAACAATGCCGATCGCAAGTCCGGGCATATCCTTTTCGCGGAAGATGGTCACTGGTGGGCGATTGATCAGTCGCTGTGCTTTCATGTTTTACCAAAACTCCGTACTGTGATCTGGGACTTCATTGGTGAGCCTTTTGATAAGGAAGAAGTGGAGGCGCTACATTGCCTGGAATTGGCGCTGGAACCAGAAGGCGAATTGAACCAGAGTCTGGAAGAGCTGTTGAGTGAAGATGAAATTGTTGCGATGCGCCAAAGATTGCGATATCTGCTTGAGCAGCGGGTCTTCCCTGAGCCCGACCCTGCCCGCCGCCCTATCCCCTGGCCGCTCGTCTGACTTGTTTTACAGCAACAAGCCCCGGTTGGAATTGGCTATAATAGAAACTCAAAGGAATTACAGGTGAACTATGAGAGAAATCCGTTTGGCACTGGTAGGTTTTGGCAACGTTGGGCAGGCCTTTGCCCGCCTGATAATGGAAAAGCAGCAGGAACTGGAAGCCGACTATGACTTTACGCCGGTAGTTACCGGCATCATCACTGGTCGCCATGCCTCGTGCATCAACCCGGCAGGGATAGACCTGGAGCAGGCTTTGTCCTTGATCGCCCAAGGGCGTCCTCTCAGCGAGCTTGACACCTTCAGTTTCACCGGAGACGCGTTGGAGTTTATCCAGGCCTGCCCAGCAGATGTGATGTTTGAAACCACGCCGGTCAATCCCATCAGCGGGCAGCCAGCCCTCAGCCACATCCGCCACGCCCTTGAGCACGGCATGCATGTCGTCACCGCCAACAAAGGTCCTGTGGTCTATGGCTACCATGAGCTAACAGAACTGGCTGCCAGGCAGAGGCTGGGTTTTCGCTTCGAATCAGCCGTGATGGACGGCGCTCCTATTTTCTCGCTTTTCCGCCATCCGCTGCGGGGTGCCCGCCTGATCAGTTTTAGCGGTATCCTCAACTCCTGTACCAACCTGCTGCTCGACCGCATGGCGCAGGGCGAGACTCTCGAGGAAGCCATCGCCTATGGAGCATCAATCGGCATCACCGAGACCGACCCCAGCAATGACGTCGACGGATGGGACGCTTCGATCAAAGTAGCCGCTCTCTCCACCGTGCTGATGGGTCATCCCCTCACGCCTGTTGAAGTAGACCGCGAAGGTATTCGCGGCATCACCAGGGAGATGATCGCCGAGGCAGAAGCTGCCGGCGAACGCTGGAAACTGGTCTGTAAGGCATATTGGCAGGATGGAAATTTCATTGCTCGGGTGCGGCCCGAACGCGTTGGCCCAGGCTCGCCGCTCTATAGCGTGGGCGGCACCTCTTCCTTCGTCAACTTTGAGCTCGACGTGCTGCCCGGACTGGGCGTGCTCGAATCCAACCCCAGCCCCAAAACAACTGCTTTTGGCATGCTCGCGGACCTGATCGACCTGGTGGCAGAGTAGAAATGATCCGCGTTTTCCTTGGGATTGGCACCAACCTTGGCGATCGGGAGCGCAACCTTCAGGCTGCGCTTGCGATTCTGAGCCAAAAAATGGTGATCCTCAAGGAATCATCCATCTACCAGACCGCACCATGGGGCTACCTGGACCAACCAGCCTTTCTAAACCAGGTCATTGAGGCTCAAACCGATTTGAGCCCGTTGAACCTGCTTGGTTTTCTCAAAGATACGGAAAAGGCATTGGGTCGCCAGGCAAACTTCCGTTATGGACCCAGGCTGATTGATCTGGACATCCTGTTTTATGGCAATCGGATCATCCAGACTCCCCGCCTGCAAATTCCCCATCCGCGCATTGCGCAGCGTGCTTTTGTATTGGTGCCGTTGGCAGAAATCGCGCCGGATTTTGTCCATCCGCAAACAAAGCAAACCATCGCCCAATTGCTGGCAGCTTTGCCCGACCTGGGAGAGGTGCAGAAGTGCGGGTAGCGCTGGCATTTGTCGCTCTGCTCCTGCCCGGGTTGGCATGGTGGCTGTGGTTTGGCGATCGGCGCAAAGATGGCGCGCAGGCGTTGGCTGAGGTCATCGCCATCAGCGCCAGTTTCATCGCGCTTGGTGCGCTCGGTTTCTACACCGTCCGCTTGAAAATTTCCCCTCTTTTACTTGGGATTGCGCTGGGTGTGTGCTTCGGGGTTGCCCTTGCCGGTCTCATCCGCAGAGGCAAAGGCGCCTTCAACAAAACCTGGCTTTTTGCCCTGCTTGGCCTGGCTGTGGCTTTAGGCTGGCGTTTTTGGCAGGCACGAGAATTGGTGCTGCCAAACTGGGTGGATTCCCAGCATCACGTCCTGATCATTCGCAAAATGATCGAGTTTGGCGGGTTGCCGAGTACCCTCGAGCCTTACCTTCCCGGACCGTTTTATTATCACTTCGGCTTTCATGCTGTCACCGCCCTCTTTTCCGTACTCAGCGGGCTCGACCCAGCCGCAAGCGTTTTGATGCTTGGGCAGGTGATCAGTGCCTGTATCGGCCTGGCGGTCTACGCCCTGGCAAAACAGTTCAGCAAAGATTGGCTCATTGGCTTGCTAGCGGCAGTATTTGTCACTTTTACCACCAAACTTCCCGGCTATTACCTCACTTGGGGGCGCTACACCTTGTTGATCGGCGTAATGCTCCTGCCTGTAGCGATGGCGGAAGCACTCCGCGCGTGGGAATGCCATGATCGCTGGTGGAAATTGGCAGGCCTGAGTTTGCTCACCGCCGGCGTCTTGCTCAGCCATTACTTCACGGCCTTTTTA
>CAYUGV010000093.1:0-5767 GCA_964444335.1 uncultured Anaerolineaceae bacterium | reverse complement strand
TCTTTGGCTGGGTCATCGCCCTCATCTGGTGGCTCCGTGCCGAAGGCATGAAACCGCCCGCTCAGTGAGAATCGGGGCATCACCTGGTGTATGGAGTCACCTGATAACTTGGTACTAATTCCAAAGGATGATCCAGTGCCTTGGACAAGATACGAAAGGGCGGAAAATAGTCGACAAGGGTGTGAAATGGATATGTTTTAAATTATTCCGGGAGAGTTTGGAATTAAGATCTACTTGTTATCTTGATTCTGGATGAGAGGATTATCCATCAGGTTGAGTTTTACAAGTGGTGGCGGTTGTTTATGCCGGGAAAATGTGCAGCAATTATGTTTGAAAAAATAATTGACATAAGAAACAACACTTATCCTCATGGATCACTAACCATAAAGGACGGTGATCCGTTGGAAGCTTTCTTTATGTGGGAAAAACCAATGATATCTAAAGAAAGATATTTTCATCTTGTTGAGAGTAACTATTTGCCAAAACAATACCTGGATTTTCTGAACACGGTTTCGAATGGTGCTACTCTGTATTATGATAAGATGTATGGACAATGGGGATACAAAATATATGGGTTAAATGAGTGCTTATCCAAGCAAAAACTATGGATGGAAAACCTACTACAAGCCCCAGACTCACCGTATCTCGTTTTTTGCGAACTTTACGGTGATAACTCAGTACTTGTGTTTGATAAGTCAAGTTTTCAAACTAAGATCCTTGAGACAAATTATTTACACTCATCAGAATGGAATTTAGTCGCAAATTCTCTCGATGAGTGGCTTACTGAACTCATTAATCATGATGGGTCGAAGTATTGGGAATAATTTTTTCAGTCGTAGGGTGGGTAGGCTTCCCAGATCCATATCCAAACAACACCTCATTGTAGCCAACCCACCATATTTCGTAGTTGTAGGTCAGGTTCCGCAGCACTTGCCCTGGGGATCTCGTCTCCAGGGTTGAACCTGACTTCAAGAATGGCAACACTAAGACAATCTTGCTACGGTGATGAGGGTGCGTAAGAAAATGGACATTACTGGGGTTCGTTATGTCAGGTTGAACCCTTGCAACTTTGCTGCGAGGGCAGGAACGCAACCTGACCTACAACTAAGATCATAAGATCGCTAATCTAGGATCTGGATGATGGAACTATTTTCGCTCTACAGGTTGTGAATAATCGTGAGAAACAAACTCAAAAAGGTCAGCCCTGCCGCTATCCAAGCCAGGCGGATCTCAGCCGATCCGAGCTGACCATTGTTGGTGCGGCTTGAATGACTGCTCAACTGCCTCAGTCGACTGGTGCTTTCGCCAGTGAGCGCCTTGATGAATTCGCGCACATCTTTGGGGCGATCGTTGGGATGCAGGGCCATCCCCCACAGGATTGCCTCCTCCACCTTGGGCGAGATGGCAGGGTTAAGCATGCGCGGCGCAGCCAGGCTTTCGGGGTTGAGAAAGCGGTCGCGCACGTTGGCAGGTGGGGTGTTGGTGAGCAGATGGTAGAGCGTGCAGGCAAAGGCATAGATGTCAGCCCGGGCATCCGTGTGGCTGCTCTCGCCGCCGTATTGCTCCAGGGGCGTGTAGAGGGCAGTGCCTTGCCCCTGCATGATCGTGATGGTGACTTCTCCCGGAGCAAGCAGCTTCACCAGACCGAAGTCCACCAGTTTTACTAAACCACTTGGGGTTAGCTTGATATTGGAGGGTTTGATATCGCGGTGAAGAATGGGTGGGTCCTGGTTGTGGAGATAGGTAAGGGCGTCGCCAATCTGCAGCGCCCAACCCAAAACCTCTGATTCCTGCAGGAATTTACCGCTGTTTTCCGCTTTTGCCAGGAGGGCGCGCAGGTCATCTCCAGGGACATAATCCATCACCAGGAAATCGTTATCCTCAATCGAGAAGAAGTCGGAAACCTTGGGCAAATTGGGGTGGTCAAGCCGCGCCAGCACGGTCGCCTCACGCATAAATTGGTCCCGGGCTTCCTGCAGCATGGCTGGCGGAAATGTGGGGTCGTAACTAACCTGCTTAACCGCGCAATACCTGCCAGCCAGGCGCTGGTCCTGTGCAAGGTAAATAAAACCATAGCCACCCTGGCCGATGATGCGTTCAATTTCATAGCGCTCATGAAGCACGGCGCCAATGCGAGTCTGAAAAGGCATGACCTTGTTCTCTCTTACCGAATGCGGCTGCGATCTCTTACGGCGTGAGGTTCGAGCAGCCTGTTTGCATTATAATGGTGAATTATAGTCTGAAATGGGTAGCGTGGAAAATGGAAGATCCAGTCCTGATAGCAACTGAAGGTCCGCTCAATGGGCAGCAGTGGATCCTGAAGGGTCAACTGCTGATCGGGCGTGATGGCGGATGCGACATCGTGATCCCGGATCGCCAGGTCTCCCGGCAACATGCCCGGGTTACCAACACGGGCAAAGGTATCACCCTTGAAGATTTGGGCAGCAAGAATGGCACATTCGTCAATAACCAGCCCATTTCTGCAGAGGTGAAACTGGTGGAAGCGGATGAGATCCAAATCGCCCTGACTCAGACCTTCCTTTTTCTAAGTTCCGATGCCACTTTGCCGCTGAGCGACTTACCTCCGGAGTTGGGGCAGGTATTTAATCTTCGCCTTGATAGCGCTTCGAGACGCGTATGGGTACGCGGTGTAGAGTTGGATCCGCCTCTATCGGCGCAGCAATTCAACCTGTTGGCGTTGTTGTATAAAAACACCGGCGAGGTCGTCAGCCGTGAAGCATTGATTGAGGCAGTTTGGGAGGAAGACACCCGTTGGGTGACCGAACAGGCTTTTGACGCGCTGCTGCGCCGCCTGCGCGACCGCCTTAATCAAATTGACCCCGATTACGATTACATTGTCACCGTTCGGGGTCATGGATTGCGGCTGCAAAACGAACCGCACTGAGGTTAATTAGCTATTTTGCAGGTTGCGTTTCATCGTGAAGCGCAGGATCTCCCGGTTTAGTTCTTTAACCTTGTCAAGCATTTCAGGCTGCTCACCCTGCTGTTCCAACTGCCCGATCAAGCCTCCCAGCAGCTGCATGAACTCGTCATTGATCAGGTCGCTCGATTCTTCCAGCATTTGCGCGCGATTTTCAGCGCTTTCTTCCTGGAGCAGTGCGTCGATCAGACCGAGGTAAGCGTTGGAGCTGTCGGCAGACTGGACGACGGAAATGATCTGGCTCAGTTTGCGCAATTTAGCCTCATCTTTAGCAGATTGCGCAGCCTTGGCTTCCTGGTTGATCACTTCCGCGACCGCCTGGTTGAAGCGCGGCAGGGCTTCCTGGGTAGCTTTTTCAACGTCTTCGGCTGCCATCAGCTCATTGACGAGCTTGTGAGCTTCTTCGAGCTGAGCTTTCATGGCTTCGTCGACCGCAGCCGTGATGGTCAGTAGGCGCTCGCGTAGAGACACAAGCTGAGTTTTTTCTTCTCCGGCACTTGCTTCGATCTTATCGGATAAAAGCTGGAAGAAGGTGTAATCCAGCCCCCCGCGCGCCATGGAGGCGATCGTGGTCAGGCGGATATCCGAGTTGGCGCTCTTGATCAGCAGCTCCAGCAGGTTCTCGCGGGTGAGACCGGTTTTACTCAGTTCCTGGAGTTCTTTGACCGCTTCCTGGGTCTCAGAGGCTTCCAAAGCGGCATTCTTGCCAATTGTGGAATGTTCAAGGAGCGCTTTTTGGAGCGAATCCAGGGCAACCAGGCTTTGGCGGTCGCCGGCAGCGGCTGAAGCCTGCGCCAGGCGGCTGAGGAGCATGAAGACTTCTTCGTCGATCTTCTCATCGTTCTGGCGGATCATCTCGGGCAAGCCTTCGGCGCTCGCACCTAGCAATTGCTGCAGCAGGTGCAGCTTTTCCTGCTGGGATTTGATCATCTCGGGGGTGATGCCGTCGGCGCCAAGGATCGTTTCAAACAGGCGCTGTTGGGTCAGCATGGTCTGTGGTCGGAAAAGGTAAGACTTGCGCTTTTCAGGAGGCAGGTCATCCATGGCTTTTTTGATCATCGGACCAAGAATACGCTCTTGCTCGTTGACCGGTGTGCGTAGATCCGGCGGGAAGAAAGTCAAAAGCAGTTCTTTGTCGGGATCGTGGTAGACAATCGGGGTTGGATAGACGCCCTGAGCTCCACAGACCGGGCACTTGAAGTAGTTGGCGGATCCCGAGAGCAACTTTTGCTTGGCTTCAGGATCGGTATTGGTATCGAATAGCCGGGTCAGTTCGATGGTGATCGGCTGACGGCATTGGGGACATGGAACGCTGGTTTTTACCATAATATCTCGCTTCTATGAATTAGTCAGGAGTGCATTATAACATTCACCTCGGGCAATTTTATGAGGTCTGTTTATCTTACCCAATATTCTGTTTTACAAGAATTATTCCTAATATTCATGGCAAGGTGGTGCAAAAAATGCTACAATTTAGGAAGTTTCCCCAAAATCCTTCGCCAGTTGGACGAAAATGAAGATAATTTTATATGACGTGGAATTCAGGTCGTAGTAAAATATATATCAAGTAGCAGATAGTTTTACCGAGTGCTTTGGATCATTCCGGAAAATTTTTGAAATTACACAAGGAGGACTTAAGAGATGTTTTCAATCTTCACAAAAAATTGGTGGGTTTTTGCCTTACGCGGATTATTTGCCCTTATTTTTGGTGTGCTGGCATTGGTTTGGCCTGAGATCACACTAATTTCACTGGTGACCATGTTTGGTGTGTTTGTGTTATTAGATGGTATTCTTGACCTTGTTGCGGGTTTTGCCTCAACAAGTACTAATAAACGCTGGTGGTTGATGATATTAGAAGGCCTTCTGGATATAGGGGTCGCTATGTTGACCTTCTTTTGGCCCAACATTACAGCAGTTGTCCTTTTATATTTAATTGCAGCCTGGTCGGTGATAATGGGTATTATGGAAATTATTGCTGCGATCCAAATTCGTAAAGAGATTGAGGATGAATGGCGCATGATCCTGAGTGGTGCCATTTCAGTCCTGTTTGGCATTGTGCTCTTTATTTATCCAGGGGCAAGTGCCATCAGCATGGTGTGGTTAATCGGGGTTTTCGCGATCTTTTTTGGCGTTTTATTGATTTTGCTTGCCTTCCGTTTGCGAAAACTAGGTCGTGAATCCCAACCGATGAATTAGTTTATACTATTGAAAGTTTGATTTATTTTTCCGGCTCTCCTATTTGTTACAGAAAAAGAGATGAAGGTGCGAAAACTTTCATCTCTTTTTCTTTCATTTGTCTGGCAGGTATAAAAAATCTTACCCGTGCAAGACCTATATCGAAATGCTATAATTTAATTATTAACAAGTCCATAAACCCTAAGTTTGCGGAGGTTCTGATGACAAAACTCACCCATGTAATCAAACGCGATGGCAGCATTGTACCTTTCACCCCGGAACGGATCACCAACGCCATTTACCGGGCTGCAGTCGCTGTCGGGGGGCGCGACCGTGCTGCTTCTGAAGCCCTTGCCGCCCAGGTGATCGCCCAATTGGAAGCGGCGACTCCTGAAGGAGAGATACCAAATATTGAGCAGATCCAGGATATGGTTGAGAAGGTACTGATTGAGAATGGTCACGCCAAGGTCGCAAAGGCTTACATCCTCTACCGCGAGGAACGCGCCCGCCAGCGCGAAAAGCGTACCGATCGCGACCGCATGCCATCCGGGAACATCCCCTGGCCAAAGCTTTGGCAAACACTGGACTGGGCTTGCTCGCACAACGTCCACACCACCGCGCTGCTCAATGACGCAATCCGCCACGACCGCC
>CAYUGV010000092.1:0-5784 GCA_964444335.1 uncultured Anaerolineaceae bacterium | reverse complement strand
GTCATTCGTAGGGTTGACGTCCGTGCGAAGCCTCCCTTTGTGGGATGCGTCAACCGAGAAGTGATTATATACACTTTTACTCTGCATCATCATAAGCATGCGCGTAGGTTAGGCTCTTCCCTTGAACCTGCCATCACAAATGGTGTCTAACAACCTCCAAAAATACCAGGTTTCCGACTCAAAAACCCGTCCTCGCGAAGAGTGTAGCGATGTGGCGATCTGATAGTGGGCTGGGGCTATATGCCCGCGAAGCAGGGTATTGCTCCAGCCGTTAACTCCAATCCAATCCTCACATAGCCAAAAAATGTTCTGTTATCTGGCAGCATCATGGCTTAAACGTTATACTTGGCAGGCTGAAAGCAGCCGATAACCTATGATCTTTAAGCACAGTTTCAGGAGCATAATCCGTTCACCAGGCAAGTCCTTTCTTTTCCTGATCCTGTTAACCGCTTCCATCGTCTTTGTCAACCTCGGTAGCAGTATGAACTACTCTGCCAACCGCATGCTCGAGCAGGCGAATGAACATTTCAACACCGTTATCGCCTTCAAATACGGTGATCTTCACAACCCTGATGGAGCCTGGGCGGATGAAAACTTCCAAAAGAACTTATCTGCCATCGATTTCTCTGCTCTCACCAATCATCCAGCTGTACTCGCTGTCGACCAGGAGCGTACCATCTCGGCTTATGCTGGCGACAGCTCCAAGGTGTGGCAAAACAGCTCCCCGTTCAAAGATTATGTCATCGTTACGCTGCGCCTGCTTGCCAAGCAGGACGACGGCAGTTGGACAGCTCTCACTTACGATACCATCTTCGGACGGAAAGTGAGCGGTACGGTATTCTTGAAGGTTAGCCCCCTAACCACCTCCGGTTTGGATGTCAGCGCTCAATTGCAGCCTGACCGCACCTTCCTGGTAGCTGCCTATGCCCAATCCACCATCTCCATGACCCTGATGCCTATGAAGCCTGCTGAATTGGTCCGGAACCCGAGTGAAACCCTGAAAGGGATCGGGGAACTGACCGACATCACGGATCGGCCCGATTATTTTGAAACCGAAGAGGGCAAAGCCTGGCTTCAGCTGGCAGAGGCTCTGCACATCATCGATACCTCGTTCCCTGTGATCGCTTCGTCAGATATTCAAAGCATGATCCCGTTCCATATGAAGCAGACCTGGCTGAAGAGCGGTAGTTACAAGACAGAGCCTGGCACCTGCTACATCAGCGAGCGTTTGGCGAGTTTGCTCGACCTTCAGGTGGGCGATAGTTGGCACCTTGCATACCATTATGACCCTCAAGGTAATCCCGCATACACCTATGCTTCCGAAGTTGGTTTCGCCCAAGAGGAAGATTGTGAGATTGCGGGCATTTTCCAGATAACTTCGGATCTTACTTACACCATTCTGACGCCTTACCCCGATTGGCTGCAAAAGGCGCCTGATAGTTACGATTTCCTGCGCGTAAGGGTTAATAACGCGCAGGTTGAAGAGTACCTTTCCTATGTGGACTCGCTTGTCCCCGAGATGGTCGAGCTCCAGGTGGAAGACCAGGGTTATAGCAATGCGGTCATCCCCATTCTGAAGCTGCGCGAGCGCTCGCTTTACATGACTGTTGCAAGCGCGGCAGCAGGGGTAGCTGTGATCAGCCTGTTTGCCTATCTTTTCATTGTTCGCCAACGCGAAACAGCGGATGTCATGATGAAACTGGGCACCGGTCGTACCCGCACAATCACCTACCTGGTCATCGGGATCATGATTGTCGCGATCCTTGCGGGTTTGGCAGCCACCTACGTTGCCGGCCTGGTCGATAGCAAGCTCACCGGAGCGGTTTGGAGCGTCTTGCAGGACGGCATCATGCAAGACCTGCGCTTCAGCGAACGCGCCCTGGGGCTGCAGGTGCCCTTCGCGCCCGAATTAGTTACCGCCGATTGGGTTCGCTGGTTTACAACAGGAGTTGTTATCGCTCTGGTCTTTATGATCACTCTGGTAACCTCGTTCATTACCCTCAAGAAGCCCAGGCGGAAGAAGACAAAAACGGTCATCGCCCCCAAAACCGAAAGTGGTCACGCGATGACGTTTGCCCGGGTGCCGGGCTTAAGTTTGCGTTTTGCCTTACGCTCGATCCTGCGGAATTTTTCACGCAGCCTCATCGTGCCCCTCACAGTGGCTCTTTTGGCAGCCTTCATCCTGATCATTGGCGTCTCTGTCGCGGATCAAGAGCAGGCAGCCGAAACGATTTACGACCGTGTTCCGACCACTGCTTACCTCACCACCTTCCTGGGTCGAAACAGAAATGTTCCGGTCCAACTCCAAAGCGACCTGTTTCGAATGTTGGATAGCTCCTACCAGGCGAGGCAGACGCGCAGCATGTTCCAATCTTCTCTTTCTGGTGAACAGATCCGGGAAATCAGGGCAAAGCTTGAGCATGAGAATCCGGTGATCAAAGAGTTACTGCTTACCCGTTATATGCACTATGAGTATATGGGTTTGGTGGAACATGCCGATGGCAGCCCCGGTACGCCTGGTTTACCTGAAAGACCCGTGGTTGACCGCCAAAAGTCCAATATTGAGCTGGAATTGGGCTTTAGCAAACTGGAACAGCAAGTGAAACGAATGCCAATCCTTGCTCTGACCGACAGCGTCACCCGCACCAGCGAAGCAATCAAATTCCGTGAGTCACAGGTCCAGTGGCTGCAAGGTTACTCGGATGAAGACTATCTCAATCCTGAGTTCATCATCATCCTGCCAGACCGTTTTATGACAGAGCACGGCTTGAAGTTCGGAGATATCATCAGGCTGGGTGTCTACGAACCAATTGAAAGATATGATGTGCTGGCCGAAGGTTTTGACTTCAAAGTGGTTGGGAGCTATTTCCAGGGCAGCCGCTCTCCGGTTTTCTATGTGCCGTGGAGCCTCCTGACCGAAGTGAGAATGGGTACAGATTTGGGGATCATGTCTAGAGAGTATCCTGATGACCTGAATTCGCTAAAGGTTATCGGCATTCCCAATGAATACATAGCGGAATCAGTCGACTCCGCTACGATCATTCCAGAAAATCCACGCGATCTTGACGGTCTGCGCGATTACCTGGAAGAAAGCGGTTATAGCCAAATTGGCGTCATTCGCAGCAATCGCCTGGCTGTTGTCATCGAAGATAAAGCCCTTGCGGATGGCTTGCTTTCGATCCGGCAGCATCTGTCGTTTCTGAATCTCATCATTCCCATCATGCTCCTGCTTTCCGGCTTGATTGGATTTATCCTCTCCTACCTGCTCACACGTAACCGCCTGCCTGAGTTCGCGGTGATGCGCAGCTTGGGCTCGAAGAAGATCCAGGTTTACTTGGCGTTTTTCCTGGAGCAATTCTTCCTCCTGCTGATCGGGTTCCTGCCAGTCACCGTGGTTATACTGGCACGCCCGGAATGGCTGTCAGCTGTCGATCGCAACCTGCTATTGTTCTTAGCTGTTTACACTTTGGGAATCATCATCGCCATCGGGCTGATGGGGCGTTCCAAGGTGCTTGATATTTTGTTCACCAAGGAATAGAAGCGTTATGGATCAATTGTCACCAGAACCCATCCTGAAGCTCGATAACGTCAGTTATCAATACAGCAACCACTACCAATCGGTCGATGCCGTCAAAGGGGTCAATGTCGATTTTCACGAAGGCAAGATGTACGCCATTATCGGGAAGTCCGGCTCTGGCAAGTCCACCTTGCTCTCTCTCATGGCAGGCTTGGCTTTGCCCACAGGAGGTCAGGTGATCTACCGTGGCACGCCTACCGATGCGGTCAATCTGGACGCGTACCGCCGTGAAAATGTGACAGTGGTTTATCAGAGTTTCAACCTTTTCCCGCTGATGACCTGCCTGGAGAACGTCTGTTTTCCATTGGAACTGGTTGGCAAGTCGCCAAAAGAGGCAGCGGTAATTGCCAAAGAACAAATCGCCCATGTGAACCTGCCCGAAACGGTCTACAAACGCTTTCCGAACATGATCTCCGGCGGAGAAAAACAGCGCGTGGCAATTGCCCGTGCGCTCGCTTCCGGCGCAAAAATAATTCTGGCCGATGAGCCCACCGGCAACCTGGACGTGGCTAACGGGGAGAAGATCGTTGAGCTGCTCTGGCATCTCGCGCACGATGATAATTACCTGGTCATTATCGTGACGCACGACCTGGGTATCACAAAGGTGGCGGATGAGGTCATGCAAATGACCGATGGCTACTTGGTGCCGATGGTTCTGGAGGACGCTCCCATTTTCCAACTGTGAGTCATCGTCTGCCAGGCGACTTCCCTGATAAACTAATCTTATGATCAAGAAAATCATTGTTGCGACGGATTCGTTCAAAGGCTCGCTTAGCGCGCCTGAAGCTTGTCGAATCATTGCTGCCCAAGCTGAAAAGGTCTTTCCTCAAGCTGAAATAATTCAGTTGCCCATTTCCGATGGGGGAGAGGGGCTGGTTGAGGTCGCGTTTAACGCGCTAGGGGGTGAACGCGTCGTCGTGCAGACTTGCGACCCCCTGGGGCGCGAGATTGCGGCCGAATATCTGAAGCTGGCAGACAGGTCAGCCTTGATCGAGATGGCTGGGGCAGGGGGGCTCACCTTGCTCAACCCTCGCGAATATGATCCTCTACGCACCAGCACATTCGGTGTGGGCTTGATGATCTTGGATGCCATCAAATCCGGGGCGAACCCGATTTACATTGGTCTGGGTGGAAGCGCCACGGTCGATGGCGGCATTGGGGCGGCGACTGCTTTGGGGATCCATTTTTTTGATGAAATGGGAGGAAAGGTCACCAACGGCGGCGGCTTGGGAAGCATACAGAGCCTTGATCTTCGTGGATTGCGTGAGCTCAGTTATTCCGGCAAGATTGTTTTCCTGACCGACGTTAATAATCCGCTCTGTGGTCCCAGCGGCGCGGCAGAAATCTTTGGTCCCCAAAAGGGCGCCACCCCGGGGCAAGTCAGGCAGTTGGACCGGTGGCTGCGGAATTTGGCGGAGCGGACCGAGCAGGAAATCGGCATGGATTTGAAGGATATCCCCGGGATGGGAGCGGCGGGCGGGTTTGCGCTGCCTTTCGTGGCGTTTATGGGGGCTGAGATCCGCAGTGGCATCGATTTTGTGCTCGATGTCTTGAGATTTGATGAAAAATTGGTGGGAAGTGACCTGGTGATCACAGGAGAAGGACGTACAGACGCGCAAAGTGCAATGGGGAAGGCTATTTCAGCGGTCGCCAGGCGCGCTCATGAAGCCGCTGTGCGTGTAGCCGTAATTTCCGGTGCGTTAGGGGACGGGGCGGAAAAGATGTTCGCTTTAGGCGTGGATGATCTGGTCCAGGCCACTCCTGACGGTCAACCTCTCGAGGATGCCCTCGCGCACGCCGCTGAAAACCTTGCAACCGCGGCGTATGGTTACTTGGAAAAGTTGAAATAGCCTGAAATCACAAATAATGGTGAATCGCATCATCGTACGGCTGGGCCTCGGTCCAGCCGCTCCTACTACCCAACAACAAGAACCGCATAGGTTTGTTCATCGTGCTCGGAGAGTATGCGCAACCTGACATCACGGAATATCGTCATCGCGAGCGGAGCGACGCGATCTCGAGTTTGAAAAGCACCATTAGTACGGCTGGGCCTCGGTCCAGCCGCTCCTACTACTCAACAACAAGAACCGCGTAGGTCAGACTAAATGGATCAACCTGACATTACGATCGATGGCAAACCAAGTCCGTAGCTTACGGGTCGTTTTGTAGCGTTGACGCATGCGTCAACCTGGGGCGCTGGAACAGGC
>CAYUGV010000091.1:0-5791 GCA_964444335.1 uncultured Anaerolineaceae bacterium | reverse complement strand
AAAACAGTCGATGTCCGCGGGCGAAATTTGATCACCGGCTTGCCTGAAGCCATTGAAATTTCATCGATAGAAATTCGCGAAGCGCTTTCGCCCTCCATTCAGGTGATGGTGGATACCATCAAGGATGCCCTGGATGAATCCCCGCCTGAAATTCTCTCGGATCTTATGGACAATGGCATCTGCCTGGCAGGTGGCACCGCGCAACTACAGGGCTTGGCTGAACGACTCTCAAATGAAGTACGTGTGAGGGTCTGGGTGGCGGAAGACCCAATGACCTGCGTGGCACGCGGCTGTGGCATGGTGCTGGATGACCTGGATTTGTACGAAAACTTACTCGTAGGCATCGAACGGGATCCTTACACAAGTACGCAAGGTTAGCCTTCCTTGCCATCTGGGAAGACCAGATTCGACATGCGAAATCTTTTTACTCCTAAAAACCTGCGAAACCTGATTTTAATCGTCGTGATTGCCGGTGTCCTGATTCTGGCGATTTCGGGTTATCTGACACCAATTTTCAGCGTTTCCGTCAGCCCACTGATCTCAGCTCAAAGTTGGATCTCAGGGCGCTACCTGGCATTCAGGGATTTCTTTGGTTCTCCGCGCGATATGGCGACCCTGCGTGAGGAAAACATCACCTTGCGCAATGAGGTCGCTCAATTGCAAAGTGAGATCATCGCCCTGCAGGAAAACCTGGCTCAGGCTGACATTCTATACACCCTGTTGGATTTTGCCCGCAACAACCCGGATCATGAGTACGAAGCAGCTACGGTGATCGGTCGCGAAATCAGCCCCTACCTGCAATACATCATTATCGATAAAGGCTCAAACAATGGGATCCGCTACGGCATGCCGGTGGTGACCCAACAAGGCCTGGTTGGTCGAATCGACGCGGTCATTTCGGATGCCGCACGGGTTCAATTGATCACGGATGCCGGATCGGTTGTTAATGTGCGTCTGAAGACCGCAAACGTTGAGGGGCAGGTGAGTGGTTCCATCACAGGTGAAGTCAGCCTGGATATGGTACCAGTTGAGTCCCAAGTGGACATTGGCGAGGTGATTCTTACTTCCGGGCTGGGTGGAACCTACCCCCCGAACATTTTCGTGGGACAGGTCCTATCGATGCAGTCACGCCAAAACGCGCTCTTTCAAACCGGTTCAGTTCAACCGATTGTTGATTTTTCCACTTTAAGCGCGGTGCTGGTAATCACTAACTTTGAGGCAGTGGACATCACGCCATTGGTGCCCTGAGGATTGCTGTGTTAATCTACCTGGCGTATGGGATGAGTTTCGTGCTCGCGATGATGCTCCAATATGGCGTTTTCAGCCGTTGGATGATCCTCTCCGGCAGCCCGGACCTGGTGTTGCTGCTGATCATTGCATTATGCTTGCATCAGAAACATCGCCGGTTCTGGATCCTGATCCTTATCATGGGTGGAGTGGTTGGATTTGTTTCTGCGTTACCATTCTTTATACCGATGGTGGTATATATGGCGGTATATCTCGCATCTTTTGGTCTGAAACAACGCGTATGGCAGACTCCACTTTTGGCGATGTTCCTGCTGACTTTTGGCGCGACCATCCTAGTGAATTTTCTTTCAATCGCTGTACTCTTCATTCAGCGGATACCCTTTAACTTCTCTATTGCGTTGGTGAACGTGGTCTTGCCATCGGTATTCCTCAACATGTTCCTGGCAATTCCGGTACATGCCATCATGCGGGAATTGAGTGTTTGGTTGTATCCGCAAGGAGCCCAGATATGAACAATGGCAAGTATGAAAAACCCACAATTGATCTGAAGCGTTTCCGTTGGATCTATCTGATCATCGCAGTGGTGTTTGTCTATTACATCGCGCAACTGTTTAACTACCAGATCGTGCAGGGAAAAGAGTTCCAGGCACAAGCGGAAGAAAACCGCACAAAGGTCATTAGCATCCCGACCGAAAGAGGGATGATCTTTGACCGGAATGGGATTGTTTTGGCCCGGAATGTGGCGCAATATAACGTCACTGTCACTCCGGCCAATTTACCCGACTCTGCAGGAAAAACACGGGAAATTTTTGACCAACTCAGCGCTCTGATCGGCATTCCAGTCAGCCAGGGCGAAGTTAATGATCAGACCGCAAGTGCTTTCAGCCCCTGCTATACCACACTGGGCATTGAACAGGTGGTGGAGATTGCGGATAGTCTTTGGCCATTCCAACCGACACGCCTGAAATGCAACATCGACAAGCAAACTGCGATGGTGATCAAGGAAAAAGCCATCGATTGGCCTGGTATCGAAGTGGAAGTTGAGCAGATCCGCGAGTACCCCACCGGGAATCAGACTGCAGAAATCATCGGATTCCTGGGACCCATCCCGGAAGTGCTGCTGGATTACTACACCGAACAAGGCTTTGTTTCCGGGCGGGACAAAGTGGGCTACATGGGTATCGAGAACTCGATGCAGGATGTGCTCGCCGGGAAAAACGGTCGGCGTGTGGTGGAGGTGACAGTTGGTGGTGAGATCGTCCGCGATATCGAGGAGCCTGTTGAGCCTGTGCCTGGTGAAAATGTCTATCTCTCGATAGATTACCGCTTACAGCAGGCAGCTCACGCGGCGTTGGTAAACGAACTTGATTTCTGGAACCAACGCTATATGGTGTGGCGGAATGAGATCCTCAGCACCATGGGGGTGGTCGTGGCGATGGATGCAAAAACCGGTGAGATCCTCTCGATGGTTTCGTACCCGAGCTATGATAACAATCGCATGTCCCCATTTATCCCGGCTGACTACTATGAGCAGCTCAGCATCGATGAACACAAACCCTTGCTTAATAAGGCTATCAGCTCCGAGTTGCCGCCAGGATCAGTTTACAAAATGGTCTCTGCGCTGGGCGTCCTGAATGAGGATGTCGTTACACCTTACCAGACTGTTGAAGATCCGGGCATGATCACCCTCCGCCAGCAATTCTATGAGACTGACATTGGAATGCTCCAAAACTATTACTGCTGGGATCGCGCCGGGCATGGACAGGTGGATTACTTGCATGGAATAGCATATTCCTGCAATACTTACTGGTACAAGGTTGGCGGCGGTTATGAAGGCGAAGTTGCTGATGGCGGCTTGGGGATCTGGCGCATGGACGAGTATGCTGCGGCACTTGGCTACGGCGAGACCACTGGGCTTGAATTGCCGGGTGAAGCCGACGGATTGCTGCCAAATCCCACCTGGAAACGTTTGAACATTGGCGAAAACTGGGCAACCGGAGACACTTACCTGGCAGCAGTCGGGCAAGGTTACGTGTTGGCAACGCCAGTACAGGTGTTGAATTCGATCAATACGATCATTAATGACGGCAAGCACTACAAGATGACGATCATCGATAAGATCACCGATTACGATGGGACTGTCACCTATCAATCTGAACCAAAGGTTCTCTGGGATATCACCAAAGACCCTTTAATTGCCACTTACGAAGGCAACAACCGCACCAACGAGCGAAAAGTTGTGGAGCAATGGGTGATCGACCTTGCCAAACGCGGTATGGAAATGGTGACACGCGATGATGGCACAGCTTGGTTTGAGTTCCAGGATAATCCCTGGAAAGTGGCGGGTAAAACCGGCACGGCTGAGTTCTGTGATGACTGGGCAAACCGCGAAGGGCTTTGCATTCCGGGATCATGGCCTGCGCATGCCTGGTTTGTGGGGTATGCCCCTTATGATGATCCAGAAATTGTTGTGGCTGTTTTTGTCTACCATGGTGCTGAAGGCTCGACAGTCGCAGCTCCTATCGCAAAATTTACGATCGATGCGTATTTTCAATTGAAACAGGTCGATCAGGATCTGAAGCAAAACGAATATGCTCCAGCGACACCGTAGGCCTTGATGATGGAAGAAATAAGCGTTCGAGGAATCAAAGGTGGGGTATTGATCAGCCTGCCGGATAAACCCTGGTACCAGCAGCGAGATCTACTGATCTCGCGCATCCAGACGCAGGAGCGCTTCTTTAAAGGCGGAAGAATTGCCCTTGATGTTGGCAGCGCAGATTGGTCGCAGGATCAGCTTTTTAAGCTTCTGCGCGATCTTTCTGATGAGGGTGTCTGCCTGTGGGCGGTTCTGACTACCTCGGAAATTACATTGGAGTCTGCCAGAAATTACGAACTTCAGACCAGTATCTCCTCGCAACCCTTAGCTGCAAAGCCAGAAAACGTGCCTTCGACTACGATTGAGCAGAGTGTTGAATGGCATACCAAAGCGCTGGAAAAGGGCGAAAAAGTGGCTTTCAAGGCTAATGGCGTATTGATTGGAGATGTACCCGAAGAAGCGGAGGTTGTTGCCTTTGGCAGTCTGATCGTGTGGGGCACCATCAGGGGAAGCGTGAAAGCTGGCTGCAGCGGGGATACGCTCTCGCGACTATGTGTTTTACGTTATGCTGGTACAGGAATAACTCTGTGTGGGCAGTTTGTGGAAATGCCTAAAAAACTGCTGAATTCTGGTCCGATTGAAACCTGGTTTGATGGCAATACAGTAGTCGTGCAGGAAGCAGTTGCGAGGAAGTTTAAACTTATATGAACACGCGCGAGATTTGGAAACGTTTTGACATCCCGCTGTTTGCAGTGGTGTTGTTGCTAAGTGTGTTTGGGGTTGCGCTGATCTCTTCAGCGATTGCGGGTAACCCCACCCTGGAGGGGCATCCAAGACGACAGGTTGTTTTCCTGATCATTGGCTTGGCGGTGTTGTTCTTGTGCGCTTCTTTTGATTACCACATTTGGAAAACACTCAGTAAACCTTTCTATGTGTTGGTAGCCATGTTGTTGTTGATGGTGTTCATATTTGGTGGAGCGAGATTTGGCGCAGCCAGGTGGCTGGAGACTGGCTTGGTGACGATCCAACCGGCGGAGTTGGCAAAGATTGCCATTATCCTGACGCTTTCCAGTTTCTTTTCGAGTAACATCGAAAAGATCAATAACTGGATGACGATCGGAAAAAGCCTGGCCCTAACAGCTGGCATCGTCCTCTGGATTTTGCTTCAACCGAACCTCAGCACAAGTATCGTGATCTTTATCACCTGGGCGACCATGCTCTGGATCAGCGGATTGAAAACTAAATATATCCTGATCATGCTTGGCGCTGCCGCATTGTTTATTGGGTTGTCTTTCTTGCTGGATTTTCCCTACCTGGCGGATTACCAGAAAGCCCGCATCACCAATTTTATTGCTCCTGCAGAGGATGCGCGTTATGGTGACACCTATAATGTCGACCAAGCACTTATTAGTATCGGTTCGGGAAGTTGGTTTGGCAAAGGTTACGGGCAGGGCTCGCAAGTGCAACTGCGATTTTTGAAGATCCGCCACAATGACTTTATCTTCTCGGTTTTGGCACACGAATTTGGCTTTGTTGGGACGGTTATCGTTTTAGCAGCCTTGATTTTTGTGATTGTGCGTTGTTTTAAGGTGGCACAAAACGCGCCGGATGCCTATGGCTCGCTGATCGCTTATGGCTTTGGCGTGTTGATGGGCTTCCAAACGATTGTAAACGTGGGGGTGAATTTGAGGTTGCTGCCGGTGACCGGTTTGACCCTGCCGTTCATCAGCTATGGTGGCAGCTCGCTGGTTTCAATGCTGCTGGGAATTGGATTGGTTGAGAATATCAAGATGCGCAGCCAGGAAAAAGAATTTCGGGAAGAACCCTTGTAAGAAAAGGCAGGAATGTGGTAATATAGGCATTCGTTAGTGGGGGCTCGTCTAATGGCAGGACAGCAGACTCTGAATCTGTATGTAGTGGTTCGACTCCATTGCCCCCAGCCTGAGC
>CAYUGV010000090.1:3703-5834 GCA_964444335.1 uncultured Anaerolineaceae bacterium | reverse complement strand
GGATGACATCACAAAAAAGAAACAGGCTGAGCATGCTCAGCCTGTTTACAAATTGTTCCGTTACGATTTACTCGAGAACGCGAACGTCCTGAGCTTGGGGGCCTTTGGCTCCGTCTACAACACTAAACTCGACAGCCTGGTCTTCTTTCAGACTTTTGAAACCGTCGCCGATGATGGCGCTATAGTGAACGAAGACATCCTTCTCACCACTCTTGCGGGCAATAAACCCATAACCTTTTTCGCCATTGAACCATTTAACGGTTCCGACTTCTCTTGTTGACATGCTTGTATTCCTCTCTGAAATAACTCAATAAAATTTTTTTGTTCTGGGGGTTTACTATCGAGAAAGTGTTGACTTTTCCTACTGCAAACTACCACATACAGCCAATATATTACACCCGTTTCCAATGCTTGTCAATATTTGTCAGGCGGATGTCAAGCCGCTTCGCAACGACAAAAATCAGCTAAATAAGCGAAACAAGCAAAGATTTCTAATCCGAATTTGGCTTCTTACCGCCTTCTATCAACTCCACCACACCCAGCAACACCAGGATGTATGCCAGTCCTTCATCAAGGTTGCCAATGATGGGGAGGTTGTCCGGGATGAGCTCAAAGATGCCGAAAGTGGGATTGAGCACGTACACCAGCCCAACCAAGCCCAGCCCCAAAACGAGCCAGCGCGGCCAGCCTTTGGACGAGAGAGGTTCAGTTATTCCGCGGCTGAAGGCAGAGCGAAGATCTTCAGCGTTGCGAGGCGCGTCGCCGATATCGATGATTTTTGGATCTTTCATGGTGTTTCCTCATTAACAAAAAATTGTGGGAGAAAATAGGCGGAATTGAACAAAATTTGTTCGAGAACGTCTTCGGCCTGGTCCAGATCGGTAACATTCGGGTCAAGCAGAAGGCTCTGCAGGGCGAGGGTGCGGTCACCCTTGACGACGGAATCGATGCATAACTGGCTGGTGACAACTTCGCGCTGCAGCAAAGCAGTAATGCCTTTTGGGAGAGAACCTACTGGCTGACCGTGAATGCCGCTGTGGTTGATGATCGCCGGAACTTCCACGATGGCATCTTCGGGCAGCCCGTCGATCAGCCCGGTGTTGGGGATGTTGACCGCTTCCCACAGGAGGTTGGAATCGGTCAGGATTGCTTCAATTACCTCAACGGCACCCTCCGAATGGGTGTGGATGTAATCGGCTGAAGGATCCCCTGCACGCATATCCTGCTTGAGTTGCTGCCACATTTGATCACGGTGTTTGGAAAAGTAAGCCCAATCGTAAAGAGAAAGGTCAAATTTTTCCCACGGTTTTTCAACTGCATCAGACATCCAGGGCAGGTATTCGCATAGGTGTTCATCACCCGGGATTGGGAAGAGGGTGAATGCGTCGAAGACGCGGCGGGTGAGTGGCTCAAAGCTCTCCGGAAGTTTCTGCCAGGCCTGGCGGAAGCGCGGATAAAGGTCCTCGCCGGTTTCGCGATCATGCACTTCGAGCATCCAGGTAAAGTGGTTTAATCCAGCAGCCTTGATGGCAAGGCGGTCAAAACCCTGGATCGCCATGTTTGCCATCGGACGGTCGTTGCTGGGATCCGCATGGGTACTGAGAAAATCGCCGGCTCCGATGAAATGAAATTGAGGGGCAAGCGCTTTGGCAACCATGGCATATCCAGCAGCAAGTTGGTGACAGAGCCCGACCACCTTTATCCTGGAGTACTTGTGGATCAGGTAACAGATGCGATGCATGGGGTTGGTGAAATTGATAAACCAGGCATCGGGGCATTCTTGCTCCATGTCGTGGACGATCTCAAGGATGGTATTCACGTTTCGCGCAGCATGGGCAAAGCCGCCTGGGCCGCCATTTTCCGCGTAGGGTTGGCGGATGCCAAGCGGAAGTGTGCGCTCGAAATCTTCCTGCCAAAGCTGTTCACGAGGCTGCACTTCGACCGCTGAGATGACAAAATCCGCGTCTTTTAGGGCGGTTTTGTGGGAAATATGGCTGGTAATTGTCTTATGGCAATTCCAGGCAGAATTCAGCCAATTTGCAAAATCGGTGATGATCGCAAGGGACTCGGGATTGGTGTCCACCAAGGCAAGTTCGGCATGATTGAGCACCTCACTGCGCAGAAGCGTGAT
>CAYUGV010000090.1:0-3603 GCA_964444335.1 uncultured Anaerolineaceae bacterium | reverse complement strand
ACGCCCGTCAGGCGGCCTTCCTCGTTGCCAAGGAACTCGAGTGGCGCACTCAAATAGGCAAAATTGACGCCTTCCGCAATCGCATGTTCAATCTCTTCTTTACGACCAGGCATCTCGGCTTTAGTGCGGCGATAGATGATGGTGACTTTCGCTGCGCCAAGGCGCAAGGCGACGCGGGCAGAATCGAGGGCGGTGTTACCGCCGCCGAAAACGCCCACAGTTTTGTTGAGCATGTTGAGGACGGGTGTATCCACGTAAGGATATTCGTACGCCTTCATAAGGTTCACGCGCGTCAGGAATTCATTGGCGGAATAGATTCCCACCAGTGATTCCCCCTCAATCCCCAGGAAATTCGGCAAGCCCGCACCGGTTCCGATGAAGACTGCGTCAAATTTCTCGTTGTGAAGCAGTTCATCAATGGTGAAGGTTGCTCCGATCAAGGTGTTTGGTACAAAATTGACGCCGGCTTGCGAAAGGGCATCAACTTCCTGGGCGACGATCGACTTGGGAAGGCGGAATTCTGGAATGCCATAACGCAAAACCCCGCCAAAGTCGTGGAAGGCTTCAAATACAGTCACCTGTACGCCCGCACGCGCTAGATCACCAGCGCAACTCAGGCTGGCTGGACCGGAACCGATCATGGCAGCTCTGAAGGCAGTCTGGCTTGGAGTTGCCTGACTTTCGGGTTTGGCAGCAGCAAGCGCATCGGAGACATAGCGTTCGAGTGCCCCGATGTTGATAGGTTTACCTTTTCTGTTCAGAATGCACGCGCCTTCGCATTGATCTTCCTGGGGGCAAACACGCCCGCAAACCCGCGGCAAGGCGTTATCAGTCTTAATCAGCCGACCAGCGCCAACCGGATCACCGGCTTTGATCAGCTGGATGAACTGAGGAATTTTGACAGAAACCGGGCAACCTTCAACGCAGAGCGGTTTGCGGCACTGCAGGCACCTTTCAGCTTCGATCAGGGCTTGCTCAGAGCTGAAACCAAGCGCGACTTCCTGGAAGTTACGGATGCGTTCGTGTGCCGGCAGCTCGGGCACGATCTGCCGTTCTTTGGCTGACTGGGAAGGCGGTTCTTCGAGCAACGCGATTTCAATGTCGGCAATCTGGGTGTCGAGCCGGCAATCTTCCGGGTGATTGTAGGTGCGGTTGCGGTGAATGACAGTCTCAAAATCCACCAGGTGTCCGTCGAATTCAGGACCATCCACACAAGTGAACTTGACCTTGTCGCCCACCTGCACGCGGCAGCCGCCGCACATGCCTGTGCCATCAACCATAATGGTGTTAAGGCTGACCGTGGTTGGGATACCATAGGGCTTGGTGAGGTCCGCGACAGCCCGCATCATGAACAGCGGTCCGATCGCAAGGATGTAGTCAAAATGCTCCCCCGCCTCGAGCAGCATTCGCAATTGGTCGGTGACAAAACCATGCAGGCCGAAAGAGCCATCATCGGTGGTGAGCAGCAGCCGATCACTCACCTGTTCAAGCTCAGGCTTTAGGATGATCAGGTCCTGATTGCGTGCGCCAACGATGGATGTGACATGGTTACCAGCCAGCTTGAGCGCTTTGGCGACCGGGTAGGCAACCGCCGCGCCGACACCACCGCCAATCACAGCAACCCTGCCGAAGTTTTTGACCTCGGATGGATTTCCAAGGGGTCCCAAAACATCATGAATGGTCTCGCCAGGTTGGAGTGCGTCGAGCATCATGGTGCTTTTCCCGACGGTCTGGACGATCAGCGTGATCGTGCCGGCTTCGGAGTCATGGTCAACAATGGTCAAAGGAACACGCTCACCACCATCACCAAGGCGTAAAATTACGAATTGACCAGCTTTAGCTTTGTGAGCAATATACGGGGAATAGATGACGTATTGGTTGATCTTTTCGGCAAGCAGCGTTTTTTGGAGAATCGAGTTCAATTCATTCATGTGGGTCGCCTGTGGGGTTGTGGATTCGACTGGCATCTGGTGAAAACTAATCAATCACTTTCAGACACCAATAAAGCGCTTCGGTTTTTTCCGGGTTGAATTTCAAGACAAGGCAATACCGTCCTGGCACGAGGGCTTGAGTGGGTTGCAGAATTTGCATATTGTTTTCTGCAGGCGTTGATGTAAAAGCGATTGACTCACCGTTTTCGTTGAGCAACTGCAGCCGGTCGAGCGTGATGAAGAGGTTATTGATGACCACGGAGGGCTGCTTGTTGCCAAGCTGTGGAATGCCATCCTCAGTTTCCGGAAGCGTGTAGAACAATTCCATCTCGGCATACTGGCCTTCATTAAGGACAAAAACGCCTTCTGATGGGGGTTGCGTCGTAAGTACGGGAGTGGGACGGGTGAGGAAGGGAATGTCAACATTCAGCAGCGTTGTGCCGATCAGGATCCCGATGATGATGAAAACTGTCAAAGTCAGACCGTAAAGCAGAATATCCAACCAGGGCTTTCGCGCGGCAGGCGCGCGCACGGGCGCAGGCTGTGAAACGGGGACTGGTTGAGGGCTGACGGCCACTGGCTGGGGTTGCGGCGCAGGGCGATCTGCTTTGGCCGAGGCGGAAACATTAGCTGCTGCCTGGGACGGCGTCTTGAATACACCGATAGGTTTGGTGTAATCCGAGAGCTTCTCACCTGGCTTGGGGGGGATATATTTCTTTCGTTCAATGAAAGCCAGCCCTCGCTGGGCAGGACGGTTTGCGGGGTCGATCTCGAGCGCCTTTTTGAGGAAAATGACCTGCTTTTCTTCATCTTCAATGATGGCAGAGAGCCAGACCCAAACGTTCGCGTTTTCGGGTTCCTCAACAATCGCATCTTTAAGATGCACCAGGGCTTGTTCCATCATGCCTGATTTTGCCGCGTCGATACCTTGTTGAAGTGATGAAGTCATGTCGGGTTCTCCTGTTAGACTTTTGGATTGCACATTTTATACCAGATAAAGTTTACCACAGGCATGTATGTGTCACAGATTATAATAACCTCTCTGAAACGGAGAAATATATGCTAATTGGATTAATGAGCGATACCCACAACAACCGACCTGGAGTGCGATACGCGTTGGATATCTTCGACGCGCTTGGCATTGAGGTCATACTGCACGCTGGCGATTTAATCTCGGCGCAGATACTGGACGAATTGACAGACTTTTCCTTGTTTCTTTCTTTTGGGAACGGCGATGATCCCTTGATAATTGCGTCGAAAGCTTGCAGTGTATCCGAGAAGATTGTTTGCGATGAAATGCTCGACCTGAGACTGGCAGGCAAGCGAATTTTTTTGATCCATGGTGATTACAGAACTGAGCAAGAGAAACGGATTGAAAGCGGAGATTATGACTACGTTATCCATGGACACACTCACCGCTTCCGCGATGAGCGGATCGGGTCGACGCGGGTGATCAATCCGGGCGCATTGGGGGGCAGATACATCGGTGAGCGATCTTTCGCGACGCTTGACCTCGTGAAGAACGAGCTACAGCGGTATTTTATCCCTTGAACCAGGCTATCAAAATTTTCGAAGCAAGAGATTATTGTGGTGGTACTATTGTCGGGTTGAACATCGCAAACCCTTGCGAAAAGGTGGGGGTGCATGTATAATGCTTGTTCTCGGGGCGTGG
>CAYUGV010000089.1:2227-5838 GCA_964444335.1 uncultured Anaerolineaceae bacterium | reverse complement strand
AAGTGCGTCACCCCTGGCGGCAAGGTGCTGCCCTTTGGCATGGACTCCAGCATCACCACCACCGTGGTCCCGAACGAGATCACCCGCTGGGCAACCAAGATCCTCGGGCTCTACCTCGGACAGAATACGATGGTGCCTTCTGTACGCATCTTCCGTGAGAATCGCCTCGACATGGACAACTTCTTCACCAAGGTGATCAAGCTGGAAGATGGTGTGGATGCCTTCAAGATGCTCGGTTTGGATGTGCCCACCCTGACGCACGGTCCGAAGAGTGCCATGAAGATCGTCATGCGCCCATAGACATCTGAAGCTATTTTTCTCTCCCCTCCTATGTCAGGAGGGGAGATGAAGGAAATTTATGAACAGAAAAATCAACCTTGCAGTTATCGGAACCGGGCGGATAGGCAGTATGCACGTGGCAAACATTGTCAATCAGGTCCCCGAAGCCAATCTCGTCGCTATTTGTGATATCCGACTGGATGTCGCGCAGGCAGTGGCGGACAAGTGGGGGATCACCCGGGTTGTGAGGGATTACCACGAGTTGCTTGCGGACGAATCGATTGAAGCTGTGTTGATCGCTACCACCACCAGCACTCATGCTGAAATCATCAAAGATTGCGCGAACGCCGGCAAGCACATCTTCTGCGAGAAACCCATCGCACTGGATCTGGCACGGATCGATGAGGCGCTTGAAGCCGTCGATCGGGCAGGTATCAAATTGCAAGTAGGTTTCAATCGCCGCTTTGACAAGAGTTTCCAAAAGGTGAGAGAGATCGTTAAGTCTGGCGAATTGGGAAGACCTTGCATGCTCAAGATCACCAACCGGGATCCGGAATTGCCTTCCAAGGAGTTCCTGCGCGTTTCGGGTGGGCTTTTCCTGGACATGACCATCCACGACTTCGACATGGCGCAATTTCAGATTGGCGAGGTCACAGAAGTCTACGCAACTGGTTCTGTTCTGATCGACAGCGAATTGGAAGAGTTCGGGGATTTAGACACCGCGCTTATCACGTTGAAGTTTAAAGATGGCACCATCGGTTCGATCGACAATAGCCGTCAGGCAGTTTATGGCTACGATCAGCGCCTGGAAGTTTTTTGCCTTGAAGGAACCGCCATGGCTGAGAATGAAAAAGAGAACACGGTCCTGAAAGGTGACCGCGAGGGCTTCCTCAGTTCACGCGTGCCTAATTTCTTCATGCAACGCTATGCTCCTTGTTATGTCGACGAGGTCCGCCAGTTTTTGGAGAGCGTTCGTGATGACTTACCGACAGTAGTGACTGGTGAGGACGGCCGCAACGCAGTCGTGATCGGTTATGCCGCATGGAAATCCTTCCACGAAAATCGCCCGGTGAAGATCAGTGAAATCACCGGATGAAATTATTAAGATTAATTATCAAACAAGGAGCATGAAATGTCAGAATATTTAGCACCTGAAGGTTATCTGGCCTCCAATCAGCCAGACCTGTTTTTTGAGGATAACGCGGTAGGGCGGCTGAAGAAAGAGGTATGGGAAGCCAGCGATGAAGAAATTGATGCCATCCTGGCGGATTATGGTGTTCCTTCCCCAGTGGAATGGGGCAAGCCTGGCTCTTATATTCAGACCACCACTCGTTGGAAGGTGGAAGAAAATCGCAAGAAGAACGACATTGTCTTTATCCCGGTCGGCTGCACCGAGCTGCATGGTCAGCATCTGCCAAGTGCGGCCGATACGCTTTACGTCAGCGCGATCTGCGAAGGTGTGCGCCGCTTCACCGCGAAGCGCGGCGCGCCAGTGAACCTGGCGCTGCCCCCTCTAAACTACGGCGGTCATCCTTACCACCACCTGGGCATGCCCGGCACGGTTATCGTCCGCGAACATGTCGTGCGCGAAATGATGATCGACGTCATGCTTGGCCTGTGGAACGATGGATTCCGTAAACAGTTGATCGTGAACAACCACGGGCAACTCTGGATGCTTGAATCGGCTGTGCAGGAATTCCAGAAGCGCTATCAGCTTCCAGGCATCTTCAGGGTGATTGACTGGCACCGCGGTGTGCGTGAATTCTTCCGCCCGACCAATCGGGGCGGCAAGATGAGCACCAATTTTGTGCACGCGGACGAGTCCGAGACCTCCCTCAGCCTGCTGCTGCATCCTGAAATGGTGGATATGAACTATGCCGTGGATACCGAGGGCAAGAGCTATTTGCCTGAGGGTCACTACGACAAATCCGTTGACCCATTCGGACGTCCCAGCCGCTGGTCTGAAGGTGAAGGTCACTTCGCGATCGAAATTGCTGCCACTCCGGAAGGCGTGGTTGGCAAGGCGAAGTCTGGCGCAGCCTATAAGGGTAAACGCCCCATGGCTGCAATCCTGAAGTACCTGACCCTCTGGCATGATGATGTGCTTGAGGCTTTTCCAGCCGGCAAAGTGCCGCCCGTGGAAGAAGTGACTTTGCGCACTGAAAAAGAAATGGAACCCTACCTGCGAGAGCCTCTGAGCAAGGGATGGAAACCGGTTTACGGTATTCCCCGCATCGGACAGGGAACAGAAGTTTAATTTGCGGTAACTCGAAAAGGAGAAATGACATGAACGGAAAAATGGAAGGCGTTACACTTGTCGCGGACTGGGACCCCAAACCCGGTTTCAAGCTGGGCGCGAAAGACATTGAAGGTCGGCAGACCTATTTAGGCAGTCTCGTTTGGCGTAATCCCCGCCTTGAGATCCGGGAATACAACATCCCGACCCCTGGCGACGATGAAGTGTTGATCGAAGTTAAGGCTTGCGGCATATGCGGTTCGGATGTGCATATGGCCCAGGCAGATAAAGATGGCTATATCTTTTATCCCGGATTGACTGGTTTCCCGAGCATCCTGGGGCATGAACTCTCCGGTGTGGTGGTTGAAGCTGGCAGAAAAGCTTTCGACAAACGCACCAACAAACCCTTTAAGGGCGGCGAGGCAGTTACCACAGAGGAAATGCTCTGGTGCGCTCAGTGTAAGCCTTGCGCGGATGGTTGGCCAAACCATTGCGAGCGATTGGACGAGATTGGTTTCAACGTCAACGGTGCATTCACCAAATACATCGTTGTACCCTCCCGGACCATTTGGAGCCTGGAACCACTGCGGAAGAATTACTCGGAAAAAGATTTGTTTGTTGCTGGCAGCCTGGTGGAACCAACCTGCGTGGCGTACAATGCCGTGATCGAACGCGGCGGCGGCATCCGACCCGGAGACCGGGTGGTGATTTTGGGCGGTGGTCCAGTTGGTCTGGCAGCCTGCGCTATCCTGAAACGGGCAGGCGCGTCCCAGGTGATCATTTCCGAAACCCAGGAAGACCGGGCACAAATGGCGCTGAGATTAGGCGCGGATTACCACGTGAACCCACTCAAGGAAGACTTCGCGGATCGCGTTTTGGAGATCACCGGAGGAATGGGAGCTGACCTGTTCATGGAAGCGACCGGCTTACCTACGGTGGTTTATCCCGGAATTGAGCGGGTTGTTTGGGAAGGTCGAACTCTGAACAGCCGAATCGTCGTCACAGCCCGGGCAGAAGCAAAGATGCCAGTGGCTGGCGAAGTGCTCCAGGTGCGGCGAGCTCAGATCATCGGCGCACAGGGACACTCCGGGCATGG
>CAYUGV010000089.1:0-2127 GCA_964444335.1 uncultured Anaerolineaceae bacterium | reverse complement strand
GGTTGGCGCGGATAATTTTGGCTTGTTACTGGACACTTTCCACATGAACATCGAAGAACCCGACATTCTGCAGAGCATCAGCACCTGTGGAGACAGGATCTTCCATTTTCATGTCGCTGACTCGAACCGCTGGTATCCCGGCGCAGGGCACCTTGATTTCAGCGGAATTCTTTCCAGATTACAATCAACCGGCTACGATGGATTTGTCTCCGGTGAGTTTATGCCGCTGCCAGATCCCCTTACCGCTGCCCGTGAGAGCATCGCCTGCTTAAGGGCGATCCTATCCAGCCACGAGTTGAATCCTCACCCGGTAACGCGCTCGTAAAAACTGCGACTTTTAGGAGATTTTAGTTATGCACGAGATCTATTCGAAAACCGCGCCTGAGGTGGACTTCGCTCAAGTGAAACGGATTGAGGGATTTGCGACCATCCAGGCTGAGTATTCCGCCTATCTCAGTGACGAGTCCAAATTATCTGCCAAGCCCTTCGACTATCTGTTCTTTCCGAAGAGTGAGGGTGAACTTGCCGCGGTAGTGAGGACGCTTCATTCGCAAAAGGTTCCCTTCACTGTTGCCGGTGCCCGCACTGGGCTGGTTGGGGGGTGCGTTCCCTCCGAGGGAGCCCTGATTTCACTCGAGTATCTGGACAAGGTCACGGAAGTCTATCGCGACGAGCCTTCGGGTGAATGGAGGATCAAAGCACAGACGAGCGTGAGCTTGAAGAACCTGGACGGCATGCTGCGGGCTAAGCAGATGGCTTTCCTTGAGCAGAGCCCTGATGAAGGGGTTCGCAGGCATTACGCCGAATTCAGGGAAGACCCAGATCAGTACTTTTACCCTCCCGACCCGACCGAAATGAGTGCCTCGCTCGGCGGTTCCGTGGTCACGAACGCTTCGGGCGCGCGAACTTACCGCTACGGTCCAACGCGCGCCTGGGTTCGGGGGATGCGCGTGTTTTTGGCCAATGGCGAATACCTGGATATCCCCAGGGGAACATACTTTGCCTCACCTGAAGGGCAGTTTGTGGTCTACGACTCCAAGGGCGATGCCGCTGTGATAGACATTCCAAACTACCCGCAACCCCGCACAAAAAGCACAGCTGGGCTGTACTCTGCGCCACGAATGGATCTGATTGACCTTTTCATCGGGTCTGAAGGCGTTTTGGGGATTGTGAGCAGCGTGGATGTCGCGCTACTCAAACGGGAAGCCAAAGTGTCGATCATTCAGTTCGTAGATTCTGACGAGCAGGCTGTTACCCTGGCGGACGCATTGCGATCCGAAGGGCGCATTCAACTGGATTTTCTCGAGTTCTATTCAGGTAACGCGCTGCATATACTCAGGCGCTTGCAGCATGAAGAACCTTCCACGGTGGGGATGCCGCCCATCCCGGAAAACGCGAAGGCTGCCGTGTTTTTCGAGATGAGTTTTGACCCTCACCAGGAAAACCAGGATTTCTCGATCCTCGAAGCGGTGATCACTGGCTGTGGGGGCAGCCTGGAGCGTTCGTGGGCGGGTTACGAGAGCCGCGAATTGGACCGCTTCAAGGTCTTCAGGCACATGGTTCCGGAGACGATCAACAGCATTATTGCCGAAAGAAAGAAGCAGTATCCGGGGATCCACAAACTGGGCACGGACATGGCGGTGCCGGATGGGCACATGCGCGAGATGTGGAATCTGTATCGATCAAGTTGTGAGGATCTACAACTGGAGTGGTGCGCCTTTGGACACATTGGTAATAATCACGTCCACGTCAACATCCTCCCCAGAAACCTGGAGGAACTGGAGAGGGGCATGCAGCTTTATGAGATTTTCGCTCAGAGGGTGGTTGAACTAGGCGGATCCGTCTCGGCGGAGCATGGGATTGGAAAGATCAAAGCCAAATTCCTCAGGTACATGTTCACGCCGGAGCAAATTGACCAGATGAGGCGCGTTAAAAATGCCCTGGACCCCCAGCGATTGTTGAATCCCAACGACATTTTTCCTGTTGAGGTGGCAGCATGAAGATTGTTGTGTGTGTTAAGCAAGTTCCGGAAGTAACCAACGTCCAGGTGGACCCGAAAACTGGCACCCTGATCCGCGAAGGCGTGAAATCCATTTTGAACCCATTCTGCGAATACGCGCTCGATCA
>CAYUGV010000088.1:0-5873 GCA_964444335.1 uncultured Anaerolineaceae bacterium | reverse complement strand
GGTCAGGCTGACCCAACCGGCATTGAGGGGATCATGGTTGTGCATACGCCGATTGAGAGTTTTGTCTCGCTTTCAACCACTTATCTGCCTTTTCTTGAGCAAATTGACGCGCTTTCCAGCCTGGTGGCGGTCGATTCAGGCGCCTACATCTACAATCCTGATGTGCAAACCTGGCTCCAGGCTGGCGCGGTTGCCGAGGTTGGCAGCGGAGCAGTCATCAACGTGGAACGCCTGGTGGATCTCAACCCGGATCTGATCATGACTTCCGCCAGTGGGTTTGCGGAATACGACTCCCATCCTCAACTGCTTGAGGCTGGCCTCAAGGTGGTCATTAATTCCGATTATCTCGAGCAGAATCCGCTTGGCAGGGCTGAATGGGGTAAGTTCATCGCCGCATTTTTTGACAAGGAAGCAGAAGCTGCACGCTTGTTTGATGAAATGGTAGTTCGATACGAGGAGGCAAAAACGGCTGCCAGCCTTTCGGCCACTCGTTTCACGGTATTTACGAATACCGCCTATGAGGGCACCTGGTACATGCCCGGAGGTGAGAGCTATATCGCCAACTTGCTCGCGGACGCCGGCGCGGATTACGTTTTCAAGGATATAGAAGGCAGCGGCGCTCAACCGCTTGATTTTGAGGTCGTTTTGGAACGGGCAAAAGATGCCGATTATTGGATCAATGTCGGCGCGGTTACTGATCTGTCAGCGCTTGCTGCCATGGACGCGCGTTACGCGGATTTCAAGGCCTTCCAGGATGGTAATGTCTACACTTACAGTAAACGCGTCAATGAATTGGGTGCGGTTGATTACTTTGAAAGCGGGGCCGCCATGCCGGATGTGATCCTGATGGATCTGATCAAGGCTCTTCACCCAGGTGCGCTGCCTGAACACGAATTCTTTTTTTACCAGGCACTGCGATAGGTCTTCCTGAAGCCGCAGCAAGGATGCAAAAATGAACCGAACCCCTGATAGCGCGACAAGCCAGCAGACAAGGCGTCTATGGCTTTTTGGGCTGTTCTTGCTCCTGATCCTGGCATTGTTTCTTCTCAATCTCGCCCTTGGGTCGGTCAGTATTCCCCTTAAAGATATTTGGGGAATTCTGATTGGCAGAGAGGGCATCCGCGAAAGTTGGATTTACATCGTGCAAAACTCGCGTTTACCTCGCGCGCTGACGGCTGCACTCGCTGGAATTGCCCTGAGCGCTTCCGGACTTCAGATGCAGACCATGTTCCGCAACCCGCTTGCGGATCCTTTTATCCTGGGCATAAATTCCGGTGCCAGCCTTGGTGTGGCACTGGCTATTCTTGGTTCGAGCTTCGTGGGCGGTCTTTTTCTGCCGGCGCTGAACCTCGGCGGACAGTTTTCCCTGGTGCTTGCTGCGTCCTTCGGCGCTGGCCTGGTGCTGGCGCTGATCCTGCTGGTTGGAAGATGGGTGCAAAACCCGACAACCTTGCTGATCCTGGGCTTGATGTTTGGGCATGCCACCAGCGCGGTAGTCAGCCTGCTGATCTACTTCAGCGCGCCTGAACGCATCCAGGCTTATTCAATCTGGTCCTTTGGCTCCTTCAGCGGGGTCAATTGGACGCAGCTCAGCGTGATGGCGCTTGTGATTTTTGCAGGGGTCTCCTTGATGGCGTTATTACCCAAGGGATTAAACGCGCTGCTCCTGGGTGAGGATTATGCCCGGACAATGGGGCTGAACGTCGGATTGCTGCGTTTCATCGTGCTGCTTAGCGCGTCGGTTCTCTCCGGCGCAGTAACGGCTTTTTGCGGACCGATCGGTTTTATTGGCGTAGCCGTGCCGCACATCGCACGCAACTTATTTAAAACCTCGAACCACAAAATCCTGATCCCGGCTATCATCCTGATTGGGGCTGCTGTTTCGATGGCAGCAAGCCTGATCGCCCAATTGCCTGGCAGCCAACTCGTGCTGCCGATCAACGTGGTGACATCCCTGTTTGGCGCGCCATTCGTGGTATGGGTTGTGTTGAAACGAAAGAGAGGTGCGGCATCATTCAACGTCTGACACCTCCTGTTTTACAAACCAGCGCGCTGAGTATTGGCTACAAAAATGGCGGAAAATCACCAAAAATGGTTGCCGACAACCTGAACCTGACCCTAAACGCAGGAGAGTTTGTTTGCCTGGTAGGTCCGAATGGTGTGGGCAAATCTACTTTGCTGCGCACGGTGACCGGTCTACAACCCAAGTTGGCTGGAGAGATCCTGTTATCCGGCAAAAAGTTGGAAACATACCCTCCGCGTGAGTTGGCCAGCCAGGTGAGCGTGGTGCTCACCAACCCGATCTCCGTTGGAGCAATGCGCGTAGATGAATTGGCTGCCATGGGGCGCTTCCCCTTTACCGGTCTGTTTGACCGGATGAGCGAGCATGACTGGGATGTGGTGCACGAAACCCTGCGGGTGGTTGGGGTGGACAAGCTCAGCCAAAGATACGTTCACACCCTCAGCGACGGCGAGCGACAAAAAGTGATGATCGCGCGAGCGCTGACGCAGGAACCACGCCTGCTGGTTTTGGATGAGCCGACTGCTTACCTGGACCTTCCAGGCAGGGTGGTTGTGATGGATTTGCTGCATGATCTCGCCTTTGGGCACGACAAAGCCGTGCTGACTTCCACTCACGACCTGGACCTGGCTTTGCGTCATGCCGACCGCATTTGGCTTATGGATGATGAGGGTCAGATAATCCAGGGTGCTCCAGAAGACCTGGTGCTAAACGGCAGCTTTGCCCAGACTTTCAATCGCGCGGGTGTTCGTTTTGATCCGCTTTCAGGTACTTTTGACACGCAAAATTCAGGTTCACAGTCAGTTTTCCTGGAAGGGCAGGGTCCTGAGCTCATCTGGACCAAACGAGCGCTCCACAGGGCAGGCTTAGCGGTAGAGGATGAGTGGATCCCGGGAAGTCCGAGGATTTGTGTTTTGCCGCAAAACGATACCATTACCTGGCAGATTGAGCAGGATGGGCAGAAAAACTCCTTTGCCAGCATCTATGATCTGCTGCAGGCACTTCCGAAGTAAAATCACCCCATTACGTAATGGGGTGTTGAATTTCTGCTATAGGTATCAATACCAGAAAAGACTAAATATTGGTTCCAATAACAAAACGGCGGTAACAAGGACGATCAAGATAGTTATGGCGATGGCCAGGATGTTCGTCAACCTGGTATTGCGATACTGACCCATCACCGCCCGGTCGTTTGCAAGTTGTAGTACCAGCACGAGGATCACCGGCAGCAGGATTGCGTTAAGAGTCTGGGAAAGGATCATCATCTGGAAAAGCGGCATGCCAGGGATCAAAACGATCAGCACACTCAAGACGAATATCCCAATTAAAGAACCATAAAAGACCGGCGCGTCACGGAAACTACGGTTCAGCCCACGTTCAAAGCCAAACGCCTCACAAACCGCGTATGTTGTCGAAAGCGGCAGCACCGAAACTGCCAGAAGCGAAGCTCCCAACAAACCGATGGCAAAGAGGATCGTAGAAGCCTCACCCGCCAGCGGCGCAAGCGCCATGGCTGCATCTTTGGCGTCTTCCACTCGAATGCCAACCTTAAAAAGAGTGGCAGCCGAGACGATAATGATACAGGCGGAAATCACGTTTCCCCATGCAGAGCCAAAGGTAACATCGATTTTCGTGTCCCTGTAACTTTCCATCGAGACGCCTTTGTCTGCCACAGAGGCCTGCAAGTAAAAAATGGCCCAGGGTGTGATGGTGGTTCCTATTACAGCCAACATCGAAATTACCTGATCGCGTGAAAGTTGGATTTGTGGCAGAACGGTGTCGTGCAGGATCACTCCCCAATCAGGCTTGATGATCACAACGGTTGCCATATAACTGAGCGCAGCCAGGCTCAGACCAATCAGGATTTTCTCGATGATCTTATAGTTGCCGCGTAAGATCAACAACCCCATAAATAATGCAAGGATCGGCACACTGAAGTACTTACTGATCCCAAAAAGCTCACCTGCTGCAGCAATACCTGCAAACTCCGCGACGGTTGTGCCGAGGTTAGCGATCAGCAAGACCAACATGGCGAAGGTGGTCATCTTCACGCCAAATTTTTCACGGATCAGGTCAGCTGCGCCTTTGCCGGTGACAGCCCCCATCCTGGCGGCCATTTCCAGGATAACTACTTCGCCAATCGTGATGACGAGTATCAGCCAGAGAAAGTTGTAGCCATAAGTTGATCCGACCATCGAATAAGTGGCAATGCCAGGCGCGTCATTATCCGCGGACGCTGTAATTAAGCCTGGACCCAGGACACTCAAAAACAACAGGAAATTCTTCAACCATAAAGGCAGTTTCAACTTTTTCATGACTTACCTTCCAGAAAACCGCGGCATTTTCTTTTTCCAGGCAGTAGGGAGGACGGTATCGATTGCATCATCCACCGTGACAATTCCCAACATCACGTTGCTTTCAGCGTCGACTACTGGTACCGCCATCAGATTGTACTTTGCCACCAGGTAGGCTGCTTCCTCCTGGGGAGTCAGCGGGTTGACTATCACCGGGTCATCATCGAACCATTTGGCAAGTTTCTGATCAAGAGGGGCAGTCACCAGGTCGCGCAGGCTGATCACACCCTGCAACCTCTCATTTTCATCGAGCAAATAAACGTAGAACATGAACTCATCATCTTTTGCGTCTTCATTGGTCCGCAAGTGATGCAGTGCCTGCTCCACGGTGAAAATCCCGGGGACTGAAGCAAACTCGGTGGTCATGATGCCTCCGGATGAGTCCTCGGGGTATCGCAACAGGGTGCGGACATCCTCTTCATCATCGTCTTCCATCAGCTTTAGCAATTGCTCGCTGACCTGGTCATCCATGTCGGCCAGGAGGTCGGCAGCTTCGTCAGGATCCATCTCTTCCAAAACATCAGCGGCGCGTTCCGGCTGGAGGGCTGAGATCACTGCTTGTTGAACTTCAGAGGAAGATTCCTCGAGCGTGTCTGCCAATTGCTCATCTGTGAAACCCTGCAGCAGGGCTTTGCTGGTGTGGTGATCGAGATCATCCAGGATCGAGGCGATGTCGGCCGGCTCCATCTGCACCAGGCGATCCTGAGAGACTTTCAGGCGCAGAGGGTCATCGTGTTCGATGGACGCGACATCTTCCCACGGGATCACGTGCGTCTTCCAGGTTTTCTTGAGTAGTTTTGCGACTGATTTAGCAAAGTTCTCAAGCCCCAGCCGGCGAAGCAAACCAGTTCCTCCCACATCCACACCAGTCAGGTAGAAGCGGTTGTTTTTGCGGGCAATTTGCAGGTCATTCACACGCACCAGGCGCTTGCCTTCAGTGTCCACAATTTGCTGGTCAAGCGCGCGCTGTTTTAGGTAAAGCTCATGCCCGGCAGGTTGGAAAAGATCCAGTTTGGAAATATCCACATTGAGGGTAATGCTTGGCCAAAGCGTGGCGATATCTTTGGCATCAACCAATTTAGGCTCAGGTGAGCCATCTTTAATGGCAATAGATGTGATGGGGGGCATGGTTTGGTCGGTTTTATCCACCAAAAGGTCGTCCAATTTGCCGACAACATGCCCAAAAGCATCCCAAACTTTTTGATCAAGCAGTTTGCTTAAATAGATCATCTCTCACCTCACAGTCAGTATGTAGTTTTATTGGTGAAAGCAAAAATTACAAGGGACAGGCTCGCTCACCAGTACCCTTGGCCGCGGATGATTTACGCGGCGGAGTACCTCTGAGCGGAGAGTCCCTTGATACTTGCAGGGTCAGGCTGATCGTCTGCAGATAAACTTTCGCTTTCAAGTATCAAAACAGTTTCCATTTCACTCTCTCAAATCAGTAAAACAATTATAAACCCAACGCTGGATTAAATCGATGGAAAATATGTCAATAC
>CAYUGV010000087.1:0-5994 GCA_964444335.1 uncultured Anaerolineaceae bacterium | reverse complement strand
ATGGCCATGTAGGGGATGGGGTCCTGGATGCCGAGCTGCTGGTTGAGGCTGACGGCTTTGGAGAAGAACTCAAGGGCGATCGGGTACTGCTGCAGGTAGCGGTAGAGCACGCCGGTGCGGATGTAGAGGAAGGTGAGGTTGGGCGTGACCTCGATGGCTTTCTGGTACCACTCGATGGCGAGGTTGTATTCGCCAAGGACTTCGTAGATATAGGCTTGGATACGGCGCACGTCCATCAGGTCTTCACCATTGGTGCGAGCCTGCGCGATGTAGTCCTGCGCCTGGACGAGCTTGTATTGGTCGATGAGGATTTCGGCATAATAGGCTTTGGCGAGGGCGTTGGCGGAGTCGAGCTGGATAGCAGCGAGGGCTTCGGCTTCGGCCTGGTTGCGATAGTCTTCGGATTGGTCGCCGGAGAGGGCGGGATTGGAGAGCCAACTAAGCACGAAAGCCCGCATGGCGAGGACGTCGGCATTGGTGGGCTCGGCTGATTTGGCGACATCTATAACGGAGAGAGCCTGGTTGAGGGCGTCGCGGCGCTCCTGGTCTGTGGTGAGGCTGGAGGAGGAGTAGGTGAGGATGCGGGCGAGCTCAACGCGCACAGCGGTGTTGTTGGGCTCGAGGACGAGGGCTTTGTTGAAAGACTCGATGGCTTTGGCGAGGTTGCCGGCCTGGAAGTGGGTTTCGCCTTCGGTGATGAAGGAGTTGACCGTGCGGGTGGGGGTGGGAGTGGGAACGAAGGGCGGCCAGATCTCGCCGCTGGCGTAGTCGCGCAGGACGGCGACGAGCACCACAATCACGAGCAGGATGAGCATGATGCGGTACGGGTTGGAGCGGTTACCCGAATTGCGGAAGAGGTCCTTGCGTTCGTCGATGTACATTTGCTTATTGAGTGCCTGCAGGATCAGGGCACGGGCGTGGCAGTTGGTCCGGTGACGAGGGTTGGGGTAGGGGCTGGCGTAGCGGTGGGCGGATTGAGGAGGTTTTCCTCGCAGATCTTGATGATCTCGCCGGCGTTGAAGACCCCGTCGGCGTTATCCGCGACGTTTTGCAGGAGGGCGTTGGCGACCGTGACGGCTTCGTTGCAGCGGTTGATGCGCGCCAAAGCCAGGCCATAACGGCTGTAGAGCTCGATCACGCCGGAGGCGTAGGAGAGGGGAATGCCCTCGACGACCTGGCCATCCTCGGAGGTGCCCCCGCGCACTGCGGTTTCGAGGAAGGGCAGCGCCTGGTTGTATTGCCCCTTGCGGAAGTAGAGCGTGCCCAGGTTGGCGTAAAGCTGGGGGTCCTGCGGACCGTCGCGCAGGGCGAGGCTGCCGTATTGGATGCCCTTATCCCACTCGCCAAGCATGCCGTAGACGCGCGAGATGAACAGGTTTGGGGTGGGGTCAGTGGGGTTGAGGGAGTAGGCTTTGGTGAACTCGAAGACGGAGCGGTCGAGCTCGTTGGTGTTGATCAGGTTGCGCCCCAGGGCCATGTGGACCCGGGCGATGTGGGGGTTGATGGCGATGGCGGCGTCGAGCTCGGTGACGGCTTCGGCGTAGTTGCTGGTGATCTCGAGCACGTAGCCGCGAGCCCAATGGGCTTCGAGCAGGTTGGGCTCAAGCGCCAGGGCAGTGCGAGATTCCTCGATAGCTCTGTCCATCGTGTCGAGCTCTTCGAGGCCGGCTTCGACCCGCAGGGCGAGTATGTAAGCGAGGACGGCGTGACCAAGGCCGTTGTTTTGATCTAGCTCGATGGCGCGCTTGGCATCGGCTTCGCCGTCGAGATATTGTTTTTGGAAGCCCTTAGCCCAGCCGGAGAGAGCGTAGGCTTCGGAGACGTTATTATCGAGCAGGATGGCGTTTTGGGCGTTGACCTGCGCCTGCACCAGCTGATCGGTGTAGATCTGCAGGCGGGAGATCTTGAGGTAGTTGGTAATGTCCTGCGGGTTGGCATTGATTGCACCCTGGTAGGCTTCGATCGCCTGCAGGTATTTGCCCTCCGCTGCGAGAGCGTCGGCTTCTACTATGAAGGATTGGGGGTCGCGCGTGGGAGTGGGGGTTGGGACGAAGGGTGGGTCCATCATGGGGACCACCACAACGTTGAGGTAGACCAGCGCGCCGATGGAGATGAGCAAAAATGTCAGCAGCCAGGGGTTCACCTTGCGGCGCTTCTTGCTCATGGAGAGTTTGCTTCCTTTAAGATACATAAAACGATATTATCATTGTTTTTGGTTCATCGTCAACCGGGGTATTGGAGTGAGAGGACATCGTAGGGAACGTGGTTTATCCCGTTCCGATAGGTTTGTGGAAGGGGACGAGCCCCTTCCCTACATCAGATTCCGAGCCAGCGGGTGGCTTTTTCGGGGAGGTTGGCAATGCTGGCCTGGACAAAAGTGCATTGTGGTAAGGATTCAATGAAAAGCTTACCGTATGGCTTGGTGATAACGCGCTTGTCGAGGATGACGACCACGCCGCGGTCGGTTTGGGTGCGGATGAGACGCCCAAAGCCCTGACGGAAGCGCAGGATCGCCTCGGGGAGGTTGTATTCGTTGAATGGGTCGTCGAAACTCTCTGAGCGGGCGGCGATGATGGGGTCGCTTGGGACGTCGAAGGGCAACTTGGCGATCACGAGCACCGAAAGCGCTTCGCCAGGGACGTCCACGCCTTCCCAGAAGGCGCGCGTACCGAGCAACACGGCACGGGGAGTATCTTTGAAAGTGTCTAGCAGCGCTGTGGCGGAAGCACCCTCGCCCTGCTCGAAAACGGTGATGTCGTGCTTAGCCAGCGGCGCTTGGATGGCTTTGGAGGTCTTCTGCAGCTGAGCGTAGGAGGTGAAAAGCACCAGCATGCGCCCACCACTGGCAACCGCCAGTCGAATAACGGTTTCGTCAATGGTGCGTTGATGCCCGTAGGCGTCGTTCGGCTCGACGATGTCCGTGGGCAGGTAAACCAAGGCGGAGTGTTCGTAGTCGAAGGGGGAGCCGACAGTCAATTCGTCGGCGTCCTCGCCGTTGAGGCGCTTACGAAGGTAATCGAACTCGCCGTGGGTGGTGAGGGTGGCGGAGGTGAGGATGACGCTGGCTTTCTCGTGCCAGAGATACTTTTCCATCAAGCCGCCGATGTGCAGCGGCGCGATCTGCAAGGTGAGACGACCCTGGAGGGGATCCAACTCGACCCAATAGATCTGGTCGGATTGGGGGTCCATGGTGAGGCTCTCGACGTTTTCACGAATTTCCATCAGGTTCTGGTGGAACATCGCCAAGGTGCCGAGCAGATCTTCGGCATCCTCGCTTTCCATCGATTCCATGCCGCGCAGTCCTTCGCGGATCTGGCGGATGATCTTGAGGAGGGCGTCCAGGTCACTGGCGGCTTGTTCCCAGCTGATCTCAACATCCAGCCAGGCTGGCATAGTCCGGACGGCGCTGAGGACGCGGGTTTGCTGGGGATAGGTGCCGAGGGGTTTGCCTTCGCGCAGTTCCAACAGGAGATTGTCCAGCGCTCGGAAATAAGCCGTCATTTCGTTGTCAAAGCGGAAAGCGCGGTCGGTTGCTTCGGCGATGAGCTTGTTGAGCTCTGCCAGGTCCGAAGGCTTCAGGAAGGCGTAGGCAGCGGTTAGCAAGCGTCCCATCAGACCTTGCTCGTGGCTGCCAAGGTCGCGCACCATGCGGTTGACATCCTGTGCACGCAGGCGGTACGCCATGGCATCGGTGGTGGCAGATTCGAGGTGGTGCGCTTCGTCGATGACGAGGTAGTTATAAGCGGGTAAGACGCGGTTTTCGGTGGCGGCGTCTGCCAGCAAAAGGGCATGATTGACCACCAAAATGTGTGCGCTTTCAGCGGCTATGCGTGCCTTGTAGAAGGGGCAGCGTCCGCCGGTGCGTTTGACGCAGTTTTCGAGTTTACAGCCCTCGTCTTCAGCCGAGAGCCGGCTCCAGATCAGGCGTTCGGGCATACCGTTCAGGTTCAGTTCGCTACGGTCACCGCTCTGGCTGGTCTGCAGCCAAACCAGCACCTTGCCCATCACGCGCAGTTCATCGAGATTTTCGGGTTTGCGCCGGCGCATGGCATTGAAGCGACGCGGGCAGAGATAATTTCCGCGCCCTTTGAGCACTGCCGCCTGGATGTCCAAGCCGGTGGCTTCGATCAGGTCCGGGATGTCTTTTTGGATCAACTGATCCTGGAGGGCGATGGTGTTGGTGGAGATGACAACCCGTTCTTTATTGGTGAGCGCCCAGGCGACGCTAGGGATCAGGTATGCCAGGGATTTACCCGTGCCAGTGCCAGCTTCGACCATCAGGTGCTGCCCGCCGTTGAGGGCGTTACCGACCGCCCGGAGCATTTCCACCTGCTGTGAACGGTGTTCAAAGCCTGCGATGTGCTGCGAGAAAGCCCCGCCAGGCTCAAGAACCGCGGCTAGCTCTTCAACATTGATCGGTTGGAGCTCCGCTTCTGGTTGGAGCGGTTTGGTGCGCACGGGTTTGCCAAACTCAAACAGCAGACCACCTTCCTTGTCAAGGACGCGTTTGGGCTGGATGCCCTGCTTGATCAAGTCCTGCAGGACCCAACGGAAAGGCAGCTCGGCAGGCCATGTCAAGCCCTGGCTCTGCTGGACCATCTCAGCAATCAGGTCGATGGGCAACTGAAAAAGCTTTTCGTAGAGCTTGTTGTAAACGCCCATGGTCGCGCGGGCATCGTTGATGGCGCGATGCGCTTCGCTGAGGATGACACCAAGCTGGTGGCAAAGCGAGCCCAAGCCATAACGCGGAGCGGAAGGCATCAGGACAGCTGCCAGTTCGTAGGTGTCGATGACCGGGTTAGCCTTAAAGGCGCCGTAGCGCTGGAAGAAGCTGATGTCAAAGCCAACGTTCTGCCCCAGGATGGGATGGTCGCCGATGAAGGTCTCCAACTGTGGGTACACATCCGCGAGTAACGGAGCATTCATGACCATGGCGTTGGTGATGCCAGTCAGGTTAGTGATGAAGGAATTGATCGGCTTACGCGGGTTGATGAGGGTCGAGAATTCATCCAGAACGCGGTTTCCGTTGAACTTCACCGCACCGATCTCGATGATCGAGTCGTTTTTGGGGTCCAAACCGGTTGTTTCAATATCCAGGGAGACGATTACAGGCATGGGGCAAATTATACCCGTAGTCACAGCCATGCGTGCCTGTTTTTTCCGTGATGCGATTCGAGTTGGGCTAGAATGCAGCATTGTCGAAAGTTAACACCATTCCAACAGACTCCCACTAACAATATAGGTATAATTCCGAGTGAGGAGTATGCTCATGCTTAACTTTGGTTTAATTATTCAGTTCATTTTTGTGTTCGGGTTGATCGTGTTTGTGCACGAACTCGGGCATTTTTTGGTTTCAAAATGGGTGGGCGTTGAGGTGGAGGAGTTTGGTTTTGGCTACCCACCCCGCCTGGCGAAGCTTTTCACCTGGAAAGGCACAGAAGTCACGCTCAACTGGATCCCATTCGGCGGCTTTGTACGCCCCAAGGGTGAGACAGATGACGGCGAACCGGGCGGGATGCTGGCGGCACCCAAATGGAAGCGTTTCCTGATCCTGGTTGCCGGCGCGACAATGAACTTCATACTTGGCATTTTGCTGCTGATCTTCCTTTACAACGTGATCAATCCGGTCGACACCAGCAAGATCCTGGTGGTAGAGGTCGCATCCAACTCCCCTGCACAGGTGATCGGGCTGCAGTCAGGAGATATCGTCACCAAGTTGGGAGATGAAAAGATCGATTCCTCCGATGCGATGATTTCTGCTACAAAAAAATACCTCGGCCAGGAAGTCAGTCTCACCTACACACGCGATGGTGCAGAATATTCAGCTTTGGTGACTCCGCGGGAGAACCCGCCTGAAGGTCAAGGCGCGATCGGAATCGTGATTTCGCATCCTGAGATCGAGCTTAACTTCGGTCAGAGTATCGGCGTGGCATTCAGGACCTTCTGGGAGCAAGTGAAGACGACTGTTTCGCTGCCATATAACTACATAAAGGG
>CAYUGV010000086.1:0-5995 GCA_964444335.1 uncultured Anaerolineaceae bacterium | reverse complement strand
TGGCCATCTTGCCCAGCCCTACGGTCGACTGGTTTCCCAGCACGCCAACCCCCACTCGCCTCGCCACAGAGGTTGGAACAATTCCCACCCAGATTGCCGGGGTACCGGTGAGTTGGCCTTTACTGGTGGCAGACGATTTCAGCGATCAGACCCATTGGCAGGTAACCAGCAGCGATACAGGAACGGCTGCCTATGAGACAAACGCGCTTTCGCTCGCGCTGCCGGCAGGCAAGACGCCGCTTGTGAGCATCAGCGACCACATCCTTCCGGGGGAGTTTTACCTGGAGCTCACCTTCGATGCCCTTATGTGCAGCGGCGCGGATCAATATGGCCTCATCCTCTGGCGCAACAGCACTTCGGGGACCTTTCGAATTTGGTTCAACTGCCAGGGAGAGGTCATGGCAGACCGGCAGCTAAACGCCAGCACCGGAAGATTGCTGAATTGGCAGACGGCTCGCAAATTGCAGCCAGGAGCTCCTGCCAGCAACCGGATCGCGGTGTGGGCGGAAGACGGGCAGCTCAGGGTGTTTGCGAATGGCGTTGAGCAGTTCAATTTACAGACTCGCAGCGATCTGAGCGGTGCCCTGGGGGTTATAGCGCAGGGTTCTGGCAGCAACGCGGCGACTTTTTCCATCTCCAACCTGGTCATCTATGCCCCTTAGCCTTGCTAAAAAAGCAGGTTTTTTCACTTGAATCAACTCTCCGCAACAGATTTTTTGCCGTGACGCCTCCCCTCCTTTTGGGGCATTAATTGACTACTTCCACTCGATGAGGATATAATGAAGCCCACCACGTAGAAAAGTGGAAAAAACTCAGGAGGGCACTCATGTCCGATAAACTCAGCATCATCATCCCAATGGCGGGTTTGGGCAGTAGATTACGCCCCCTCACCTGGAGCAGGCCAAAGCCCTTGGTCTCGCTGGCAGGCGCCACCGTTCTTGATCACCTCCTGGCAATGTTCAAATCGATCGCGGACCGGGATGATGTTGAGTATGTTTTCGTCATGTCGCCTGGTCAGCAAGTGCTGATCCAAGCCCACATGCAAAAGGTCTACCCCCATGTCAAAGTGCATTACGTTGAGCAGCCTGAGAAGAAAGGTCAGTCTGATGCCCTCTGGCATGCGCGCGAGTTTCTGTCGGGCGAGGCGCTCATTCTCTTTTCGGACACGCTGATCGATAATGATTTTTCCTTCCTTGCAGCACCTCAACCGCAGGCGCTTGCCTGGGTCAAAGCCGTGCCCGATCCACGCCGCTTCGGAGTGGCAGAGGTTGATGCGAGCGGGCAGGTGTTGCGCCTGATCGAAAAACCCAACGACATGAATAACAACCTCGCGGTTGTGGGCTGCTACTATTTCCCCGAGGGCAGCCACCTGATCAAAGCAATTGAAGAGCAGGTTCAAAAGAAGATCTCCCTGAAGGGTGAATTCTTCCTGGTGGACGCGATCAATCTCATGCTTGAAAAGAAGATCCCAATGCGCATTGAGCAGGTGAAAAACTGGTTGGATGCCGGTACCTCGGAAGCCCTCCTGGATACCAACCGCCACTTGCTCGAGAATGGCTGTGATCGCATACCAGCAACGGGTCAACTGGAAGACACGGTCATCATCCCCCCGGTCTACATTCATCCCGACGCGCGTGTGAGCACTTCCATCATTGGTCCATATGTGTCCGTTGGAGCAGGCAGCCTTGTGCAGCACAGCACCATCCGCGACTCCATCCTCAGCCCCGGAGCACACATCACCAATTCGAATATTGAAGGCTCCCTTTTGGGTTACGATGTGGTTGTGAATGGTTTAACAGGCAAATTTAACTTGGGAGATAACTCCTGGGCGAATTATTAGACAATAAAACACACAATTAGAGAAGGAGAGTGCATGGCAATAAGATTAGCTGAGAAGGTGGCAATGTTGAAGCCGTCCGGCATCCGCATGTTCTTTGAAATTGCGGCGACTATGAAGGATGTTATCTCGCTGGGGATCGGCGAGCCGGATTTTGATACGCCCGAACCTATTATCCAGGCAGGCGTCGAAGCCCTGAAACGGGGTGAAACTCACTACACCTCCAACCATGGGCTGCTTGTGCTTCGGCAAGCAATCAGTGATCATCTCAAGCGCCTCTACGACGTTGATTATTTTGCCCAGTCCGAGATCGTCGTGACGGTGGGGGTTTCAGAAGCCCTCTACTTAGTTTTTGCGGCAATTTTGGATCCGGATGATGAGGTTATCATTCCCACCCCATGTTTCGTTTCCTACCAGGCAGAGGTCGCGCTTGCAGGCGGTGTGCCAGTAGAAATTGCTACTTTTGCGGAGGATCATTTTGTGCCCCGTATTGAAGATATTGAAGCCGCCATCACGCCCAAAACGCGCGCGATCTTCATCGGCAGCCCCAGTAACCCAACTGGTGCAGTCTATCCGCGCGAGTTCCTCGTGAAACTGGCTGCCCTGGTCGAAAAGCATGACCTGATGGTCATCTCTGATGAGATCTACGATCGTCTTGTTTATGGCACTGAACATGTTTGTTTCCCCAGCCTGCCCGGTATGCAGGAACGCACCATTCTGATGGGTGGCTTCTCGAAAGCTTATGCCATGACTGGCTGGCGCATTGGCTTTGCTGCCGGTCCAAAAGATATTATCGCCGGCATGGTTCGCGTCCACCAATATTCCGTCATGTCCGCGCCCACTGTCTCCCAGTATGCGGCGCTATCCGCGTTGATGATTGGTGAACCTTACGTGCAGGAAATGCTGCGGGAATACGATCGCCGCCGAAAATTGATTGTCAATGGCTTGAACGCCATCGGTCTCAAAACCTTTGAGCCTAAAGGCGCTTTTTACGCTTTCCCGGATTTACGTTCAACCGGGTTGAGCGATGACGAATTCTGCAATCGCCTGCTGAAAGAAGAGCACGTGGCGATGGTACCAGGAAATGCGTTTGGGGATGCGGGTTTGGGTTTTGCGCGCGTTTCCTACGCCACTGCCTATGAAAAACTTGAGGAAGCCCTCGTAAGGATCGATCGTTTTGTAAAGCGGATCGCTTAGTTGGTAAGAATCGGTCATTGAAGATTGTCACGGAGAGAAAAGTAGTATGTCGGTAAATGACTTGAAAATCAAACCTCTTAGCCCGGATATGGCGGAACAATTCACATCCTATTTGAGCGAGATGGACTTCAGCCATGCTGACCACTGGCGCTTCTGCTATTGCCAATACTACCATCTCGAGTGCAGCGGTGAGGAATGGCGCGAGCGTACAGCTGAACAAAACAAAGCCCTGGCAGAAGAGAATATAAAAAATGGTCTCATGCACGGACTTGTTGCCATGGATGATGATCGAATGGTGGGGTGGGTCAACGTCAATGATGTGAATAATTACGCGCAACTTAAAAATGATGAAGAGCTGCACAGTCTCACAGGTCGCAACGCAATTGTAGTTTGCTTCGTGATCCATCCGGATTACCGTGGCAAGGGATTAGCAACCCGGATGCTGAAAGAGACCGTTGAAGAAAGCCGGCGGCAGGGCTTTGACAAGATCATTGGAAAACCGTTCATCTGGAGCGCCCATCCCCAGAGGCAGTACCTTGGAGTGCCGAAAATGTACGAAGACCTTGGCTTCCATAAAGTCTCAGAGGCAAATGGGGTAAATACCTATATTTTGGAACTGAAGTAGATCTGTCGATGAAGCATAGCCCGGGCAACCCCCGGGTTTTTTGTTATCAGTTGCTTGACCAAAAGGGCAATTTGGGATAAGGTTAAGCCATCAAAATAACGAGGAATTTGATGTCACACGGACGTGATCAACAACCTCATCTAACCTATGACGGGCAGGGCGAATGCTTTGTGCGTCATTTTTGTTCCAAATTCCAAGAAGGATAAAAAGGAGAGATAAATGTCAGGAAGTACAAACGCTTTTGAAATGGCTCAGGCTCAATTCGACAAAGTCGCCGACCAGCTTGAACTCAGCCAGGAAATCAGAGATTTTCTGCGCTATCCCGCGCGGGAATTCCACTTCCGTATCCCGGTGCGCATGGATGATGGCAGCATCAAAGTCTTCCAGGGTTTCCGCGTTCAGCACAACGATGCCCGCGGTCCCAATAAGGGCGGTCTGCGCTTTGCGGCCAATGAAACCGCCGATACCGTGCGCGCTCTGGCGATGTGGATGACCTGGAAATGCGCTGTCGCCGACATCCCCCTGGGTGGCGGTAAGGGCGGCGTTGTGGTGGATCCCTCCACCCTCTCGGTTGGCGAAAAAGAACGCCTGGTGCGCGGCTTTGTGCGCATCATGTGGAAGAATATTGGTCCCCGCCAGGACGTCCCGGCACCGGACGTTGGCACAACTCCCCAGATGATGGGCTGGATGATGGACGAATACTCCACCCTCGTGGGCAATTACACTCCCGGTACCATCACCGGCAAACCCCTTGGCGGCGGCGGCTCTGAAGGCCGCACCGAAGCCACCGGCTTTGGCGTGATCTTCACCGTGCGCGAAGCAATGAAACACCTCGGCATGGACCCCGCGACAACATCCGTTTCCATTCAGGGCTTTGGCAACGTTGCCCAATACGCTGCGATCGGTTTTGGAAAGTTCCTGGGCGGCAAAGTCGTTTGTGTTTCCTGCTGGGATCGTGAAGACAAGAAATCCTACACCTTCAGCAAAGAAGAGGGCATCGATCCGATGTTCCTCAAGAGCATCACAGACCAATATGGCACCATCAACAAAGATAAGGCCCAGGAAGCTGGTTACATCATCGAAGATGGCGACGCGTGGATCTCCAAAGACGTGGATGTACTCATCCCCGCAGCCCTTGAGGGTCAGATCACCGCTGAAACTGTGAATAAGATCAGCAAGAAAGTCAAGATCCTGGCAGAGGCTGCCAATGGTCCCACCACCCCGGAAGCGGATGTGGTGCTGGAGAAAAATGGCGTCTTTGTCATCCCCGATTTCCTTTGCAACGCTGGCGGTGTGACCGTTTCGTACTTCGAAGGCGTTCAGAACGACCAGAACTTCTACTGGTCTCGTGAAGAAGTGCTGGAACGCCTGAACCAGAAGATGACCGATGCCTTCAAGTCCGTTCTGGATATGTCGCTCAGCAAGAAGGTCTACACGCGCGACGCTGCCTATATGGTCAGCATCGACAAAGTCGTCAAGGCTATGAGACTGCGCGGCTGGATCTCCTAACCTATTTTCTTACACGAAACCCCCTCTCTCACCAGAGGGGGTTTTTGTTTTGGGTGTACAGCTTGTTGCGCAGCTTGTGGGCTTTCGCTATGATGAAGCCATCAAGATCTATTCAAGGAGCACAATATGGCAGATAGAAAAGCAAGCGCAATTTGGGAAGGCACCGTTAAGGAAGGTAAAGGAATCATGCATTTCGCTGGTTACGATGGACCATTTACTTATGCATCCCGTTTTGAAGAAGGCGAGGGCACTAATCCTGAAGAGTTGATAGGTGCAGCCCACGCTGGTTGTTATTCCATGGCGCTAAGCTCTGGATTGACGAAAGCAGGCTTTCCACCGGAAAAGATCGAAACCACTGCCCATGTGGCGCTGAGAAATATTGATGGCAAAACGACAATTACCAAGAGCCACCTGGTGAGCAAAGCCAGGGTGCCCGGGATCACCGCCGAGAAGTTCCAGGAAATCGCCCAGGCGACCAAGCTTGGCTGCCCGGTTTCCCGAGCCCTTGGCGGTGTGGAAATTTCGCTCGAAGCAGAATTGGTCTCGTAGATTAATACCTCAACTTTTCGAGGGAACAAAAAGCAGAAGATGGGCTAAAATTGTTCCCTCATGGAAAAAGAAAAGGTACTGAACGCTGAGAAGGCGACCATCTCGCTCATGCTGGGCTTGTACTGCCAGGACAAGCACGGCCCAAAGCAGGGGCTGTGCGAAGATTGTAGCCAACTTGAAGCGTACGCGCACCAACAGCTGGAGCGCTGCCAATTTTTGCCTGGGAAGCCAGTCTGCGCGAAATGCCCGGTGCACTGCTACAAACCCCACTACCGCCA
>CAYUGV010000085.1:0-6008 GCA_964444335.1 uncultured Anaerolineaceae bacterium | reverse complement strand
CTCTTTACGGATTAATATGAGTGCAGAATCTCAAGGCGTTTCCGATCAGCGATATGCGTTGATTCCCAGGGTGTTGATCTTCCCCGTCAATGAGGCAGGTCAAATCCTGCTGCTTGAAGGCGCGCAAGATAAAAAGATTTGGGCGGGTTTATGGAACGGACTGGGCGGTCATATTGAGCAGGGCGAGTCAGTCCTGAGTGCGGCAAGGCGCGAATTGCTTGAAGAAAGCGGCCTGACGGCGGAAAAGCTGATCTTTTGCGGTCAGGTGCTGGTGGATACCGGTCAGAGACGTGGAATTATCTTTTTTGTATTCAAGGCGAAGAAACTCACCGGAGAAATAACCACTTCCGATGAGGGAAGGCTGGGTTGGTATTCTCTGCAAAGCGCGCTTAAGCTAAACCTGGTTGAAGACCTCTACACACTCTTGCCGCTCGTGATGCGGCAGAGACCCAACGGACGACCGTTTTGGGGTTTTTACCATTATGACGCGGAAGGTCAATTGGTTATGTCATTCACCAATTGATTTTTCGAAAAAAACCAGGAAGGTATCACCGTATTTCCTTGAATCGAAAACCTGCAAGTTGATGTAGGGTTTTTCAACCCATTCCAGCGGGTTGATCTGGACGATCACCTGGCCATCATCACTTAGAATTTGCGGGTTCTGATCGATCAGATCCATGGCTTTTTCCCACAAACCTTTGTATTGCGGGGGAGCGACATAAACCAGGTCGAAATGTGGGTCGGTTTGGCTTGCAAGCCAACTAAAGGCATCCACCTGGAAAACAGTGGCTTTTTCCGTAAAGTGGGTCGTGGAGAGGTTTTCACGGATGGTTTTCACTGCCAGGCGGCTGGTGTCGAGGAAGGTTACTTCCTTTGCTCCACGGCTGAGCGCCTCAATCCCTACAGCGCCAGTGCCGCCAAAGAGGTCCAGCATACGCACATCGAGTATTTCACCCCCGAGGATGTTGAACAGGGCTTCTTTTACCTTGTCTGTGATGGGGCGGGTGGTATCCCCAGGCACATGTTTGAGCCTTAGCCCTTTAGCTGTACCCCCGATGACACGCAGCATTCCCATATGATGCTTAATCCTGCCTGGCTGGCATGCCGAGCTTAAGACGCATATAGTCGATCGTGAGGTTCAATCCGTCGGGAATCTCGACTTGCGGCTCCCAACCCAGGATGGTCTTGGCGCGCGTGATATCCGGCTGGCGGCGTTGAGGATCATCTCCGAGGGTGTCCGCATATTCTGTGATGATCCCGCCATGGTTCTGGCAAAGTTCGTTGATGATCAAAGCAAAATCCTTGATCGAGGTTTCGTTTGGATTACCGATGTTGACTGGCATGTGCTCGTCGGTCATCATCAGCCGGTAGATGCCCTCGATCAGATCGCTGACATAGCAGAAACTGCGGGTCTGCTCACCGGTGCCGTAAATGGTCAGCGGTTCTCCACGCAGGGCTTGTTGGATAAAATTCGGTACAACCCTGCCATCATCCAGCCGCATGCGAGGACCGAACGTGTTAAAGATACGCACAATATGGGTTCTTACCCCATGCACGTTATGGTACGCCATGGTGAGGGCTTCAGCAAAACGCTTAGCCTCATCGTAGACAGATCTGGGACCGATTGGGTCACAATTTCCCCAGTAATCCTCGCTTTGTGGGTGCACGGTGGGATCGCCATAAACTTCGCTGGTCGAAGCCAGCAAAAAGCGGGCTTTGTGAGCTTTGGCCAAGCCCAAGCTGTTGTAGGTTCCGAGCGCGCCGGCTTTCAACGTCTGGATCGGAAGGTTGGGGTAACCCAGTGGGGAGGCCGGATTGGGGCTGGCAGGCGAGGCAAAATGCAGGATATAGTCGAGGGGTTCATCCACCTGGATAAAGCCCGAGACATCCTGTTCCATCAGCCTGAAATTTGGGTTGCCCTGTAAATGCTTTAGGTTTGCCCGATCGCCAGTGACAAAATTGTCAAGACCAATCACCCGGTGACCTTCAGCCAGCAGCCGGTCGGTAAGATGCGAGCCCAGAAAACCAGCCGCGCCAGTAAGTAAGATGAGCATAACTACCCTTTCAGTTTTTGCCAGGGTTTCGGGTATAATCATGACCCTGAACAAGTGAGAATTATAGCATGCCCGAACATGACCCAAACACATTTATGAATGAAACCACCCAGGCGCTCGAAGCGCTTCTTTTTGCCGCGCCAGGTTTGAGTTCCATCGAGCAATTGAGCCAGGCGTTAAGCGTTTCAAAAACTGAAGTGGAGAAATCACTCGAGTCACTATCAGCACATCTCTCCATGGAGCATGGTCTTCGGCTTCAAAAAATCAAGAACCAATACCAGCTGATCACAGCACCTGAACATGGCGAGATGATCGAAAAATTCCTCGGGTTGGAGATTACCTCTCGCCTGACCCAGGCTGCGCTAGAGGTACTGGCGATTGTGGCATATAAGCAACCTGCCACCCGACCGGAAATTGACTCGATCCGCGGCGTCAACAGCGATGGTGTGGTGAAGAGTTTGCTCTCCAAGGGTCTGATCGAGGAACTTGGACGATCAGAAGCGATTGGTCGTCCGATCCTTTATGGCGTAACTAATGAGTTTTTCCAGCATTTCGGTCTTGAATCGCTTGATCAACTCCCAGTGGTGGATCTCGAAGGGCTTCTTGCGCCCAAACCATCACAAGAAACCGAAGAAATGAGGCTGTTGAAAGACTGATGGAAGAGCGTGTGCAAAAAATTATGGCATTTGCGGGCTTCGGCTCGCGCCGTGCCTGCGAAAAACTGATCGAGGCTGGTCGGGTCAAGGTAAATGGGAAAGTCATCCACCTCGGCGATAAAGCCGATACAGCCAAGGACACTATCAGCGTGGATGGCAAGTTACTGCGGGTATCTGCTGAGAGGATCTACATTGCCCTGAACAAACCGAAAGGCTACCTCTCCGACATCGACGAAACTCACCCCAAACCCACTGTGAATGACCTGATCGGCATCACTGAGCCGCTTTTTGCGGTGGGACGGTTAGATCTTGATAGCGAGGGCTTAATCCTGATGACCAATGATGGTGAACTGGCAAACCGGCTGACCCATCCCCGTTATCACCACGAAAAAGAATACGAAGTGTTCGTGATCAAGACTCCGGACCAGGAGCAACTGGAAATCTGGCGACGTGGCGTGGTGCTGGAGGATGGAACACGAACATTGCCTGCGCAAGTTGAGATCATGGGCAGTTACAGTAATGGCGCCTGGTTGCGAATCATCATGCACGAAGGCAAAAAGCGTCAGATCCGCAAAGTAGGGGCACGTATCGGACTGCCGGTTACCCAGATCAAGCGTGTGCGCATAGCCAACCTGAGATTAGGCAAGCTCAAGACTGGTGAGTGGCGCAACCTGACCCCACGAGAGGTTTATCAGCTTCGGAAATTTGCCGGATTGATAAAAGACGAAGAAAAGTAGTTTACCGAGTGATCAAAAAAACAGCGCAATTTTTGCGCTGTTTTTTTGATGTCCAATTATTATGTTATGCCGTGCTTGCTTTGCGGCTCAGTTGATTCTCACTTAGCAACAGGGAAAGGTTACTCAGCGCCGCTGGTAGTCTGCTCTTCAATCCCGTTTGATAAAGCTTTCTGCAGCTTTGCAGCCACTTCCGGGCTGATTGGGTCAGTGCATTCTTCACGATCCATACGTCGGATGTAGCGCTTCAAATCTTCCAATTCCACAACCGGGTAAGGCGCGGTGGAGACATCTCCGAGTTGGGTTTCCTTCAGGTAGGCCACCATTATCGGCTTCAATTCGGGGTGAATATCTGCCGGGATGCCTTTTTCGGTCAGGAACTTGTTCAACATCGCGGATGCTTCGGCGACTTCCTTGTCGGGCCTGCCGACGCTATCCTGACCCATTAATTTCTGAATGCGATTCCTGGTTTTGTGTACCCATTTCCCGTTCTGGAAACTGATCTCGCCGGTAGCATTGACTGGGATTGGCATCCAAATTCGGCAGGGACCCATAAGAAGCATTGGCACTGGTGTGCTGTAGACGTAATAGGTGTATTCGTGGCGTAATTTTTCAAATGCCGATCCAAACACTTCATCATATCGTGGGGATCGTCCATAACGATTCACAAAATTCAAGCCAATTTGCGTCAGAAGAAAACCGACGATCAGGCAGATATAAGAATAAAGGATCAAGGTCATTTCTTTCTTGAAAGCAAAATAAAGACCCAAACCCAAGACGCCCAGGCTCGCGAAAGTCAGGATCCTGCCAATGAGTTTATTGCGACTGATGTGTTTTTCGTTTCTGACCAGTTTCATTTCAATTCTCCGTTTTCGAGATAGTTTTCTTCAAACCTGGCAATAATTCGGCGTCGATTGCCTGTACTGCCCGGGCTATTGCACTCACCATGGCTTTCGCGTCTGAGCGGCCATGTCCAACAAAAACCAGTTCATTCAGTCCAAGAAGTGGCGCGGCGCCAGTTTCTGCGGGATCCAGCAATTGCCGCACCTTGTTAAAGGCTGGTTTCGCCAGGAGAGCCCCCACCTTGGTGCGCATGCTGCTCATCAACTCATCCTTGATCGTGGACATGATCAATTTGGCAACCGCTTCGGTTGATTTAAGAATCACATTTCCGGTGAATCCGTCCGTTACAGCCACGTCTACAGCACCCCCAAAGAGCTCCTTACCCTCAATGTTACCGACAAAGCCAGGAACCTGTTCTTTTAGCAGAGGATGGGTTGCCTTGACAAGCTCATTGCCCTTGCCTTCTTCTTCGCCGTTTGCGATCAGGCCGATGCGAGGCTCGGTGACGCCGAGCATCAGGCGTGCATACACTGCCCCCATCTGCGCAAATTGCACCAAAAACTCCGGTCTGCACTCCGCGTTGGCGCCAATGTCCACCAGGACGCTTTTTCCGCCTTTAACGGGGATCGTGGAACCAAGGCAAGGTCGGATCAATCCAGGGATCAACCCGTAAACCTTGGTGCCATAATACATCGCCATGCCGGTATTACCTGCTGTTACGAAAGCCTGGGCTTCGCCATCCTTTACCAACTGCATTCCAACCGCCATGGTGTTTTGCTTCTTGGCACGCGCCTCCTGGATGTGATCGCTCATTTCGAGCCATTCAGGAGCATGCACCACACGCACACCGGATAAGTCCTGGTTCAGTTTTTTCAGTTCAGAAGTAAGCTGGGCTTCTTCACCAACCAGGATCACATTGATCCCGAATTCCTTGCTGGCAGTTAATGCCGCTTCCACTTCAGGGAAGGGGCGGTTATCGCTGCCCATTGCATCAACAACAATTGTCTTCTTCAACCTAAACCTCAGATTCTGGATCCGTTTTCTTGACAAAGAACACGGAACCGGTATAATTCAATCTCACGTTTGCGCTGGTGCTGGAATTGGCAGACAGGCATGGTTGAGGGCCATGTGCCGCAAGGCGTGAGGGTTCAACTCCCTCTCAGCGCATTCGAAAAGAGCAAGAAATTGCTCTTTTTGTTTTAAGGAAATGCCCGGCGCAGCCACGTCAAGGGGTTGACAGGTGTGCCCTGGATATCCACTTCAAAGTGCAGGTGCGGACCAGTCGAACGCCCGGTCGTACCGATAATTCCAATTAATTGTCCAGATTCAACGATATCGCCCTGATTGACAAGGATCTCGTTCAGGTGCATATAAGTCGTATAAACACCCATTCCATGGTCGATCACGATACTATTCCCGCGTACTACCTGGTTCGGGAAAACCCCAACCACGGTTCCCCGGGCTGGAGCGTAGACGTCAGTCCCCTTGCAATAGCCCAGGTCTAGCCCGGTATGGTAGTAAATAGCAGGGTTGTCGTTATACGTTCGCCGGCTGCCAAAGTATGAAATGATGCAATCAGCATCCTGTGCAGGCGAGTACCACAATCCGTCCCATTGCTGCGCTGGAGTAACAACGGAGACTACGCTTTTGAATTTTGCGTTCTCGTCTTTTTCTGCTTGAGTACCGGTGGACTCTGGATCGACCTGCAAGGGCTTGTCTGT
>CAYUGV010000084.1:0-6045 GCA_964444335.1 uncultured Anaerolineaceae bacterium | reverse complement strand
CTGCCAATTTGAAAGCTTTGGATTAGAAATCGATGTTGAAGACGAAGCTGCGGAAAAAGATATAAATGAAGTAAATGACGATCAAGTAAATTGCAGACTTTTTGCCGAGTTTTCCATTATTGAACCACAAGATCGCCCACAACAAGATGCCGGTCAATGTTTCCCATGGGAGATCCCAGGTGATCAGCGGGCGAGGAACGGCATAGGTTGAGATCAGCGCGCCGCCACCGATTGCCAGCAGCGGGTTGGTGATGTTGCTGCCAACCAACGTGCCAAAGGAAATGCCAGCCTCTTTGTGGCGGATACCTGCCAAAGCGGTGGTGAGCTCGGGTAAGGCTGAAGCCAACCCCAACGTGACCACCCCGATCAGAGATCCACCAACGCCGGTACGATCGACGATGATTTCTGTAGCCGAAAGAACAAAAGTGGCACACCCAATTATGACCACCAGCAATACCAGGGTGATCCCAGCGTCGCGCAAGACCTCACGTCCATTGGCTGGAACTTCCTCTTCCAATTCCTCTGAGTTGATTTGGTTATCTTCTTCCTTATAATGCTTGCGTTCGTCTACATATAAATAGTAGGTATAGGCAAGAAAAGTTCCAAACAAAATTGCCCCATCGATACGGCTGTAATTGCCGTCGAAGCCCAGGATCAGGCACATGACTGTCGTGCCGATCATCGGGATCATGCTTTTCCAGAGGAAATAACGCCGGAAGTAAAGCGTGCCCGCCAATAACACCACGATACCCATGATCAGGGTCTGTTGAACCACATCCGAACCGATGTTGGCTCCGAGCACAATAGCGGAACCAGTTTGAAAGTCGAGTTTGCCCCTGAGGATGTTCACTGACGCAGTGAAATGGGAAGTGATCTCCGGCAGCGAGGTAGCAACCGAGAGCACGGTCATGCCCATGAAAGTGCTGGATAGCTTGAAGTAGTTGGCGATCCCGATCAATTTCTTAACGGCATAGTTCGCTCCCAATACCAATATTACAAGCGCGCCTAAACCTACTGCAATAACTCCAAAAATATTCCAATTCTGCATCATAATCAGTCCTTTTCTGAAAACGATTGATTATATGATGCTTACTTCTCGTCGCAATGGCTGCCAAGACGATTTAACCTCGATTTAACAATTGGGAGGAGTGGGGTCGTCATCGCGAGGGTGAGCATTGATCACCTTTGCTCGCGAAGAAAGGTATCGTAACCTGCCTTTTGCCACTACCCACCACCTTGATTTCAGACGTCAATTATTATTGTGATTGTTTTCCAGAAAACACAAAAAACCCTCACCCCCGCTTTGCGGACCCTCCCCCTCCGTTCGCTTTGCTCACTGGGGAGGGCTATTCTCTCTCAATTGCCTAACGTGGATGCTGGCAAGATCAATTTGATAATCTCGTCACCGCGAGGGAGCTTAGCGACCGTCAGTGCCCACCAAACAGGGTATGGCGATAAGCATTTTCTTTTATTTGGAGACCTTTGGTCAGACGGGACTGCCGCGTCGACCTTACAGGCTCCTCGCAGTTACATATTTCCAACCTCAATTCTTACCAATTACTTACATTTCCCCTATAGACTGTTGACAACACAAAGAAAACGGGAAAGAAAAATTATGGACCTAAACAAATTCACTCAAAAGGCACAGCAGGCTGTTCTAAACGCCCAGCAGTTGGCACGCGAGTTTAGCCACCAAACCATCGAACCGGGCCACCTGCTGCTGGCGTTGCTTAACCAAACCGAGAGTACCGTGCCGGCCGTGGTCACGCAGATTGCCGGCTCGGCTGAGATATTAAAAGAAGAAGTGCGCAAAGAACTTTCGGGCCGCCCAAAAGTCTATGGCGGTTCCAGCGGCGAGGCGGGGCTTTCGCGCCAGGCTGCAGACGTGCTGGACGCAGCTGAGCGCTATGCCAAGGGCATGGGCGACGAATACACCTCCACTGAACACATCCTGCTCGGTCTGACCGACAGCCCCGAAGGCAAAACCCTTGCTGCCTTCGGCGTAACCAAGGACGCCGTGCTCAAAGCGCTGCGCGAGATCCGCGGCAGCCAATCCGTCACCAGCCAAAACCCAGAAGACACCTACCAGGCGCTTGAAAAGTACGGGCGCGACCTTACCGCCATGGCACGCCAGGGCAAGATGGACCCGGTGATCGGGCGCGACGAGGAGATCCGCCGTACGATCGAGATCCTAAGCCGCCGCACCAAGAACAATCCCGCCCTGATCGGCGAGCCTGGCGTGGGCAAAACTGCCATCGTTGAAGGTCTGGCGCAACGCATAGTGAACCGCGACGTGCCTGAAGGGCTAAAGAACAAACGTATTGTGCAGCTCGATATGGCAGCCATGGTTGCCGGCGCGAAGTATCGCGGCGAATTCGAGGAACGTCTCAAAGCTGCCCTAAAAGAAGTTACCGAATCCGATGGACAGATCATCATGTTTATCGATGAAATGCACACTGTCATTGGCGCGGGCGCAGCAGAAGGCGCTATGGATGCCGGCAACATCCTCAAACCGATGCTGGCGCGCGGCGAACTGCACCTGATCGGCGCTACAACCACCAACGAATATCGCAAGTACGTCGAGAAGGATGCCGCCCTGGAACGCCGCTTTCAGCCGGTGTACGTGGTGGAGCCCAGCGTGGAAGACACCATCAGCATCCTGCGCGGATTGAAATCAAAATACGAGGTTCACCACGGCGTGCGAATCACCGATTCTGCGGTCATCGCTGCTGCCACACTGAGCAACCGCTACATCACCGACCGCCAACTGCCGGACAAGGCCATCGACCTGATCGATGAAGCCGCAGCCCACCTGCGCACGGAGATCGACTCAAAACCCCAGGCTCTGGACGAGGTCGACCGCGACATCATGCAGCTGGAAATCGAAAAACAAGCCCTCCAGATGGAAAAAGACCAGGCTTCTCGTGAACGGCTCGAAAAGCTTGAGGCGGAGCTGGCAGATTTGGGTGAAAAATCCAAAGCACTGACTGCCCAATGGCAGGCAGAAAAAGAGACTATCCAGAATTTTAAGAGCCTGAAGGAAAAACTGGATCAGTCTCAGCAAGAAATGGAACAAGCCGAGAGGAACGCCGACCTGGAAAAAGCATCGCGCCTGCGCTATGGTACTATCCGCGAGCTGGAAAACAAGATCCGTGAGACTGAACTGAAACTACAAAATCAACAACAACATGGCGCTCTGCTAAAGGAAGAGGTCGACGCGGAAGAAATCGCCTCTGTGGTGGGTAAGTGGACTGGCATCCCGGTCAACCGCTTGCTGGAAGGCGAAATGGAGAAGCTGCTGCACATGGAAGAACGCTTGCATGAGCGCGTTGTTGGGCAGGATGAAGCTATTATCGCTGTTTCCAACGCGGTGCGCCGCTCGCGTTCGGGCATGCAAGACCCCAACCGCCCGATTGGTTCCTTCATTTTCCTGGGTCCGACCGGCGTCGGTAAAACGGAACTGGCGCGCGCCCTGGCGGAATTCCTTTTTGACGACCAAAACGCCATGGTGCGCATCGATATGAGCGAGTACCAGGAGCGCCATACCATCAGCCGGCTGTTTGGCGCGCCTCCGGGCTATGTGGGTTACGAGGAAGGCGGCCAGTTAACCGAGGCTGTGCGCCGCCGCCCCTATAGCGTGGTATTGTTCGACGAGATCGAAAAAGCGCATTCCGAGATCTTCAACGCGCTTTTACAGGTGCTGGATGATGGGCGCATGACCGATGGACAGGGGCGCACGGTGGACTTCCGCAACACCCTGATCATCATGACCAGCAACCTCGGCAGCCAGCTCTGGATGAATAATGAGAGCGGACAGCCCAGGCAGGTGACCCGTGATGAGATCGTGGATCTGCTCAAGAACTTCTTCCGACCGGAATTCTTGAACCGGGTGGATGAAATCGTGGTCTTCAAACCTCTGACCCGAGAGAACCTCGGCGAGATTGTAGGCATCCAACTGCGGTATGTTTCAAATTTGCTGGCAGACCGCGGACTCAAGCTCGAAATCAGCCCTGCCGCAAGCGAATGGTTGGCGAACGTTGGCTACGACCCTGAATTTGGCGCGCGTCCGCTGAAGCGCGCCATCCAGCGCGAGGTCCAGGATCCGCTGGCGCTCAAGATCCTGAGCGGTGAATTTAAAGAAGGCGACACGATCAAGATCGACCTTATTGATGGCAGCTTAAGCTTTATGAAAGGTTAAGAGCCAGATCACGAACAGGTCGTTCAACAATCATTTTCAAAACGAGAAGGCTGAGCCTTCTCGTTTTTTGAGGAAACCACTTATTTCGAAATATCTGATGACCAATTATATTAATTCCCATCATCCATGGCACAACGGAAACCGAAACCGATTTTGTGTTCACTTGGATCGTGATCCGTTGTGTAGGCTATACGTGTAAGTTTCCATCCATAATCGAATCCACCACCATGCACAACCTTTTTACCCCCTTGTTCTGGACCCTGGGGGTTGTTATCGGGACTAATTGAATAATATGCCTTGTGATACCAATCTGCAGTCCATTCCCAGACATTGCCCGCCATGTCCATCACCCCAAAAGGTGAGGCACCTTCGGGGTATGAGCCAACTGGCCCTGTATCGCCCAGGCAAAGCTTTCCGGTCTTTTCATCAAGCGTATTGGCTTTGCCGCAATCAGGAACTTCGTTTCCCCAGGGGTATACCCGTTTGTCATCACCGCGTGCCGCGCGGACCCATTCTGCTTCGGTTGGCAGTCTTCCGCCGACCCATTCGCAGTAATTTTTGGCTTCGAACCAGGAAACCGCCACCCGCGGGTAATCAGCATACTCGGGGTCAGAGTAATAATTCTGTCGGGTTGAGGAATGCTGATAAGTGGGTTCCGCGCAAGCTCCAGCCAACACGCACAAAGCGTACTGAGCGTTTGTCACTTCATACTTATCAATAAAATAAGTATCGAGATGAACCTGATGGAGCGGGAGTTCATCTGACAAGCAAGAAAATCCCGCATTGTTCGTTTCATCACAGCCAATCCATACCTTTCCTTCCGGGATTTCGATCACAGGCATGCTGTCAATCTCTCGGAAATTGGCTGAGCCCATTTCAAAAGAAATATCGGAATCTTGTTCGGAAGCAGGATTCGGAGTGCTGATGGGAATTGAGTTGGTGTCGGATTTTTCCAGAGTAGCGCTGGACAGATCAGTTGAAGCCAACTGACTTGGGGTAATCAGCAGATCTTCATTTTTGACAGAACAAGCTGAAACAAGCAAAAAAACGAGCAGCAGCATTATCAATGGAGATCGTTTTCTACGGTTCATGATGTCTATTATAGCTGTTGTCGTTTCTTGGTTATTCCTACTATACGAGTTAACCAATTGGCCCGGATCGTCAACGATAAAGTGAAAGGAATCAAATATCCTATTATTGCATCGTTTCAGAAGTATTACACAAATTCGTTTAATTTTCTTAATGCCATTATTTACCGTGTTTTTTATTGAAAGACGCCTTAAGCACTACCAAGCCGCCAATACAAAAAGCACTTAGCAAGGCACTTTCTACTTAGTAATGAACAACTTCTCAACCTGGCCTTGTTTTTTCTGACAATCCATTTCCACATTAGTGATTTTTTTCTCATTTGCCTTGACTACCACCCCAGTCAAGGTATAATAACCTACGAACAGGGGAATCCCTATTCAGTCATTAACTTTCAAACCGTTTCTATATTGTCGTCAGACAGGTCATGGAAGACCCAATGTCCAACCCCACATAATTCATTTTTCTTGTTTACGCTTTGAGCGTGTCCTTTTAAACCAATAGTTGAAAAGCAGAATAATACGGAGGTGAATATTCATAATGTCGTCTGTGTCGTATATATTGTTTTTGTTTTCTCCAATATGAGTGATATAAGGAACTGACATGAAGAAAAAACTGTTTAGTCTTTTTATCGTCCTGGTTTTCGTCCTGACCTCCTTCTCCAGCTTCGCTACATCCAAAGGCATCGCGCAAGCGACCGATCCAGACCCGATCGTAACGGTTGAACAAGCTGTTTTGGACGAAATGCAGACCAAAGGCTC
>CAYUGV010000083.1:0-6047 GCA_964444335.1 uncultured Anaerolineaceae bacterium | reverse complement strand
GTAAAACGGCAAGTCAGCGAGTATCTTCCGCATCAGTTGATCAAGGCGGGAACGCCAGAGGTCAACGCCGTTGTCCGTTTCCGATCCCTGGGGTGAGACGAGGTCAGATACCCCTCGCAGAGCCAACCATTTAGTCTGATTGCGCGCCGCCACCCAGGCAAACGCGCCTGTCTCCCAATCCGCGGCATCGGCTTGATGGGTTTTTGTAAGAAGGTCAAAAGCTCTGAAGTCAATATCCTGGTCGGCGGAAACAATCCGGGCATTGCGTGTGCCTTCAGGTAAGGGCCTGGTAATCCAATCAGTTTCATTCTTGGTCGTATAGTGAGCGAGAGCGGCAGAAGGGTCATCCATGCGCTCAACAATGTCGTAGATCAGAGTCTCTGTGACCAACAAGGTTTCGCCAACCTTGCAAAAACCGGAAAATCCACCGCAGGTACCGATGTTGATGATCATTTCGGGGTGATACTGATCAATAACGTATTGGGTCGAGGCTGCAGTATTGACTTTACCCCAGCCGGAGTGAAAAAAGAGGCAGGATTGACCATCTAATTCGGTTTGGAAGTATGCTCCGGGCAGACTTTGTTGAATTGAAGCAGGCTGCAAAATAGATACGACAGCCCTCCACTCACTATTCGCACTGACCAAAACAGGAACGATTTTGAGAGGCATGATCAGGCTGCAGGTAGCTTCTTGCCGACGGATGCCATGTACGCCATGAAGCGTTCCTTGCCGTCCAGCTCAAACACGGTTGTGGAAAGTTCATCGTCAAAAGCGGCTATAGCGCAAACGCCATGGCCGATCGATTCGGCTGCCAGGTAAAGATTCTGGCAGACATGCCCCGCGTCCATGTAAATATAGCGGTAAGCGCGCATGCCGTAGCGCCACGAGGTGCGGTAAACCTCAGCGACCCAAAAGAAGGTGACAGCTGAGTTGATGACCTGCTTCTGGTTGAATGTGGCGGCATGAGCAGATTGGAGCGCTTCCAAACCGGGTTTCCAGAGTTCAAGCGTATGAAGTTGAGGCAGGTAATGATAGATGCCCGGTTCCAGCCCTTCGACCCGCTGGATCGCAAGATAAGTCTCGAATGGGTGACGCGAGCCAGCTGAAGCCACATAACGCCGTGTAAGCTTCTGCGGTTGAGCAGCGTCCCTCAGACCCTGCGTCATTTGCAATAAGTAACCTAACTCAGTTAGTGAAAGGCTGGCTTCTGTGTCGTATCGCCGGTGGCTGCGGCGGTTGAGCACCAGCTGCTGAAAGTCGTTCTGAGGGGGTGTGAAGAGTGCTGGATTGGGAAGCTGGACCTGGAGCAGATCCGGTTTCGGTTGGGAGAGGTATTGCGGAAATGTTTCGCCAAGCTCTTCAGAGGTGTTTTTTACATTGGAACTGCTGCTGGCTTGCTGGAAAGCGTCACCTGCAGGTTCATATCTGGGCATGATTCCTCCTAAAATCGGATCATTGAAAGGATCATGGCGAGGACGATAATGATCGCCAAAACAGCCATCAATATGTTGTAAGTCCGACCAGTTTTATTCGTGTTTTTTGCCATTATTACTCCAATTGTGCTTTGATTGCCTGGGCCATTTCCTTGGAAATGCACTTGATTTGCGAGATTTCCTCCACTGACGCAGCCAGAATGCCATCGATCGATCCAAAGCGATTGATCAGCTCTTTTCTGCGCGCAGGACCGACCCCGGGGATGACATCCAGCCGTGATGCCAGTCCGATTTTACCACGCTGGTTGCGATGTGCAGTGATAGCAAAGCGATGTGCTTCATCCCGAATGCGCTGCACCAGGTAGAACCCCTGGGAATGATCATCCAGGCGGACTGAGTCCGATTTGCCCGGCAGGAAGAGCTCCTCCTCCTGTTTTGCCAGTCCCGCGATGGTGAACTCACCCTGCAAACCGAATTCCTCAAGAATCTCGATTGCCTGGCGCAGCTGACCTTTTCCGCCGTCCACGATCAACAGATCGGGCAAAATAGAAAAGGCAAGATCAGGTTTGTAACCTGGCGTGTCCTTTTCCTGCTGCTCGGTGATGTAGCGCGAAAGGCGGCGCTTGAGCACTTCGCGCATCGAAGCGAAGTCATCCGGTTGGTTGACAGTCTTGATATTGAAACGGCGGTAGTTCTTTTTGGCTGGCACACCCTGCTCAAAAACCACCATGCTGCCTACGCTGGAAGTGCCCTGCGTGTTGGAGATGTCGTAACATTCAATCCGGTTTGGAATTTCAGCCATGCCCAAAACCGCTTGAATTTCACCCAAGGCCTGATGTTGGCGGTCCTTGTCAGCCTTCCAGCGAATTTCGAGGGATTTGAGCGTCTCACGGGCATTTTCGGATGCCATCTGGATCAATTCCTTGCCCTGACCGCGCTTGGGAACAGTGAGTTGAACCTTCTCACCACCGCGGCGGGTGTTGAGCCATTCTTTGATGATTCGAGCTTCCTCGACTTCCTGGGGCAGCATGACTTTGTTCGGAACATAAGCTGCCTGAGAGTAGAACTGCTTGACGAACTCCTCCAGGATCTCTGAGTTTTCTTCCGCTTCAGTACCTTCGAGGATGAAGTATTCCCGCCCGATCAGCTTACCTGATCGGATAAAGAACACTTGCACACAGGCTTCGCCCTTGGAGCGCGCCATGGCGATCACGTCGGAGTCCTGTCGCTCGTCAGAGATGATCTTCTGGCGTTCCACCACCCGGTCAATCGCCTGGATCTGATCCCGGTAGACAGCCGCTTTCTCGTAATCAAGGTTTTCCGAGGCCTGCGTCATGGCTTCCTTGAGACGGTTCATGATCGGATCTGTGCGCCCTTCGAGGAAGCGGCACAGGTCGTCGATCATCTGACGATACTCCTCCTGGTTGACCGCACCGATACAGGGGGCAGAACAGAGCTTGATATCGTAATACAGGCAGGCGCGTTCGTCATTGCCGGTGATCTCACGCGCGCAGGTGAGGTAGGGGAAGATCTTGCGCAGGATGTCGAGCGTTTGGTGTACTGCCCAAACCGATGTGTACGGTCCGAAGTAACGGGAACCGTCGTTGACCATGTTTCGTGTGACAGAGAGTTTGGGGAAAGGGTCCGCCCAATGCACCTTGATGTAGGGATACCGTTTGTCATCCTTTAACCGCACGTTGTAGAACGGGCGGTGCTCTTTGATCAGGTTCATCTCGAGGATCAGCGCTTCGAGCTCCGAAGCAACCACGATCCATTCAATGTCCCTGATCTTGCGGACCATCTGGCGGGTTTTGTAGGTGTGATCAGAGGATTGCTGAAAGTAAGAGCGGACGCGATTCTTGAGGTTGATGGCTTTACCAACGTAAATGATGGTGCCATCCGCATCTTTCATCAGGTAACAGCCTGGTTTATCCGGCAAGGTTGCCAGGATGCTTTTGATCTTCTCAGAATCTGTCATAGGCGAATTTTAGCAGATAAAGATAAGCAAAGAATAGGAGAATGGGGTGTCGGTTGGTATAATCCTCAAGAGAGGACCCATGCCAATCAAAATCCTGCCAGATACAATCGCTTCTCAAATTGCCGCCGGCGAGGTGGTGGACAGACCCTCATCGGTTGTGAAAGAGCTGCTGGAGAACGCGATTGATGCCGGCGCGCATCAAATCGAGATCGAAGTGATGCAAGCCGGAAGACGGCTGATCCAGGTGACGGATGATGGATGTGGTATCCCTACGGATGAGCTGACACTGGCAGTCTGCCGGCATGCCACCAGCAAGTTGACCAAAGCGGAAGACCTGTTCAATATTCGGACGCTGGGTTTCAGGGGCGAAGCGCTGGCTTCGATCGGGTCTGTTTCGCGCTTATCCTTGATCACCAACACCAGGGAGAATCCGGTTGGGGCAAAACTGACCGTCGAAGGCGGTGAACATGTCGAAACAACTACCATCGCCGCAGCGGCTGGTACGCGCGTGAGCGTCGAGGACCTGTTTTACAACCTTCCCGCCAGGCTCAAATTCCTGAAATCCGACACAACCGAAAATCGGCACATCACCGGTTTGGTAACGCGCTACGCGCTGGCCTATCCGCACATCCGCTGGTCTGTGACTCAGGATGATAAGCCCATTTTTCAGACAACCGGAAGCAGTGAGCGGCTTGAGATCCTGCAGGCGCTGTTTGGTCCGACTGAAGCAGGAAAACTCATGCCAGTCAACTTTGAGGAACGCCATCTCAAGGTGGAAGGGTACATCAGCAGCCTTTCGCTGACACGATCGAATCGAAAAGACATCACCGTGTTCGTGAACGGACGGTGGGTGCAGGACCCAATGCTGACCTCGGCGGTGATCCGAGCGTACAACACCATGCTGATGGTCGGGCGCTACCCGGTCGCGGTTTTGTTCATCAGCCTTCCTCCTGAGCTGGTGGATGTGAATGTGCATCCTGCCAAGGCGGAAGTGCGCTTCAGGGATCAAGATGCGGTTTTTAGCGGAGTGCAGAGGGCGATCCGGCGGGGATTGCTGGCCTTCACCCCCATACCCGATCTGAATGCGACCCGATTATGGGGTAGAAGCCTTCCAGATATGGGTGGACCGAGCTGGCAGCAGGGCAGTTTTGGCGTTGCGGATGATACCAATGAAGAAGTCGGCATTGGAGAGCCTGTAGTTACCTCCCAGTTCGAAACCGCCCAACCGCAGCCAACCTTACCGGGCAGCCATTTGCCTTTGCTGCGCCTGGTTGGGCAGGTGGCGTCCACATATTTGATTGCCGAAGGTCCGGATGGACTCTACCTGATCGACCAGCATGCCGCGCATGAACGCGTGCTTTTCGATCAACTGATGACGCAGTTTAATGCAAATAGCATACCTTCGCAGGCTCTGTTGGATCCAGTCGTGATTGACCTGACTCCGGAAAAAGCGGGCATCCTTCAACAACAGCTAGAAGCTCTGAGCAACCTGGGTTTCGAGATCGAGGAGTTTGGACCTAACAGCTTTGTGGTCCGTTCAGTCCCGATCGTAGTCGAGAGAACCGATCCGCGGCTCGCGATTGAGGCGGTGGTTAATGCCTTTGAGGAAGACGAAACGCCCTTGATGGCGGAGGTGGAAGCGCGGGTAGCGGCGCGGGTCTGCAAGCGCATGGCAGTCAAAGCCGGGCAGATTTTATCTGAGGTGGAGCAGCGCAACCTGCTGCTGAACCTGGAATCCAGCCATTCGCCGCGTACCTGCCCGCACGGCAGGCCAACCATGATCCACCTGAGCGTCAATTTGCTTGAACGGCAATTTGGCCGGCAGGGAGCGCTTTGATGCAAACGACCATGAAGGGTCTCTGGCTCGAAGACAGAAAGATGACTCTCCGCTCTGATCTTCCACTGCCTTCTTTGGAGGCGCATGAGGTCCTGATCAAAGTCCTGCTGGCTGGCGTGTGCTCGACAGACCTTGAGATGGTGAAAGGGTATTACGCCTTTACAGGCGTGCCAGGGCATGAATTTGTGGGTCTGGTTGCGGATGACAACGGGCACCCCGAGTTGCGGGGGAAACGGGTGATCGGGGATATCAACATCAGCTGCGGCAAATGCGAGCGCTGTTTGCGCCAGGAACCAAGTCAGTGCATGCGGCGGAAGACCCTGGGCATTTTTGATTATGACGGTGTCTTTGCGGAATACTGCAAACTGCCAGCCAAAAACCTGACTGTTGTCCCAGATTCAGTTTCGGATGTGTTGGCTGTTTTCACCGAACCGACCGCTGCCGCGCTGCGAATTTTGGACCAGGTCCAGGTTAAGCCAAGCGACAGGGTGATTGTAGTAGGCGCAGGCAGGTTAGGGCTCTTAATCGCGCAGGTGCTGAAAAATACTGGCTGCGATTTGAAAGTCGTTGTGCGCCGGCCGGAGCCTGCTGTCATCCTTGCAGGATGGGGAATCAGGGCGGTTTATCCGGAGAATATCAAAGGCGAACTGGCGGACATCGTCGTGGAAGTGACCGGCTCACCGGAGGGTTTTGCGCTATCACGATCACTGACCAGGGCGAGAGGTACGTTGATTCTTAAGTCGACCTTTGCAGGGGATGTCAGTGTAAACTTGTCCAAATTGGTTGTCGATGAGATCAC
>CAYUGV010000082.1:0-6169 GCA_964444335.1 uncultured Anaerolineaceae bacterium | reverse complement strand
ACGAAACCACCACCAACACCATCGTTTTCATGGGGCGTGTGGTGAACCCGTAATTTGTTACTGGGACAAAAAAACTCCTGCGAGTGCAGGAGTTTTTTTGTTGTTTATGATTATCCAACCATGTAAGCCATGGAAACGGTGCCCGGACCAACATGGCTGCCGATCACCGGGCTCACCTCCGACCGGATGATCTCGATCGGGTGCATGCGCTCTATGGCGAGGTTTTCCATGATGACCATGTCATCGAAGGCCAGCGCGTGGAAAGGTGCCAGGCGGACAGGGCTGCGGCCATCAACGCCCTTTTCAATCAGATCCACCATGCGGTTGAGGGCTTTCTTGCGGGAGATCACGCTCTCGACCAGCTCGATTTTGCCGTCGCGGATCTCCATGATCGGTTTCAGGTTAAGGGCTGAGCCGAGCAGGCGCTTGGCGGAGTTGATGCGCCCACCGCGATGCAGGTATTCGAGCGTATCCACGGTGAAAAAGACGCCAATACGTCCAACTGCATCCTGGGCTAATTGGTAGCACTCCTGCAGGCTGGCGCCATTCTCAGCCGCTTTCGCGACCTCCAAAACCATCAAACCTAAGGCCATCGAAACGAACTGCGAGTCCATAACGATCAGGTTTTCGGGATCCCCCAATTCGGCTTTAGCTTGAAGCGCTGAATTGATCGTGGCAGAGATACCGCTGGAGATACCCAGGTAAAGCACCTGGTTGCCAGCATCCAGCAACTTTCCAAAGACCTCGAGGAATTGCCCCACGGTTACCTGGCTTGTGGTGGCCATACTCTTGGATTGGCCTAATTGCTGATAAAACTCCTCTGCCTGGATGTCGATTCCATCATAATAAGATTTGCCTTCCCAGTTGACAGTCAGCGGTAAGACTGGAATCTGATACTTGTCCACGTATTCTTTCGGCAGGTAAGCTGAAGAATCGGTTGCGATGATAACTTTGTTCATGGTACCCTCAATAATAATATTTTATTAAGTATAGCATAACCATTTTCTCGCTTGCCTACGCAGACTTATACGTTGTGGAAAAATAAGCGAGGTTTTGGCGTTCGCGGATAGTTTTTGAGAGAATTAGACACCTCACTGGTGTTATCATGACCTCTAAATGCCCGACCCACACCGCCCCACAAGGGGCATCGTGGGTCCGAGAAAGGAAGTTATGGAAAACATAAATTCGGAAAACAAACAGTTGGAGGAAGAACTTGCTCGTCCTCCCGAAAAAGTTGAGCAGTCAGAGGGGACGGGAGTAAAGCTGAAGCGCCCATTTCTGATCCTGTTGGTGGCCTTTGCAGCGGCAGTGGTGCTCGACCTGCTATTCTTTGAAAAAATGTGGGGCTGGCACTGGGCGGTAGCGGTCAACCTGTATCTCGCTGCGGTTGTTTTGATCGCGCGACTGGAAGGAAAGAAGCTGCCGAGTGCGAGCATCACCCTGATGATCCTGACCAGCCTCAGCGCGCTGCTGACGGGCTTTCGCAGCGCCAGCGCCACGACAACCGCGCTCGTGCTATTTAGCGGGCTGGGTATGCTGCTGGTAACGGTCAGCCTGCTGAATGGGCAATGGATGCAGTTCCGTCTGCGCGAATGGATTGGGGAGCTCTTCAAGCTGATCCCCTCGGGCGTGATTGGCACACCCCTTTTAATCCTGGAAGGCTTCCAGCTTTCGCAGGACAGCAAAGAGCAAAGCCCCGAAAAAGCCAGGCATGGCAAGGCAGTTCTGCGCGGCGTCTTGATCACGATCCCACTGCTGCTTCTTTTTGGATTGCTGCTTGCGGCTGCTGACGCGATCTTCTCTAATCTGCTCGGCTCTGCCTTCGACTGGCTGAAGTTTGACATTTTTGATAACTTCATCCCCCATACCCTGTTCATCCTGATGCTCACCTGGCTCGGCTCCGCCGCGCTCTGGCACGCCTTCAGTAAGAGCGGCAAAACGCTCGCAATCGAACCCGACCAACCACTGTTCAAGCCATTTTTGGGAATGACCGAAACCAGTATTGCCCTGATCAGTCTCAACCTGCTGTTCGCGTTCTTCCTGGTGGTGCAGTTTCGCTATTTCTTCGCTGGCTCGGCCAACGTGAGCATCGACGGTTTTACGTATGCTGAATATGCCCGCCGCGGCTTCTTCGAATTGGTAGCCGTGGGTCTGATTGCCGGTGTATTGTACTTTGGCCTGGCTTCCTTTACCAAACGTGGCACACAGGCGAAAAAACGTGCTTTTTCGGTGATGGCGGGGCTGCTGCTGGCGCAGGTCGGAGTGATGTTGATCTCGGCGTTCCAGCGTCTGCGCCTTTACGAGCAGGCGTATGGCTTTACCAGCTTGCGCCTGGCAGCGCATGTGTTCATGGTTTTCTTAGGTCTGCTGCTGCTGGCTTTGGTCATCATGGAATTGACCAACTCCTTCCGGAGGTTGGGGCTGGCGCTTGTGCTTGGCTTGCTGGCGTTCGCGCTTGTGATGGTGGGGCTCAACGAAGATGCGCTCATTGCCAGATTAAACCTGGAGAGGGCTGTGCAGGGTGAAAAACTGGACTCTGCGTATTTGGTGCAAGGTCTTTCCAATGATGCTGTCCCGACCCTTTTCCGTAGCATGGAAGACGCGAACCTCAACCCGGAATTACAGCAAAAGTTGCAGTTGGTATTGGCTTGTCGATATGCCAATTTCAAAGAGGGTTACGCGGATGCTCCCTGGCAATCCACCTCCATTTCCGAGCTGGTTGCCAAAAGACTTTACAGCCAGCACGAAGAAGTTCTTGACAAGGTAGGGCTTAACAGGGAAGGCAACGTCATTTCGGTAGCCATCGATGGGCAGGAAATCTGGTGCTATGGTAGATCGGATGAGTAGATAGACAGAATTATCATCACAAAACAGCCAGGCGAAGCTGGCTGTTTTTTTTGCGGATAGTGTAGTTGGTAGGTCGGAATGAGACCGCCTGAAATCCTGTGCCAATCAATCGCCTTTCGCGGGCTCACTCTGACGTAGATCCACTCGGCGGAGGGCACAATTAATTATCCCCCACATCGATCACGGTGCCCTCAATTTCGCCCTACGGTTTACTATTTACGGTATCATTTGATAAAGGATCCATCGCCATGAACTTCCAATCCCTCACCCCACAGGATGCCACCGGTCTGCTCAGCTTGATCGGTTTGGTACTGATTTTCATTGGCGTGCTGTTCCTGATCAGGCGCACGCAACTCAAGCGCCTTGAGCAAGCTCAGGTCAGCCCATCCATGGCGGCGAGACCCTTCCCGCAGACCGCTAGCTACAGCGTTGCATTCAAAGCTGAAGAGCTCAATGAAAGGCAGGTTGCCTTATGGCAGGCATTCAAAGAGTGGCAAGCCGATTACCTGCTGCGGGGATTGGACGGGAACACGGAATTCGTGCGCGGGCAGACCCACAAACGCGGCTTGCGCTACCAGCTGACCAGCACGAGTCTGGCGGAAGGGTTGGCGCTGTTCATCCAGGTGCAAATGGCGCAGGATGGCGATGACTCTCGCGGCAGGTTCGAGCGCCTGCTGGCGGATCTGCTGGCGCACCCCGCCCAGGACCATCCTGCCCTGAGCAGCTGGCTGTCCATGCCCGACCTGCCAAGCTCCCCACGCCTTGAGCCCGACCTGCACGCGGAAGCCTGGATCCTTTGCGCGCTGCTAACCGCCAGGCAGCAGTGGGGCGGCTTGCTGCGTTTCGACCTTGACCTGATTTTCCAGGAACGCTCACAGGCTCTGCTGGACATCCTCAAACAGGATCCCGAAGGCCAGGAATTGGTTTTCAGTCCCATTTTGTTCCAGACCATCGCGCAACAGACGCCTGGTAATATTTGGAAATCTCAAAGTGAGCAGGATTGGCAGGCATTGATCCCTCTACTACGAAAAGGCGAGGGGCTGCCCGGCAGACGAGAGGCTCTGAGCCTGCTGCAAATCGGGCTGGATGGTTTATTACTCCCGGATAATGGTTTTGCTGAAAGATCCGATCTTTGTTTTTCGCGACTGAAGCGTGCCTTCCCTGCCCCAGAGCCGCTTGAAGGCTATGTTGAAGAGGGCTTTTCGCGCCTTGCCAGTTTCTGTTGTTGTGTACCACTGGCATTGCTTGATAAAAATGCTGGGGGTCAGGATCAGATCTGGACGAACCTAAGACAGGCCCAGCCCGCCAAACAGGACGCGCTCGGGGCGAGTTTGCGGCTGATCGCAATGATGTCTATGTCGGGAACGTTTTGGCTGGAATAAAGTAATTGTTGATACGTTATAGCATCGGAATGGAACGGATCTCCACCTTGGGCAACAATTCCATAAAATCTTCTTGTTGGATATTATCGTAGTCCAGATGGGAGACATATGTCGCACGGAAGGCTGAGGCACGCCTGGCAATTTCCACCAGGTCCAGCCCTCTAGCAAACCCGTCCACCAGGCCAGCGCAAAACGCGCTCCTCGCGCCGGTCACGCGCATTACCGGGACCTTGAGCGGTGAAACCATCACCATCTGGCTCCTGGATGAAAGCAGTGAACCGCGATTTTCAAGCATCAACGCCACATATTCGATACTTTGCTGCAAGAAGTTCATGGCCGCGCGTTTTGCCATGTCGAAATTCCGGATTTCAAAGCCTACCAGGCGCTCCGCCTCAAACACTTCGGGGTAAAGCATCCAGGGAACTTCTTTGACTCCGAGTTTAAAAGAAGGACCTGTCGCATCAAAGACCACGTGCACGCCTTTTGCTTTCAGCATCCGGATCAAACTGGCAAAAAAGTCCTCGGGCACTCCCGGGGGCAAGCTACCGGCTGTCACCCATATATCTCCGGGATTGGCATACTTGCTCGCTTTCGCGATCATTTCATCTACCGCACCAGGCGGGACGTGAGGACCGGTTTCGTTGACCAGCATGTACCAGTCATTGGACTCTTCCTGGATAACAGTGTTGGTGCGGGTTTCTCCATCCACCCAGACGAAGTCAGTTTTGATGCCGAATTTATTCAAGCCGTCTTCGAGAGTTTTACCGGTTCCCCCTCCCACCCAACCGAGCGCCAGGCTTGGTTGACCGAGAGCTACCAGACCACGCGAAACAAGTAGCCCCTTACCTCCCCAGTCTAGTAACGCTGGCTCCGCGCGCAGGATCTCGTTAAACTTGAGACGATGCACGACCAGGGTCCTATCGACGCTGGGGTTGGGGGTTAAAGTAATAATCATACAATCATTTTATCAGGTGCTGGAGTTTTTGACTGTTAATCTTTTCATTTGTCAAAGGTTAATCCGCCATAGCCGTTTGAAAGCTGAAAACTGCCTTCAGAGATATCGAGATGCAGGTTTTCAAGAAAACAAGGGGTTCCAGTTTCAGACTTTAGCCAGGTCCCAACCGCCTGCCAGGCAGGTTCCAGGTCTTTTCCAACCTCGTTCTTTATGCGACCATCTCTACCAAGCCAAAACCTTGCGCTTCCTGGCTTTGGTTGGGGGAAAACTCGCAGGCAAAGCTTTGGACTAACTTCCACAAGGAGGTTGGTCATTTCAGGCGTCCCCATACCCAGCAGATCCAGAAATGCAGAGTGGCAATCTGTACCTGTCGCGCTGACGTAAGGCAGGTTCATCCCCTCCCCAGCCTCATAAGTAAAACCGCTGAAACTACCAGACTTCTGGATGATCTGGTCCATCAAGTCAACCGAGTTGCTCAGCGAATTCAACTTGAAGAGCAGGTCCGCATCCGGCGTGCGCACCCTCCACTGGTTGAGCGAAGCATCCAGGAGCAGCAATTTGCCATCCGCAAAACCCAGGTTCTCATCCACAGCAAGGCTGAAATACGCAGTTGAGCTCACCGCCCCATCGCGCGCCACCACCAGCCAGAGGCGCTCCCCAGCCGCAACGGCGCACGGGCTGGTAAACCACAGGTTCACCCAGGCGTAGCTGTCAGCAGAAACAGCGCTTGCTGCAAGGACCGCCTCAGCCCGAACTGTTCCGGAAGGCTGCCCAAGTGCGTCAGTATGCAATTGCAAGCGGATTTGATCGAGCGGATTACCAATTTTCCTGATCCGTACACTGACCGAAGCCAATTTGACAGCATCCTGAAAAACAAAGGATTGTGCCAAGTTCTTCTGGGCCAGCGTTGCGCCCAGCGGCTGAAAACCTTGCTGGTTGGGAGAATGACCCAAAATGTCGGTGTGTGCCGGCCATTGCCGCCAGC
>CAYUGV010000081.1:0-6243 GCA_964444335.1 uncultured Anaerolineaceae bacterium | reverse complement strand
TCGCTGGCTGCCAGTTCACCAGGAACAGCCCAACCACCGCGATAACCAAACCAATAAGTCCAATCGCTGAAACACTTTCCCCCAGGAAGATCCAAGCCAGGAGCGTGATCTGGATCAGCATGGAATTATTGATCATGCTCGATTCCATCGCTGTCAGCGATTGCAAGGTGTGGTTCCAAATCCAGAAGGCCAGAGCAGTGTTAAGACCCGCGATCAACAGCAGCAGCAGCCAATCCATCAGGTCAAGCGTCGGCCACCCCTGAAAAATCACCACCCCACCCAGCAGCACCACCGCGCCGATGCCCATGCTGATGCCCGTCACCACCATTGGATCCATGCGTTGATCGCGATTGACCCCTCTTCCCATCACTGAGGAAACTGAATTGGCAATCATCGTAACGAGCGCATATCCCAACCCGAGCACGCTCTTTGGCATGGTCGTCACCGGCAGGAAGTAAATCAACACACCGGCAAGGAAGATCGCCATCCCAATCCACTGCAGCCGGGAAACACGTTCCTTCAGGAAGATCAACCCCAACACCGCCACCAACGGACCCGTGAAGCTCAGAAGCAGGCTCATGGTGATCGCGTCCAGGTGCACCAGGGCTAAAAACGATCCGCCTTGCGTGATCGTGTAGTAAACCAACCCCAGGATTAACAGGTAACGCCAGTCAAAATTGCTCAGCTGCTTCACCTCAGCTCTGCGTTTGAGTAAGCCCGGCAGAAGGATCAGGAACGCCAGCATGTAGCGGATGCCTGTAAAAGCCAGCGGTGGTACGTCCACCAGATACTTCTTGATTAAGATGATGGAACTGGACCAGAGCATGGTCACAAACAGGGCTAATAGAATGGCTTTTCCGTGGGATGTATGGGACATTGGATGCTTACCTCCCGGCATTATAACATGCCAAAAATGAAACCCAGGGAAGAAACCTCAACTGCCCAAGTCCCCATCCCAAATCATGGTTTCACACATGCTAATATCTATTGACAATACACGAATAAGTGCGAAAATATTTATATAGATGGACTAAAAAGGCGGCCCATCTCCTGAAAATCCAATTACCAACATATCGAATATTCACAAGGAGTCGTTATGAACGCCAGGCGATCGTCCCCAAAAGCCTGTTTGAGGCTTGTGATCTTTTCAGTTCTAATCATTTTCCTTTTCACTTCCAATTTGAACTCACAAGTGTCCGCTGTAATGACCCTCCCGATGGTGGGTTTGATCCCGGATGGACCTATTGATGACAATGGGTTTAACCAAATGGCTTACGAAGGGCTTGAGCGGGCAACAACTGAGAACCTGGTAGATGGAACTGTCTTTCCACCTGCGGGGAATACAGAAGCTGACTATGTTGCAGCCATTGCACAATGTATTGCTGCGGGAAACTCCCTTTGCATCACAGTTGGCTTTATGATGGGCAATCCCACCATGAACGCCGCAGTAAATAATCCCAGCGTCCATTTCGCGATTGTGGATATGACCTGGGATGATCCAAGCTACCCGGCAAACCTGCGTGGAATGCATTTCTCGGTTGATGAAGCCTCTTACCTGGCAGGCACGCTGGCAGGTCTCATGACAGAAACCGATAAAATTGGCATCGTCGCCGGCATGTCCATCCCTCCGGTGAATGACTTCGCCTTGCCTTATGTCTATGGGGCACAATGGGCAAATCATTCTGTTTATTCCATGCTTGAGTATGCCAACAGTTTTGGCGACGAAGCGCTTGGCGCTAACATGGCCCAATCCCAGATTGACCGCGGCGCGGACGTCATCCTGGGGGTTGGTGGAATAACCGGAAATGGTGCCATCAAGCGGGCCGGGCTTCAAAGTAAGTTTTCCGTCGGAGTGGATGTGGACGCCTACTATACGGTCTTCGAAAGTGGCGCAGTACCTGGGGCTGAATATCTTCTGACCAGCATCCTCAAGCGTGTGGACAATGCGGTTTATGAAACGATCGTGGCACATGTGAACGACACCTTCACCTCCGGAACATTTGTCTATAACGTTGAGAACGGCGGCGTCGGACTGGCGCCTTTCCATGAAACCGAGTCAGTTATTCCGCCTGATGTCATTAATTACCTGGCGAATGTCGCTGCTGGAATTGCTAATGGCAGCGTGGACGTATGGCAGCCGTTCTACACTAACTCCGTCTATCTGCCGATTTTGCTCCGCTAAACCCCGGCATTGGTGATTAAAAGAGGTCTGCATTGAGCCGACCTCTTGAACTTTTTTTCTCAAACGCCTGTACAAGCAGATTGGACTTTTCTAATGTGCACTCTGAGGTGCGTAGTTAAGAAGGCCAATCCGGCTTTAGAACGTAGATTGAGACACTCCTCAGAGTTTGTTATTTTTCTATACAAATGTGATATGCCAAATCACCATATTGACAGTAATGGTGTCTGCGCATAGAATCTTAGTATGCAAGACTTTTGCTACCACACCCCAAGAAGGAGAGAAAAATGAAGAAATTTCTATTGTTCATGCTCGTCGCGATCATGGCTGTGTCCATGGTTGGCTGCGGGCAAACACCAGCGGAACCTGAGGCACCAGCCGAACCCGCGGAACCAGAGGGAAAGGTTTATAACGTCGTCAACCTGGTGAACGGTAACCTTGGTGACAAATCATTCTTTGATGCTGCTGAATCCGGTCTGAAGGCCTTGGCCGAAGCTGGACGCATCACCTACAAGTCCATTGAAATGGGCGGCACCGATCAGGATCAGCCAAAATGGCTTGAGACCCTGAACGAAGTTGCCAGCAGTGGTGAGTACGATCTCGTAATCTGCGGCACCTACCAGATGCCTGATTACCTGAAAGAAGCTGCCACCACCTATCCCAATCAGAAGTTCCTGATCTATGATGACAACACCTATGTTGGCGTCAACCAGAACGTTGTCAATATCACCTACAAGCAGAATGACATGGGTTATCTCATCGGCACCTTTGCTGCCAAAATGACCACCGAAACCAGTGTCCCGAATATCAACCCTGAAGCTGTTGTTGGTTTCGTCGGCGGCATTGACAGCCCCGTCATTAACGACTTCCTTTATGGATTCCTGCTTGGTGCACAAGCTGCCAACCCCGAAATCAAAGTGGACACCCGCTACGTTAACAGCTATGTCGACACCGCCACCGCCAAGGAAATGGGCCTTTCGATGATCAACGATAAGAATGCCGATATCCTCTGGGGTGTCGCCGGTCTTTCCGGTAACGGCGCTGCTGAAGCCGCACTTGAATCTGGCAAAGCCTGGTTCATTGGCGTCGACTCCGACCAGGAACTGACCCTTCCCGCTGATCAGGCTGCGATCACTCTGACCTCCGGTCTGAAGAATGTTGGCAAATCGATCATCTGGCTGTTTGACGAGTGGGACGCCGGCCGCACCTATTGGGGCAAGGAAGTTCGCCTCGGTATTTCTGAAGGTGGCGTGGGTATCGTGATTGACAAAAACTTTGCCAAGGTAGCTCCCAAGGCCGTCCAGGATGCAGTTCTCGCGGCCCAGGCTGACATTGTCGCTGGCAAGATTGTTGTCCCAACCGCCATTGGTGACACCACCAATGCAGTAGTGACACTGAGAGATTCTCTCCAACCATAATCTTGTCTGAGAGCGTCATGTTCTAAGTCTTCAATCGAGGGGAGCTGGTCACCTAGCTCCCCTCGAGTCTTAATAGCTCCAATAAGGATACCCACCTATGGAACAAGAAGTTATTGTTGAACAAAAAGAAATTGTGGAACAAGAAGATTTTGTTGTCCAGATGAGAGGGATCAGTAAGGTATATCCCAATGGAATTGCTGCCAACAAAGATGTGGATTTTCTCTTAAGAAGAGGTGAAATCCATGCCATCATGGGAGAAAACGGCGCGGGCAAGTCAACGCTGATGAAGATCCTCTTTGGCCTGGAGCAACCTACCAGCGGTGAGATCCTGATTAATGGTCAGCCAGTGGCAATTACATCCCCCAGTAAAGCCATTTCCCTCGGCATTGGCATGGTTCACCAACATTTCATGCTGGTTCCCAGCCTGACTGTTGCTGAAAATATCGTCTTAGGCATGGCGCCCACCAACAAATCCCGCTTGCTTGTTGATTATAAGAAGGCGGTCCAAATCGCTGAGGAGAACGCAGCCCGATATAACCTGCGGATTGATCCTAACGCCAAAGTGATGGACATCCCGGTTGGGATGAAGCAAAAGGTGGAAATTCTCAAAGCCCTCGTACGTGGCGCCAAGATCCTCATCCTGGATGAACCAACTGCTGTCCTGACCACGCAAGAGACGTCAGAATTGTTTAAAGAACTGGTTGCCCTAAAAGATCAAGGCTTCACAATTGTTTTCATTTCTCATAAGCTCAAGGAAATTAAACAGATTACTGACAGGCTTACGATCATGCGCGGCGGCAGGTCGATGGGAGTTTATAACACGGCTGACATCAGTGAAAGTGAGATCTCCAGACTGATGGTCGGACGTGATGTGGTGCTCAAGGTTGTCAAAGACAAATCCCAGCCCACCGAAACCGTGCTCAAAGTGCGCGATTTGGAATACACGAACCGTTGGAACAAAAAGATGCTCGATAAAGTGTCGTTCTCGGTGCGCAAAGGTGAGATCTTGGGGATTGCTGGTGTGGAAGGCAATGGGCAACGGGAATTAGTTGAGATGCTCTTTAATCTCAACGTACCAGATGCCGGCACGGTAACTGTCTGTGGTGATTCGATTGTCAATCTCTCGCAGGACAAGATCCGCAATCGCGGGGTTTCCCTGGTGCCTGAAGACCGCATGACTTACGGTATTGCTGATATCGCCACCATCGAAGAGAATGTCATTTCGGATCGGTTTGGCACTAAACGCTTCAATAAGGGTCCGCTGTTTAACATGCGTGAGATTCACCATGAAAGCCAAAACCTGATCGTTGATTATCGCATCCTGGCAAAGTCCTTCAAACAGCAAGTCAAGATGCTTTCCGGCGGAAACATTCAAAAGGTTGTGGTTGCGCGTGAGCTTTCGAGCAAACCAACCCTGTTGATCGCCGATCAGCCAACGCGCGGTATTGATGTTGGCGCGACTGAATTCATTCGAAACGAGATTGTCGAACTGAGCCGCGGCGGAACAGCGGTGCTTTTGGTTTCTGCTGATCTGAACGAGGTCATTGAACTTAGCGACAGCCTCATCGTCATGTATGGTGGAAAGATCGTGGCGTATTTTGAAGACTCAAGCCAATTGGATGATGTAACCATGGGCGAGTACATGCTCGGTTTGAAACACCAAACCGAAGAAGAAATCGCAAAGGTGAGCTATGAGTGATAGAAGATTGATACTGTTTAACTTACTTCGCGGACTGGCAGCCATTCTGTTAGCACTGGCAGTTGCTGCAATTTTCATCTTTATCTCTTCTGAAGAACCGTTAACTGCACTGAAATACTTACTCCTGGGACCGGTGGTCAGTTTCAAAGCCACGGGCAACGTGTTTAATACCACCAGTTTCCTGACGATTTTAGCCGCTATGATCCCAACCATCTTTTCGGGTCTGGCGGTATGCGTCATGTTCTCGGCTAACCAATTCAACCTGGCAGGTGAAGGCGCCATCATGCTTGGCGGCTTCGTAGGCGCTTTGCTCGGTATCTACCTCAAACTTAATACCGGTCTGCACCAGGTGGTGTGCGTTTTGGCAGGAGGGCTTGCCGGTGGGCTGATCATGCTCATACCAGCGGTTCTTAAAGTGAAACTGGGGGCAAGCGAGATGGTGACTTCTCTGATGATGAACTATGTCGTCATGTTCGTCATTCTGCACTTCCTCAACTTCGTTTTTGCGGATCGCAGCAAGGGTGCCACCCAAACGTTCCCCTTCCTGGAGACAGCGAAAATTCCCGAAATTGTTGCTAACGGCACCAAGCTCACCTGGGGGTTCGTGGTCGCGCTTATTTTTGTAGTCATCATCGCCCTCTTCATGTACCGCACCAAGTGGGGTTATGCCATCCGCATGATCGGTATCAACCAGTCCTTTGCGCAGTATTCAGGCATGCAGGTGGGTGCGGTGATCGTTCTTTCCCAGGTAATCGGCGGCATGCTCTCGGGTATGGGCGGCAGTATTGAGGTCCTCGGACGGTTCAGTACCTTCTTATGGCGCGAACTCCCGGGCTATGGCTGGCTTGGCATAACGATTGCAATTTTGGCCAAAAACAATCCAATCTTCGTGCCATTCGCAGCCTTCTTTATTGCCTATCTGAATAAAGGCTGCGATTTGATGGCAA
>CAYUGV010000080.1:2661-6297 GCA_964444335.1 uncultured Anaerolineaceae bacterium | reverse complement strand
AAAGAGGTCAGCCGTGTGCCACTGCTGAATGACATCGAGGAAGAGGTCATCCTGGCACAAAGGATTGAGCAAGGCCGGATGGCAAGGGCTGAGCTCGCCCAAGGGAATCTAAGCAACAAACGGCGCATGGAACTTCGGCGTCTAATTGAAGATGGCACAAACGCTCGAGATCACCTGATCACTGCCAATTCCCGCCTGGTGATCAGCGTCGCCAAGAAATACATGGGACGTGGCGTTCCATTCCTGGACCTGATCCAGGAGGGTAACATCGGTTTGATCCGTGCCACCAAGAAGTTTGAATACCAACGCGGGCACAAATTCAGCACCTACGCCACCTGGTGGATCCGCCAGGCCGTAACCCGCGCGATCGCCGACCAGGGCAGGACGATCCGGGTGCCTGTGCACATGGGAGACCAAATTAACAAGCTTTTGCGTGTCCAGCATCAGCTCACTCAAAAATTAGGGCGGGAGCCATCGGTTGAAGAATTGGCCGAGACTCTCGAAGTGCTGCCGAAAAAGGTTGAGAACATGATCCAGGTTGCCCGCCGACCGCTTTCGCTGGAAACACCAACCGATGATGAAGAGGATTCCGTACTTGGCGACTTTATTGAGGACGACGAAGCGCCACCTCCGGATGAGACTGCTACCTTTAACCTTCTGCGCGAGCACCTTGTGGAAGTGTTGGACTCCCTCCCTCCCCGTGAAGTGCGCATTTTGCAGTTGCGTTACGGCTTGCTGGATGGTCAGGCGTACACCCTTGAAGAAGTTGGGCGCAAAATGGGCGTAACCCGTGAACGCGTACGCCAGATTGAAGCCCAGGCCTTGACTCGCCTGCGCCACCCCAGCGTAAGGCGCAAACTGCGCGATTACCTTGGAGATTAGCTGTGTCTGAGCAAGAAAAAGAAATCACGCAGCCTGTTGTAGTTAACAGTTCCACACCAGCGCATTCCCCTGAAGAGGGTACGCAACCTGTGAAGGTGACCCCTGATGCCCCACAAACCCAACTGCCTGAGTGGCTAGTGAAGTTTGCGTCAAGCCCTGAACAGACAGCTGAGGAAACCCTGCCCGATGCGATGCCGGACTTCCAGACTCCTTTCTTTGAGGAAATGGAAGAAGAGCAGGCTTTCACGCCCCCTGTGACACCCGGCGAGTATGAATGGCAGGAATTGTCTGACTTCCAGGAACAGGAACCACTGGAGCTTGAGCCTGTGGCAGAAATCGCTGAAGTAAACACAGATATAGTGGAAGAAACTCCAGTTAAGGTCAATGAAACCTTACCCGCAGTAGAGGTGTCTGTTGATCCGACTGAAGCTTTCAGGCTGGAGGTCCGCGATTTGCTAAAAAATGGCAAACGCGCAGAAGCCCTTGCAATGATCCGTGAAAACAAAACCGACCCTGTTCTGGCCGAAGCAGCAAGGAAAACCTTACGCTCCCAATTAACGCTCTCCTCAGAAGCGGGTGACCTTTGGGAGATCTATGATGAACTCAATAGTTCATCGCTCTAGCAAAATCTCTGAATGGAGTTTGGAATGGAACGTTCATTAGTGTTGGTAAAACCAGATGGTGTGCAGCGAGGGTTGATCGGCGAGATCATAACCAGGCTTGAAAACCGTGGGCTGCGGCTTGTGGCTGCTAAATTCCTGCAGGTCAGCCCGGAACTGGCCAGGCAGCATTATGCTGTTCATACTGGTAAACCTTTCTTTGATGGTTTGATTACCTTCATCACCTCCTCCCCCGTCATGGCGATGGTATGGACAGGACCGGACGCGATCACCGCTATCCGCCAGACGATGGGAAAGACCCGCGGCACCGAGGCTGACCCGGGCTCCATCCGCGCTGATTATGGCATTCAAAACCAGAAAAACCTTACCCATGCTTCTGATTCTCCTGAAAACGCTGAACTCGAGATCGCTCTTTGGTTCAAACCCGAAGAACTGGTCGATTGGAAGCGCTGTACCGAAGACTGGAGTTTCTAATGGCACACGAAGGTTTGGACTCCTACGTAACTGTCTACAGTGCCCACGGTCGATTGGATGCTGAAACGATCAAGGCCTTTCTTGAAGCGCAGGGCATCCCAGTATACATCGATCAGGACACGCTTGGGCTGATCTACAGCTTTACCGTTGGGGATCTTGGTTCGGTTGGCATTAAGGTCCCACCTGAAGATGTGGAGAAGGCCAGAACGCTTTTGGCAGCCATGGAAGAAGGCGAGTTCTCGGATGAGATCCTCGTTGAAGATGAAAATGCTGCGGTCGCGCCGCACATCGAACCGCTCGACGCGGATGATGATGAGCTCAAAGGCAGAAGAAGGGTGCTTTTCCTCTGCACAGGCAATTCCGCCCGTAGCCAAATGGCTGAGGCGATTGTCAACAACGACTGTTGGGACAAATGGGTCGCCTTCAGTGCCGGCACCGAACCCACTGGGACGGTTAATCCCTTTGCTCAGCAAGTCATAGAAGAGGCTGATATCTATCACCAGGGACGCTCCAAATCGGTTGAAGAGTTTGCTGATCAGGTCTTCGACCTGGTTGTCACCGTCTGTGACCATGCAAATGAAACTTGTCCGCTTTGGCTCAAACAGGGTGAGAAGATCCACATCGGGTTCGAAGATCCTGCCGCTTTTTTGGGCACAGATGAAGAAAAACTGGCAGTCTTTCGCAAAACCTTTGACTTGATGCGTACAACCATCCCACCCGCGTTAAGCAAGTACGAGGATTAATTGACGCTGAATAAAATGTACAAAAACTGCTCCGAAATCAGAGCAGTTTTTTTGTCCTACAAATTGCGAATTCGGTAGAAGTACTTGTCCACCAGGGCGTCATTGTGCAGTTTGATGTTGGGATCCTCATACGCCAGGTGCCCGTTATAGTAAACGTCAGGCTGGATTCCCAATTCAAGAAGGTTCTCGCAGGTTTGAACCAGCAAAGCAGACACGATAAAAGCAACCGGTATGGTGGAGGTGGCTCCCACCATCTGAGGAAACCCTGGCAGTTCTACAGCCGCGTCTCCGTAGAGTGAGCAGTTATCGATAACCACATCTGCGATGTCTTTAAGCTTCTTTCCGCTGCTGTGATGGGTGGTGAGTTGGTCAGCATACGTCACATTCGTGATCGCGATCACTGGCACTCCCCGTTCCTTTGCCGCCAGAGCCACATCCACCGTGGCGGCGTTATTGCCTGAGTTGGAAATGCAAATGATTGCGTCTGGCGGAACCACACGGTTGTACTCCACGATCACTTTTCCGATTCCCTCAAGTTTCTCGATTTTGCTGGTCTTGGTAACTTCATTGATCCCTGCTACTGCTGATTCGAATATGGCGTGAACATTAGCCAATGTCGCTGCCCGCCAAAACACATCTTCAGCAATCAGGCTGGAGTGACCAGAACCAAACAGGTGGATGATCCCATCGTTTTTGGTTGTGTTTGTCAGGACCTCCGCCGCTTTGGTCATGTAATCTTCTTGCGTCTTGAGGACGCTTTCAACGACTCCCTGCATGACTTCAAAATAACGCTGCCAACTCTTCATCCGAACCTCCGGGTTTCTTTTCAGTGATTATATCCATCGCTTCATTTTCCAGGGTAATAGTGAGCAAAGAAACCCAATTATCAGCTTGCTTGCCCAATTTTTTACCGCGCA
>CAYUGV010000080.1:0-2561 GCA_964444335.1 uncultured Anaerolineaceae bacterium | reverse complement strand
TTTTTACCGCGCAGGCTATTTGACAAGCCCTTTCCTTTGGTTTATAAGTCAGGGATGATGAGATCTGCCTCCCGTTGGTCGTTTCTAATAGTAATTGTCAGTATTATGCTCGTCAGTGGCTGTGGTCCGATCCAAACACCGCCATCACCCACTGAGACTATTGTTCCTACAGCAACCCTAACCGTTCCAGATCAAACCATCACTCCCACAGTAGTTGTCGAAGTCGTGCCTGCTCCCGAGGCAACGCTTACGGATGCCGACCTGGCGCTGGCGTTCGGCGACTACCGCGAAGCGTACAAGCTATACAGCGGAACTCTGCCTCAAGAGACGAACGAGTTCAGAGCCGCAGCACTCTTTGGACAGGCTTTGACCTTTTACAAACAGGAAGACTATTTTCAGTCCAACCGCATGCTTAATGATCTGATCAATAAATACCCTGCAACACTCCCTGCTGCCAGGGCACATTATATTCTTGGTGAAGTCGCCCTCGCGGAAGATCATAAGGATGAGGCACTGGCTGAATTCCAGGCTTATTCCACAGCTCGGGCAGGCGTGATCGATAACGTTGTCTACGAGAAAATCGGTGACTTACTGCTCAAAGATGGCCAGGCTGAGGCAGCTTTTGAAGCGTATAAAACCGCCTACCTGGCAGCTCCTCCAACCGATAATCTCAGCCTCGCCCAAAAGGTGGCGGAAGGTTATGTTAACCTGGGTGAAAGCCAGGCAGCGATTGATATCTACAAAGAGATCTATTTTCGAACTACCAGCGATTATACGAAAGCCCAGATGGACCTGTTGATCGGACGCCTGCTTACCAGCATTGGACAGACCGAAGAAGCAAACACATATTACCAGGATGCGGTCAACAATTTCCCTTATGCCTACGACAGCTACTCTGCCCTGTTGGCATTGTTGGATGCGAATCAGGAAGTGAATGAGCTTCAGCGGGGATTAATCAATTATTACATCGGTCAATATCCGCTCGCCATTGAGGCGTTTGACCGATATATTGCCAACAACAACGTGGATGTTGACAAAGCGCTCTACTACAAAGGGCTGGCGACAAGGGCGCAGGGGTTGGTGTTGGCGGGTTTTGAGTCGAATGAGCGCACGCAGGCGAATTTTTCGGGCGGAACGCCTGAGGATAAGGCAGCAATTGAACTTTGGAGCGGACTGATCAGCACCTACCCAGCCAGTACATATCGGATGGATGCAATCCAGGCGATCATTGAAACCCAAAACCGTTACCTGGGGCAAATCCAACTGGCAATTGACACAGCCCTGAACCTTGTGGCAGAACTTCATTCCGCGGCTGAGGCTCCGGATCTACTTGATACTGCCGCAAGTTACCAACTCTTTGATAACCAGAAACAAGCCGCGGCAGAGTCCTGGACGCGCATCGCGCTTGAGTTCCCGACCTCAGAGAAAGCCTTCAATGGTTTATTCTTTGGAGGTTCGGTCTATTTTGAATTGGGTCAATACGATAAAGCAGCTGAGAACTTCAACCGCATCATTCCCATGAGCGCTGAGCCTTTCGAACTTTCGGCTGCATACTTTTGGTTGGGCAAAATTAGCCAGGCACAAGGCAAGGACGACGAAGCCAGGCTCAACTGGCAAGCTGCGATGAACCAGGCGACTTACGGGTATTACGGCATTCGGGCAGCTGAGTTACTTGAGAACCGAACGCCGTTCCAGGAGCCAGCGCGATACAATTTGGCAGTTAACTTGCCTGATCTGCGCATCCCTGCAGGAGAGTGGTTAAAAACTGCGTTCAACCTCCCCATGAGCACCAATCTCGATTACTCTTCAGAGCTTTTCAACCACCCCGGATTTATCCGGGCGATGGAGTTTGACCGGCTTGGACTTTATGACAAGGCATCGACTGAATTCAGTGCTCTCCTTACTGAAAATCAAGATGACGCGCTGGATGTTTTCCGACTGATCAAAGTTTTCCTTGATAAGGGTTATTACCGTTCCGCTCTGGAAGCCAGCAAGATCATCGCCAAACTTTCCGGGTACGCGGACACGCCTTTTTCAGCAGCTTATCCGCCCTATTTCACCTACATTGAATATGGCGCGTATTACTTGCCCTGGATCCAGGCTGCCTCGGAAAAGTACAACCTTTCTGAATTATTACTGTTGAGCGTGATCTACCAGGAGAGTCACTTTGGCGCGCAGGCTGCTTCGGGGGCTGGCGCGCGTGGCATCATGCAGCTGATGCCCGCCACCGCCGAGCAGATAGCCACAGAAACTGGATTTTTGTCAACTTTTGAAGCTTCAGACCTGGATGTGCCCTACTACAACCTTGAACTTGGAAGCAACTACCTGGCCAGGATGTTGTATGTATTTGAGGGTGATGATTACCAGGCTCTGGCAGCTTACAACGCTGGTCCAGGAAATGTGATGAGTTGGGTCGCCTTGACGGGTGATGACCCGGATGTGTTCCTAAACACTATCCGATACCAGGAAACAAGAGTGTACATCCGCAACATTGTAGAGATATTCAACCGTTACTCGTTGATTTACGGTCAATAAACTATTCGGTCCACATTAACGAAAAA
>CAYUGV010000079.1:4224-6354 GCA_964444335.1 uncultured Anaerolineaceae bacterium | reverse complement strand
GTTGCCACCATCTCCGCCCAGGACGAGCAGATCGGCTCGTTGATCGCGGACGTGATGGACAAAGTCGGCAAAGACGGCGTCATCACCGTTGAGGAATCCAAGGCGCTCGAATTCGAGACCGAGTACGTGGAAGGTATGCAGTTCGACCGCGGCTACATCAGCCCCTATTTCGTGACCGACGCCGAGCACATGCAGGCTGAGATCAAAGATCCTTACATCCTGATCTACGACAAGAAGATCTCCGCAGCCAACGACATCGTGCCCCTGCTCGAGAAGATGGTCCAGGTCGGCAAGCGCGACATCGTCATCATCGCTGAAGACGTGGACGGCGAAGCAATCGCAGCGCTCGTTTTGAACAAGATCCGCGGCGTTTTGAACGTCGTGGCAGTCAAAGCCCCCGGCTTTGGCGATCGCCGCAAGGCTATGCTGCAGGACATCGCAATCCTGACCGACGCTTCCGTCATCTCTGAAGAGACCGGCCGCAAGCTGGAAAACGCGACCATCGAAGACCTCGGCCGCGCTGAGAAAATCACCATCGACAAAGACAACACCACCATCGTGGGCGGCAAGGGCGATACCAATGCCATCAAGGGTCGCATTGAGCAGATCCGGGTTGAGATCGACAACACCACCAGCGATTACGACCGCGAAAAACTCCAGGAACGCCTGGCGAAACTCTCCGGCGGCGTTGCCATCATCCGTGTTGGCGCAGCGACCGAGACCGAGCTGAAAGAAAAGAAACACCGCGTGGAAGACGCGCTCTCCGCGACCCGCGCAGCAGTTGAAGAAGGTATCGTGCCCGGCGGCGGCGTTGCGCTCGTGAACGCAGTCGACGCGCTCAAGGACCTGAAACTCGAACAGGAAGATGCCCAGATCGGTATCAACATCGTTCGCAATGCCCTGACCGTTCCGATGAAGAAAATCGTCGAGAATGCCGGCAAGGATGGCTCTGTGGTCGTGGAAAACGTCCGCCAGCGCCAGGCTAACGAGAACAACCGCCACATCGGCTTCAACGTTCTGACCGAAGAGTATGGCGACATGGTCCAGCTCGGCGTGATCGACCCCGCCAAAGTTACCCGCGGCGCGCTCGAGAACGCAGCTTCCATCGCTGCCATGATCCTCACCACCGAGGCTTTGATCACCGATATCCCCGCTCCCGAAGGCGCGGCTCCGGCCATGCCCCAGGGCGGTGGGATGTACTAAACCGATACGGTTTGAGATAAAGAAAAAGGCTGGTCGAATTTTGACCAGCCTTTTCGTTAAGCCCGAAAAAAACAAAAAAAGCGGCTGAGGCAGCCGCTAATTTGTACAGACGATAAAATCTTTACTTGTGTCTCGGTGTGTAATCCAGAGCCTGGATCAGTTCCAGCAAACGGTTCCTGAGGGTTGGGTAGGAAAGCCCATAGACTTCTTCCATGCGATTGAGTTTACCTTCGCAAGTGACGAAGGTGAGGAGGAAATTGCGCTGTTCATCGCTGAGCCTGTGGAGCGGATCCGCCTCAGGGACAAACTCACCCTCGACGGTAATATCGCACTCAGGGCAGTAATAGACCAGCACGTTCATAGGACCTTGACAGACTGGACAACGAATTGGTAAGTTGGACATTGTGCCTCCAGTAATATGTAAATTTATATATACATATTACAACTTTTATAAACTAATGTCAAGCAGTTTTACAGATATTCTGAGAGTCATATCCAAATATTAGCCATTTACAACATCATATTTTTGGAGAAACACAGACACCTTCCGGTTTTTGGTCAACACTGGCGGAGGTTGTTATAATAAAGCATTGCTACCGAAGGAGAAGCCATGCCCACTAAAATTGTTGAATGTATCCCTAACTTTTCAGAAGCCCGCCGCCCGGAAGTGGTTGACACGATTATCGCCGCAGTCGCGAGCGTGAGTGGGGTACGGGTGTTGGACAGGCACTCTGACAAAGACCATAACCGCACCGTGTTGACGTTTGTCGGCACGCCGGAAGCAGTGGAAGAAGCGGCTTACCTCGGGATTGCCAAAGCCGCGGAGCTGATCGACCTCAACCATCACCAGGGGGAGCACCCGCGCATGGGGGCGACGGACGTGGTGCCGTTTGTGCCGATTGCGGGCGTGACCATGCAGGAATGCGT
>CAYUGV010000079.1:0-4124 GCA_964444335.1 uncultured Anaerolineaceae bacterium | reverse complement strand
TCGATGAACCTGACCAATTTCCACCGCTCGCCGATGGCGCAGGTGACAGAGTTCGTCCGGCGCGAAGCGGAGCGCTATGGCGTGGGCATCCACCACTCCGAGATTGTCGGGCTGGTGCCATCCCAGGCGATGGTCAACGCCGCCCGTTACTATATGCAGATGGATGGGTTTGAAAATGACCAACTGCTCGAGAACCGACTTTTCGGTTTTGAGCAGGAAGGGGGGACTGCCGCAAGCAGCCAGGTTGACTTCATTGACCAGGTGGCGGAAGGGACGCCAGCCCCAGGAGGGGGCTCAGCGGCGGCTCACACAGCGGCGCTCGGGGCTGCGTTGGCGCTGATGGTGGCGCGGCTGACGGTTGGCAAGCCCAAGTACGCGGCTGCAGAGGCGGAAAGCTGGCAGGTGATCGAGGAGGGCGAGGCGCTGCGGACCCGCCTGACCGAGGCGATCCAGCACGACGCGGAAGCCTTTGACGGCATCTTGGTGGCGCGGCGGCTGCCCAAGGCCGATGAGGCACAGATTGCAGCCCGAAACGAAGCCATTCGCGTAGCCAGCCTTTATGCGGCGCAAGTGCCGCTGGAGACCGCGCGCGACTGCGTGGCAGTACTCAGGATGGCGATCAGGATGGCAGAGATTGGGAACCTAAACTGCATTTCAGATGCCGCTGCTGGAGCGCATCTTGCCAAGGCTGGTTTTGAAGCAGCCCGTTTGAATGTGAAGATCAACTTGCTAGGTTACGAGCAGGATCCAGACGCATGGGCATTTGTCGGCGAAGCTGACATGCTTCGTACGGAGGTTGAAAGCCTTATGGCTAAGCTTGAGAGCATTCTGAAAGAACGTGCAGGCTTGTGAGCGAGATGCGGATCATCGTCGGCTCGCAGAATCCTGCCAAGCTTGAGGCAGTGAGCGTTGCTTTCGCGAGCTTTTTCCCTGAGGATAACTTCGAGGTACAGCCTGTAAACGTACCTTCAGGCGTCAGCCATCAACCTTTGAGCGATGCTGAGACCCTATTGGGTGCCACCAACCGTGCAAGGGCTGCGCGTGAGCTTGAACCCGAGGCGGACTATTGGCTTGGCATTGAAGGCGGGCTGAATCCATCCCCGGGGGAGGGGAATTCTTATCTCTCATTTAGCTGGGTGGTATTGTTGGGCAGGCAGCAAGTTGGCAGAGGTCGATCAGCCAGCTACGAGCTTCCTAAAGCGATTTGCGACCTGATCCGGCAAGGTTTGGAGCTTGGGGATGCGGATGACCTGATCTTTGGGGTGTCCGGATCCAAGCGTGGAAGCGGTGGGGTAGGCTTGCTGACGGAAGGAAGGATAACTCGCAGCCAGTTCTACGCGGAAGCGGTGAAATTGGCTTTGATACCCTTTGTCAATCCTGAATTGTTTCCCGCAAATGAGGAATGAGTTGGAAAAGAACTACTGGCTGCATAAGAAGTTGGAAGATATGACCCACGAGGAGTGGGAAGCGCTATGTGATGGCTGTTCCAAGTGCTGCCTGTTCAAGTTGCGCGAGCCAGGCGTTCCAGGCGTACGCTTTACCAACGTGGTTTGCCGCTACATGGACATGGAAACCTGCCTGTGCAGCGATTATGAGCACCGCCACGAGAATGTGCCTGAGTGCATTCTGCTCACCCCCGATATCGTCTACCACGTCGACTGGCTGCCCAAGACCTGCGCCTACTACCTTGTCTCCGAAGGAAAGGATCTGCCCTGGTGGCATCCGCTGAAGACTGGCAACCAGGCCTCCACCCGCAAGGCTGGCGGCTCAGTTTATGGCAAGGTGGTGAGCGAAACGGAAGTGGACATGGACGATCTTGAAGATATGGTCGTTAATTGGTTTGAATGAAGCGTTTATTTAAGCTAAAATTAGATAAGATTTAACGGGAGCAGGTCCATGACTGAAAACGCTCAAACCCAACAAAGAATGCTGCTGGCAATCGTTACTGGTCCAGATAGCGACAACGTGGAATACGCGTTGGAAAAAACTTCCTATACCTTTGCCAAATTGCCGAGTGTGGGTGGTTTACTGCGTGAACGCAGTGTTACTTTCCTAATTGGCTGCCCGGAAACTGAGACCGATCAACTTCGTCAACTGCTGCAAGAAGTTGCAGGTCGCAGGATCGGCTACGTTTCACCTGTGCTCGACAATCTGCCGATGGGGTCTCTGATCCCGACGGAGGTACAGATTGGCGGGGTGACGGTTCTTGATCTGAAAATTGAACATTACGAGGAAATCGGATGAACAAACTGATTATCGCAATTATCAAAGATGATGACAACGAACGTGTGTCTGCCAAGTTGACCGCTGAAGATTTTCGGGTAACTCAGATTGCTTCAACTGGTGGCTTTTTGCGCAGTGGCAGGAGCACCCTGCTGATCGGCGTGGAAGACGAACGCGTGCCGCGAGCGCTTGAAGTTTTGCGCGAGAATTGCACCGCTGCCCGCAGCCCGCAGGAAAAGAAAGCCACCGTTTTTGTGCTCAACGTGGACGAGTTCACACAGCTTTAGCTGGCATTCAACAAACCCTATTGCTGGTCCTTATGCGTCTGTTCTTGAGTTCAGAATCGGCGCGGTCGATAATAAAATTGCACCATTAGCAGGAAGTTTTCAGAAAAGGAAGAATTATGAATTTTACCAAGGCTTTTACTTACATTTTTGACGATCAACGCTGGCTTGAGAAATTAGTCATTCCTCTTTTGGTTACATTGATCCCAGTCGTTGGCTGGATGGTGGTTGCCGGCTACTTGATGCGCGTCACCCGGAATGTGGCCGAGCACCAGGTGGAACCCCTGCCTGAGCTTGATTTTGGCGGAGATCTTGGCAGAGGATTCAAGGTGTTCGTGGCAAATCTGGCCTATGCATTGCCGATCATCATTGTCAGCACCTTGTTGTTCCTGCCGCTTGCGTTGACGGAAAACAGCAGCGCAACGACGGGATTGGCAATCTTCTTAGCAGTTATTGGTGGGTTCGTAATCCTGGTTTACGCACTCTTGCTGACAGTGCTGATGCCACCAGTTAACGCCAACCTTGCCGTCAAGGAGCGGATCGGAGCGGCTTTCGAGTTCAAAGAGATCTTCCGCATGCTCAAGAACAACTTCAAAGCCTGGCTGATTGTGGTTGGCGGCGTATTGCTCTGCAGTGCGATCATCGCCCCGATCGGTGGAATTGTGCTGGCTATTGGCGCAATTGTTACTGGTTTCTACTCGCAACTGATCATCGCCCATCTGACCGGGCAAGCCTATACCCAATCGCAAACGCCTGGCGGGCAAGGCTCTCCTCTGTATTAAACCCACATAGACAACAAAAAAACGACCCTGAGAAGGGTCGTTTTTGGTGTTGATGAAAAATGTTGCAGGATCTTTAGCGGATTGAAAATAATCAGCTGCTGTATTATTTTTACGGCTGGCCGTAATAGCCGCGTTCCTGGCTCTCGTCAGCGATTTGGTCAGCGGTCAGTTTAGCGATTTCACGCCCAGTCGCAAGGGCGGCCAGGTAGGATTTGCAGGCATCCTCAAGATAAACCGCGGCACTCAAGGCCTGGTCAATGTTTTTGCCAAATGCCATAGCACCATGATGTTTGAGGATCACGGCTCTGGCGCTGCCCGCGTATTGAACCGTTAATTGCCCCATGCCTTCATCTGAACTGCGGGTAAAGGGCGCGACCGCGACCGCGCCGTTTAACTCGTCGATGACCGTGACAAAATCAGCGGGTAATTCATCACGCACAAGCCCAAGCGCGGTGGCATAAGGTTGGTGGGTGTGGAGGACGACATTGATGTCCGGACGGTGGTTGAAGATGTAAAGCAAGGCAGCCGAGTCGCTGGAAGGACGGCGAATTCCATCCAATGTTCTTCCTGATGCGTCAATCAGAACGATATCTTCAGGCTGCATGTTGTCGTAACCCATGGCTGAGGGCGTCACCAGGAAGTTGCCATCCGGCATGCGCATGCTAACGTTGCCGCCACTCAACACCACCAGTCCGTAGCGCTCCATCTTTCGGGCGCAGTCAATCAGATGTTGCCTCTCTTCGCGATAAATGGTCATGTCAAACTCCTTTTTCTCGTTCCTGCAGCAGGCTTTCGCCAAGAGATTGGTAATGTTGCCAGGCTGATTTCGGGTTGG
>CAYUGV010000078.1:1784-6407 GCA_964444335.1 uncultured Anaerolineaceae bacterium | reverse complement strand
ATGATCTATCATCTGACAACCCTGCCTGAATGGCAGAAAGCCCAACATGAAGGGGTTTATGTCCCCGGCGGATTCGAGAAAGACGGATTTATTCACTGTTCCGATCATTATCAAATCAAATCCACCGCCAACCGGTTTTATCGTGAGACTCCTCAGCTGATCGTGCTTGAAATCGACCCTGACCTATGTGACGCGGAGCTCATTTATGAAAATCTCGAGGGCGGAGAAATGACCTTCCCCCATCTTTATGGCACTTTGCCGGTTAGCGCGGTAAAGGCTGTTTATGAACTGGGACATGAACCAAATGGCGATGTACGTCTGCCAGATGCGCTGATCCACCCCGAGCCAGCGCTCTTTACTGAGCTGCTCTATGGGCAACCCGGGCGGGTGTTCCGCTCGCCCACGCCCGGCAGCAAGATGTTTGATCCGGAAGATCGGGTTTTGGAGCTCTACAAAGAGGCGAAGATTGACACAGTGGTCGTGTTGAACTCGGCGGAGGAGCATCTGCGCTACAGTGAAAGGGATCTGCTTTCACTTTATCAGCAAGCTGGTCTCAAGGTGATCTATGACCCCGTGCCAGACTTCTCTGCTCCCCCGCAAGGCACTTGGGATGCTTCGCTTGATCAAGTCGCTACGCTGCTCCGGGAGGGTAAGAATGTTGCCATCCACTGCCATGCCGGCGTGGGTCGCACGGGGATCTTCGCAGCCTGCCTGGCGCAAGATCTGCTTGGGCTTTCGCCCCAAGCCGCGATCGCATGGGTGCGGCGATTCATCCCCTTCGCGGTTGAGACGCAGTTCCAGCAGCAGTACGTGTTTGCTCACCGACAAAACAAGCATTAAAGCAAACCACCCTGGCGCATACCAGGGTGATTTTTTGATTCTCAGTCAGTTAGTTGATCGATAACGTTAGGGTTACCTCGGTTGGTGTTGCCGCGCCTGAGACCACATCGATGATGTAATCGCCCGCTTCGGGGAGGACCCCCTCAAAACTGCTCAACTGGCCCATGCTGGACTGTAAGACGGTCCCATCCACATTCCAGATTGAGATCCAAAAGGTTTGTGTTGGCGAGACATTCACTTTGAGGGTCTGGCCTTTGTTGCCCCAGACGATAAAGTTGTGCACTCTGCCTGCGGGGACGGTCGCCTTGGCAGTCAAGCTGGTGGCGTTCGCAGCAAAGGTCAGCCGCTGCGGGATGCCGAGGTAGAGCGAATAGCCTGTGTCGGCCTTACCAGCTTTGATGTCGATGTACCAATCGCCTTTTTCCGGGAGGTAGTCCCGGTACCAGGTCCAACCCTGGCTGAAGTCGACCAGCTTTGTGCCGCTGGCGCTCGAGATCGCGATATATGCTCCGCTCGCGCCATAAAGAGAGATATCCATTAACTGGCTCTTGTTAGCCCAGAAAACGTACCGCCTGGTGGTATTGGCAGACATTTGACCATCAGCGGTGACGTTCGTGGTACCGGTGGCAAAGTTGAGCCGATAAACCTTATCGGGAGCAGTGGTTGGCCCAGTGGTTGCGGTTGGCGGGACGGGGGTGACGGTTGCTGCCGGCACGTTGGTCGCTGTGGGCGGGACCGTGGTGGCGGTGGGCGGAACGCTCGTGGCGGTTGGGGGGATACTGGTTGCAGTCGGCTGGATCGCGTTTGCGGTGGCAGTCTGCTCTGCCTGGGCGAGCATGGCAGCCTTGGTGAGGGTGGCCTCGGCAAAGAGGGCTACCTGGGTTTGAGAGTCGGAAGGCGAGGTTGTCGGCTGTGGAAAGCTGCAAGCCGCCAGCATGCCTAACAATACCATAGCAAATACTATTTTTTTCATGTCTCCTCGATTTCTATGCCATCCAGCAAAAGATGGTCACATTCCATGATGCTATTACTATAATACGCTAAATCAAGCCTGAAAGTTCCCACTTCCATTGCTGGAGTGGGCATGAATTTTTGCTGTTATACGAGCAATCACCATGATACAGAATCTTCGAGGGTTTTCTGCCGAATCCGCGATCAATTGGGTGCAGCGGTTCACCCCGTTTGTGGTGGAAGAGCAATTTGATAAGTAGTGGGTGTTTGCTCACTGCCAATTTAAAAGTAAACCACCCTGGAAAATTCCAGGGTGGTCATGGCATCTGCAACTTATTTGATGTATATTCCTAAGGTAATATTGGTCGGTGAGGATGCGGTTGAAACGACATCGATCAAGTAATCCCCGGTTTCAGGAAGGACACCTTCAAAGCTGGTGAGCATTTGCGCCTTGGAGACAAGAACCGTACCATCTACGTGTTGGATGGAGAGCGTAAAGTTGTCTTTTGGTGACACACTCAAGCTGATGGTCTGGCCTGCCATAGCCCAGGCAAGAAAATTGTGAGTCATACCGGCAGGTAGAGCGGCAAGAGCGTCCATACCATAAGTGCCGTAAGCGAAATACAAGTTTTGAGTGATCCCAAGGTAAAGTGAGAAATTGGAATCAAAATCACCCGTCGTGACGTCTATATACCAATCGCCTCTTTCAGTGACATATCCTTGATACGAATTTTGTTTCTGGTCAAAGCTGATCAGCTGTTGTCCGCTGGGAGTGAAAAGGGCAATATAAGAACCGCTGCGCCCTTGCAAGGCAATTTCCATATATTGATTCTGGTCTGCCCAGAAAACGTAGCGTTTTGTAGAATTTGCGGCCAAACTACCATCAGTAGTAAGGTTTGTGGTGCCCCACGCGAATTGGATCCTGCTGATTTGACTGGGGTCAGCGATCGGATAGGTTGTCGGCTCTGCAGTCGGTGAGGGTTCAGGGGTTGCGACCACTTCAGTTGGTGCAGGAGTGGCTGTGGGTGGCACAGGGGTTGCTGTTGGCGGGATCATTGTTGCAGTCGGTGATGGCGTAAATGCCATAGCGGTGAGTGTCATCTGTACTTGTGCTTCAGCAGCACCTTTGGTTGAGGTGGCATCAGCAAAAAGGGCAACCTGGGTTCGCTGTGCTGACTGTGGGTCCGTTGGTTTTTGCAAACTGCAAGCAGCAAGAATGCTTAACAATAATATTATGAAAACTATTTTTTTCATATTTCCTTGCTTTCAGTGCCCAGGAGCAACAATTAAATCTATTATATATAATTCTTGAACTTTCTGCTAATAGATGCAAGAAAGATGCCAAAATCTAGTTATTGTGGGATTCCCAAGTAAATTGTGTAATCTATCCAGAAAATGACTGCCGCAGATGCCACAGCGAAAGCGCTGTAGAGCAACACGAAGCGCCAGGCGCGCGGCCTTTGCGCGTTGGCGATATGCGTGAATATTTCCTTGAGAGGCTTGATCTTGGTGGCAAGCAGAAAAGTGATAAATCCGAGCCAGGCACCGAAACTGTTCAGGATCAGGTCGTCCACATCAAAAACCCGGATGACGAAGCTGAGTTGCACGATTTCGATCGTTAGAGAGATCGCAAGCCCAATGGCAAATGCCATCCAACCTTTATGGCGGTTGGGAGTGAGCACTGAGACCAAAAAACCAATCGGGACAAATATCAGGATGTTGCCGAAGATGTTGACAGCAACAATCCACCGGGTGAAGGCATGGTCGACGGCAATGGCTCGCTGCAGCATGAGCAACAGGCCTCTCAAAGGCACGAGGTTTGGCGGTTCTGGGGTACGATCCAGTGCCAAGACAAAGGGTTCCAATGTACGTTGGATCAGGAACCACAGGAAAAGGAAAAGTATTGTCAGGGTGAGTTCGCGCAGCAAGCTGCCGCGTTTTTGGATCGCAAAGCGAACCAGGCGGGCAACTATCCAGCCCAAGCCTGTCGCCAATAGTAATAGTTGAATGTCGTAGGTTAAGAAAATCATTATGATCTCCGTGGAGGCATTTTAACGCATATCTCTGAAGCTGTTTTTTGAGGCTTAGGCAGAGAGGGTTGTTCACACAAGATAAGCCTGCGTTAAGCTGGCGTTGTAGCAACCTTAACAATCCGATTCTGATTCGTATGTTATTATTTTCGTGTTCGACTAACGTGGTTTGTTCCAGGAGTTGTGAAAATGACCAAGACCTTGTTAATATTACGACACGCCAAATCCAGCTGGAAGAATGAAAAACTGAAGGATATCGACCGCCCACTAAAGCACCGTGGGGAGGAAGACGCCATCGTGATCGGCAAAGTGCTCACGATGGCTGAACTGGTACCGCAGGTCATTCTCTCATCTCCAGCGGAAAGAGCAAAGCGAACGGCTGAATTGGTGGCGGCAGAAGCGAAGTTTAAGGGCGGATTGACGTTAGTAGATTCTTTCTACATGGGTGAACCTGAAAACTACATCAAGGAACTGAAGCAACTACCGGATGAGATCGAGCGCGTAATGATTGTCGGTCATAACCCCGGGTTGGAAGCCCTGTTGCAGTTAATGGATGGCAAGGTCAACTCCTTGCCAACTGGCTCTTTAGCTTACCTGGTGTTGGATATAAAACACTGGGCGGATCTCACCAAGGGTACAGTCGGTGAGTTGATCAGCTTCTGGGAAGCTGATGAAATCGATCTCAATGAAATGGAGGAGAAAATGGGCAAGGACAAGGACAAGAAGGAGAAGAAGGATAAGAAAGAAAAGAAGGACAAGAAAGACAAGAAGAAGGATAAGAAGTAGCTCCGTCTTTCAGCTA
>CAYUGV010000078.1:0-1684 GCA_964444335.1 uncultured Anaerolineaceae bacterium | reverse complement strand
TTGATCATTACCAGTGATGCCGGCTTTGGGCATCGAAGCGCGGCGCTTTCAGTTTCGAAAGCGCTCGAGGTCTTGTATCCCAACCAGGTGGAGATCCTGGTGACCAATCCGATCCAGGAAACAAACACCCCCACGGTGATGAAACCGATCGAAAAAAGCTACGATCGCAGTGTGCGCTTTAGCCCGGGGCTATACCGGCTTAGCTACGAAGTCAGCGATTCACGCATGGTGAGCGAAGTGGTGGAAGGCGCGCTGACGCTCATGCTACAAAGGATCATGGCGGAAACAATCCGTGATTTCAAACCGGACGTGATCCTCAACACCAACGAAATGTTTAACACGCCAATCGGTAAGGTGCTGCAGGAAACCGACCCTAAAGTCCCGTCCTTCACCGTTGTAACCGACCTGGCGGACGTGCACGCGCTTTGGTTTTCACCTGAACCTGATCGGTTTTTCATCGCCAACGAGTGGGTGAGGGTCAAGGCACTGGAAAGCGGCGTTCCTGAAGAAAAGCTGGTGATCTCGGGTATCCCGGTCAGCCCGGATTTCGCCCTCAACCAGGTGGAAAAGCAAGCCCTGCGCGGTTCGCTTGGGCTCGATCCGCATCGCCTGACCCTGCTTTTTGTCGGCAGCAGCCGGGTGAGCAACCTGCAGGATTACCTCCAAGCGCTGGAAAACTTTACCACCCCGGTGCAGGCGGTGGTGATTGCTGGCGGGAATGATGATCTTTATAAAACTTTGATCGGCAGCCACTACGATTTCCCGGTAGAAGTGCGCAACTTTGAACAGAATGTTCCCCAGTGGATGATGGCATCAGACGTGCTGGTAACCAAGGCCGGCGGGCTGATCGTCTCGGAGGGGCTGGCTGCTGGTTTGCCGATTTTGCTGATCGACTACTTGCCGGGCCAGGAAGAGGGCAACGTGCGCTTCCTGCTCAGCCACCAGGCTGGGGCGTTGGTGCAGAACGTGGGTGAATTCCGGGCGATGACAACCTATTGGCTGCAGGAAGATGGCTTGAGGTTGAGCCAGGTCGCGCGGGCGTCCGCCGGGCTTGGCCACCCGGAGGCGGCTCTGGTGGTCGCGAAAGCCATGTGGGAGGCCGTGATCCCGCAGCAGGAGCCCAAGCTGCTCCCACCCAAGGCGGGCGGACCGTTTCAGTTCCTATCCAAAAGCTAATCGAATAACTCGTCCATGTCAGGGCGCACCAGGTCCAGGGCAGCCGCTTTAGCCAGCAGTTCCGGTAGGGTTTCCGATTTGAACTTGGCGCGCAGGGTATTGAAGTGTCGGTGGACCGAACGCGCCTGGACATGCAGCTGATAGGCGATCTGCGCCGCAGTTTTCCCTGAACACAAGCCCTGTAATGTCTGGAACTCACGGGGAGTGAGCCTGATCTGCGGGTACTCATCCGGCGTGGTGAGCGGCGTGACCACCACCAGGCGGTTCACCCGCACTGCCTGCCAGGCTTGCGTTGGGGCAGGTTCGTAGGGCAGGTAGCGTTCCCAATCGCCGCGGTTGATGGTCTGGACCACGATTTCAGGTCGCTCGGAGACCTCGCGAACCTGAACTTCTCCTTTTTGATTGAAAACAAACATCTGTGTCAATTGGGCACCCACGTAATAATAGAATATATGTTCTATTCTATCATGGGGTATCCAGAGGTTGTCAAGCGGTTGATCTTGGCAGG
>CAYUGV010000077.1:2340-6570 GCA_964444335.1 uncultured Anaerolineaceae bacterium | reverse complement strand
CTGCTGAATAAGGCGGCTGAAAAGCTCTTCATGATCAATGAAGCCGAGGCGCTAAACCGTTCGATCGTGGAAGTCATTCGGCACCACCGCTTGGTGGAGCTTTGGGAGGAAACGCGTAACGGACCGGCCAAGACCATCACCATGGAAATGGGTTCGCAACACAAGTACCTGCAAGTGGTTGGGATTCCCCTCGGGGAGGAATTGCCCGGGCGCTCAATGCTGCTCTTCCAGGACCTGACTCAAACACACCGCCTTGAGACCATCCGGCGGGACTTTATCTCGAATATCTCGCACGAACTGCGCACCCCCATGGCAGGCTTGAAAGCAATCAGCGAAACGTTATTGGACGGGGCCTTGGAAGACCCGACCGTTTCACGGAACTTTGTGCTGCGGATGGACAGCGAGGTTGATAACCTCACCCAAATGGTTAATGAACTGCTCGAACTCTCCCGAATCGAATCCGGGCGGTCCAACTTTGATTTTCAACACATCGAACCCTGCCGCCTGATCCAGAAGCCAGTCGATCGCATGGCTTTGCAGGCAGAACGGGTTGGTCTCACACTCAGCTATGATTGTCCTGCTGACCTGCCAGTGGTCTTTGCTGATCCGGATCGTATCACGCAGGTCTTTATCAACCTGATCCATAACGCCATTAAATTCACCCCTAACGGCGGAAGGATCCACGTAAGCGCCTTTCAGAATGGGCAAATGGTGGTCTTTAAGGTAAGCGATAACGGTGTGGGCATAGCGCAAAAGGATATCAATCGTATCTTTGAGAGATTTTACAAAGCAGACCGGGCACGTTCTGGTGGAGGGACGGGGCTGGGGCTTTCGATTTGCAAGCATATTGTTGAAGCCCATGGTGGAAAAATTTGGGCGGAGAGCATCGAAGATTCTGGCGCAGATTTTCTCTTTACAATACCCGTGGTGTACCCTGAAAACCAGAATTAACCGTTCTTTTACCATCCGCCAAAGAGATCTTAACCAACTCTTTGAAAGAGGATCACATGCTGATGATATAGTAAAGATGGTTGAAGAACCATTATTTCATATTTCCCGCGCAAAGCTTGCTTGGGTAGAGTTGATATATAATCTTAAAACATCGTTAGTCACATTGGAGGCATGATGTCTCGATTTACCTTAGACCAGGAAATAAAACTCGTTCAGGACGAAATGCTCCTGCTTGGCAGCCTGGCTGAACAGGCGATCCTAAACTCGGTTGACGCTCTTCGCCGCCGGGATGTTGCCGCGGCAAAAGCCATTACTGCCGAGGATAAGAAGATCAATGACAAGCATTTTGCGATTGAGAACCACATCCTGATCATCTTTGCTACGCAATCCCCGCTGGCTCGTGACCTTCGCCTTTTAGCGGCTATGTTGGAAGTTATTACAGAGCTGGAACGCATCGGCGATTATGCCAAGGGTATTGCCAAGGTGGCGGCTCGCCTGGCTGATGACGAGACCCCTATACCGATCCGTGAAATCTCGACCATGGCAGATAAAGCCACCTCCATGCTCCACCGCGCGTTGGGCGCTTTTGTTTCTGAAGACCTTGCGGCTGCTTACGCCATCCCTAAAGAAGATGATGAGGTAGATGAGTTGTATATCACTATCTACCGCAAGATCGTCCAAAATATGATCAAACATCCAGATAAAATCGACCATACCAACCAGATCCTTTGGGTTATCCATAACCTTGAACGGACAGCTGACCGCGTGACGAACATCTGCGAACGCATCATCTTTATTGTGTCGGGCGAACTGATCGAATTGGATTCCTCGGATAATGAAGATGAGGATGTCTAAAAACGCCATCGCATAGAGCAAAAAACGCGCCAACAGGCGCGTTTTTTTATATACGCAATATCGCTAAAATCTTAGGAGTACACTATAATCGGTATATCTCTCATGTAATGTTATTCTTTTATGAGTGCCAAATTAAGAAAAGAGGAGGCATAACTCGTGTTAAGAAAAAACGATACCAAAGGAAAACTGATTGTTGTGGAGGGAATCGACGGTTCCGGCAAATCCACTCAAATTGACTTGCTTTATAAGTGGCTCCTGGGAGCCGGATATTCCGCTTACTTCAGCGAATGGAACAGTTCGGCGTTGGTGAAGAGCACCACCAAGGCCGCAAAAAAGGCGCAGTCCTTCACCCCCACCACCTTCAGCATTCTGCACTGTACTGATTTTGCTGATCGGTGGGAAAACAGCATCTATCCCTTGCTAAAAGCGGGCGTGATCGTGTTGGCTGATCGTTATGCCTTTACCGCTTTCGCGCGCGATGTCGCCCGCGGTGTTGATCCGGAGTGGGTGAGGAATATGTACTCTTTTGCCATCCAGCCTGACGCGGCGCTTTATTTCCGGGTGCCGCTGGATGTGGCTGTAGGTCGCATCACCGGCGCGAGAGCCAGCCTGAAGTATTACGAAGCGGGCATGGACCTGGGGCTCTCGGATAATATCAACGAAAGCTTTCAACTCTTCCAGGGCAAGATCCTGAATGAGTATGACAAAATGGTGGATGAGTTCGGTCTGACTATGATCGACGGCACAAAATCTGTCAAGGAGCAGCAGAAAAAAGTCCGCGCCATAATCAAAAAGATCCTGGTAGGCTTTGAGGGACTGCCAAACCCCAACAAGACCCCCATTTCCGTGACCAACATCCAGGCCGACAAGCCCAAAAAAGGAGGTTCGAAATGAACAAGGCAACCTTTTATGGAGCTGGTTTCCCCTACCGTGACTTTGGCAAGCTCTCCGGGAAACTGATCGTGTTGGAGGGAACCGATGGCGTCGGTCGCTCTACCCAAATCAAGAAATTACGAAATTGGCTGGAGGAAGAAGGCTATGCCGTTTCGGACACCGGGCTGACACGCTCTGAACTGACAGCATCAGGACTGGAGGCTGCCAAGAGTGGGCACACGCTTGGTCCGATCACGATGAGCCTCTTTTATGCAGCGGACTTTGCTGATCGCCTTGAAAACCAGATCATTCCTGCATTGCAGGCTGGCTTTGTGGTGCTCTCGGACCGCTACTTCTACTCAGTGGTTGCCCGTGATAGCATCCGAGGCATCGATCGTGATTGGGCAAAGAAGTTGTATGGCATCGCGCTTAAGCCAGACCTGATCCTCTACATGAAAGCCAGTGTTCCTTCATTGGTAACACGCCTGATCCATGGACGTGGTCTGAACTATTGGGAATCGGGCATGGACCTGCATATTGCGGATAACTTCTATGATAGCTTTGTTCAGTATCAAACCCTGATACTAAAACAGTTTGATATCTTGTCGGAAGAATACAATTTCATGACCATTGATGCCGACCAAAGTCCGAACGATATTTTTGAAGATTTAAAGAAACCAATTCTTGAACTGCTGCACAACCGGCTTACCAAAGGCCACAAACCGAAATAGAACGAGTGACTTACCCCAGCGTGCCTGGGGTAAGTTTTTCAGGAGATGCGATGACCAAATTTCGATCAGAAGCGGTTTGTGTTTATGGCGCAAAGATCATTAATGCCCACGTTCTGGCAATGCACGCTGAGATTGAGGGGGTTTTGGAAGCCAGGGATATTGAGTACATCCACCGCATGCGCGTTGCTTCGCGCCGGCTGCGCAGTGCGCTGGCGATCTTTGAAGGTTGTTTTTCGGGCAAAGAATTCAAGGATCACTCACGCGATGTGCGTGAGGTAACCCGTTCTCTGGGGGCTGCGCGCGATTTGGATGTGCAACTTGCGCTGCTCGAAGGCGTCATGCCTGGGTTTTCCAATCCCAGGTTGGTTCCGGGACTACGCAGGCTCGAGTTGCGCCTCAGACAACAGCGGGCTGACGCTCAAAAAGACGTCATAGCAGCCATCCAGACGCTGCAGGCGGACGATACCCTGGTGAAGCTTGCCAAATGGGCTGCGCCTTTCTGCGAAATGTCGGAGGGTGTATACCTGTTTTCTCCCGCGCTCTATGAGCTTGCGTTTAGCGGCATCAATGCCCGCTTGAAGGAATTGCTTGAGCATGCGGCTTATATCCAGGATGAACGCAACATCACTGAACTGCATAACATGCGCATCAGCGCCAAGCGTCTGCGCTATACCATGGAAGCGTTTGCTGACCTTTATGGACCCAGCCTGAAGCCTTTTATCTCTCAAACCCGGAAATTCCAGGACATGCTGGGGGAGATCCACGACGCAGATGTTTGGATCGAATTGATCCCACGCTTCATCCAGGAGGAAGGCGAGCG
>CAYUGV010000077.1:0-2240 GCA_964444335.1 uncultured Anaerolineaceae bacterium | reverse complement strand
CGTTCCATACGCTGTAAGAGCAGGAAATTGATAATTGCCACGACAACCATCGCTGCCAGCAAAACCAGGTAGCCGATCTTCCAATTTTCCTGGCCTACCATCATGGAATACTCAGACATACCGCCAATGCCCGAGATGAGCGTGAGCGGCATAAATATGCTGCTGATCAGGGTCAGCCGTCGCATGATGGCATTCGTGCGGTTTGAGGTTGCAGCCATACGGTTGCTGATCAATGAAAGGTGGATCTCCATCAGGCTTGTCACCTGGTCTCGCGCGGTTTCTGAGATTTCATAATAGCGTGAGAGATGGTCGTACACATCCCGGAAGAAAAACAGGGATTTCTCAGCGATATAGGGGCTATCCTGCCGGATCAGTTTACTGAGCACTTCGCGTTCGTAGAAAACAGATTTTCGGATGGTCATCAGATCGCGCCGGGAATCCAGCAGCCGCGAAAGGTCATAGTCTGGAGAACCTTTCAGGATCTCATCCTCATCGCTATCCAGTTTGGTTTCGATCCTGTCAATTGCCAGGAACTTCCGGTCTACCACGGTGTCGATCAACAGGTGGAGCAGGAATGACGGCCCGTTTCTGACTTTCTGACTCTCCCTTTCAACCAGTCGCTCCATGCCTTGCATGAACGGGCGGTTTTGGCTGTCGCGATGCGTGACGCTGATGACGAAATTCTTTCCTATCGCCAGGTCAAGCTCGTGCGCCAATACTTCCTCGGAAGCGATCTCGAAAATGTTGAAGATCATGAATGAATAATTTGGAAATAGGTCAAGCTTGGGCAGTTGTTCTTCGTTGAGGCAGTCCTCAATGCTTAGCGGATGGATGTTGAGCAGGCTGATGAGGGGTTCGAGATCCTCTTTCTTGGGGTCACAATAATCCAGCCACATGAAGCCCCCATCCTCGGCCGCCTTCATGGCGTCATTAATGGACGAAACATGCGAAAGCTCTCCTGCTGGGTCGATGAAAAAGAAGCGGGAATAGGGCTCTTTGGTTGTGATGGATTGTTGTAGAACTTCAGTCATGTTGATCCTTTACTGAGGAATTACGTGGCAGAATTTTGACAAGAGGCGAGAGTGGATTCCAATCCAGCAGCCTGGCAAATTGACGAGGTGCGATCTTTCGCTGCGATTGAACGGTATGACGTTTCTTGAGGGTTGCAGGAAGCCCCTTGAGGGCATCCCGTTTGCCCCTGAATAAAGCTTTACCGGACGGCATAAACAGGCCCGCGAGGAGATAAAGCAAATTATTGAAAACATGCACGGGTAATAGCAGGTAGAACAGGTAACCCGGCATGTTTTTGACGAATGCCCAGATCAGGTTGCGCTGCCCGTAATACGTCCCGAAGTCGCTACGATAGCCGGTGCTGCCTGAGCCAACATGGTGGACTACCGCTTCTGGCAGATAAAGAAATGGATAGCCGGCCAATTGCAGGCGCATATCGAGGTCGAGATCTTCCATGTAGGCAAAAAACGCCTCATCAAATCCCCCCACCTGCTCGAATGCAGCGCGAGGGTAGGCTGAGGCTGCTGCACAGGCGCTCATTACATAACGCGGACGGGTTGCACTTTTACTGATAGGGTTCAAGCGGTTTTTACGCCATACCAATCCACTTGCGTGGTAAACATTCCATTCCCCATCGAGAATTGCAGGATCGTCTGTAAGCAAAAGACGGGAGGCAAAACAATGCCCTGGGTGAGATAGCGCGGCTTGGTGAAGAGTTGCGAGCCAGTCCGGTTCAGGGAAAGCATCGCTATTCAACAGCACAAGGTATTCACCGGAAGCGGACTTGGCAGCCAGGTTATTGCCACCTGCAAAACCAAGATTGGTCTCAGAATGGATTATTTTCATTAAAAATTTCTGGAGGATTGCCAGGACCGCGGGATCAGGCGGCTCGCTGGCTCCATTATCGAGCAGGATAACTTCAAAGTCCTGAAAAGTCTGCGCCTGGAGCGATTGAAGACAGCGCTGCAAGTATGGTTCACTCTGCCAGAACAAGATCAGGATCGAGAAGAAGGGTTGGTTCATTTTCATTTCCCAGGTTACGCATATTATAGTTTAGGACGGGAATGTGCAAGGGTTTGAAACCGGGAAAGATGGTCATGTATAATACACACCATAAAACCGACAGGATGTGGGAACATGGCAAAAGCAAATGATTCCAAACAGAAAAAGACTGAAAGGGTGACCAACAGATCGAAGCCTTTATTACCAATATGGGCTTTGGGGTTAAT
>CAYUGV010000076.1:2838-6656 GCA_964444335.1 uncultured Anaerolineaceae bacterium | reverse complement strand
CGCTTAAGCATAACCTATTTTTTCCAAAGATGGGAAAAGCATAGAACCTGGCGGCTTATTCCGTCATAATCTTTATAGGGTGGGTTGGCGTCAGAGTATCTTGACCTGTTTTGACCTCGAAATAGCCAACCCACCGACAAAATGCTGCTGCTCGTGAGGACAACATTCTGTCTTTGCGAGGAACGAAGCAATCTAAATTGTTTGCCCAAAGAACACGTGAAATGTTCACAACCACTTCGTGAAATTAAACGGTGATCCTGTTGCCTCAAACATCTTGGTATGATGCGAGTTTAGATTGCTTCACAAAAGAGGTTCGCAATACCCCACGGGCACGATGTGACAAGATTTCGTCATCGCGAGGAGCAAAGCGACGTGGCGATCTAAACATTATGAGCCATACTAATAACATAGTGGCGCTTATCCACTCTGTTAGGCTGACTGGCGGGTTGAGGGCACACCACAATTTTCCAACAAAAGGCAAACGGTGTTCTCAACCTCGCACTAAGAAAATCGACTTCGTGAGAATCTTCATCCTTGCTTGCCTGAAAAGCTTGTGGTATAACACACGCAATTACATAGCCCTTGCGGCACTCTTATCCAGAGAGGTGGAGGGACCGGCCCTATGAAACCTCGGCAACCAACCCAGTGTATGGTGCCAATTCCGGCAGACAATCTGGAAGATGAGAGGCTACAGCATACCAAGCGGAATGCCCCTCACTTGCAGGGGCATTTTATTTACGTAACCTGAGGAGGTTAAAACAATGACAACAACTTTTATGAAATCACCAAAGTACCTGTTCACATCTGAATCGGTCACCGAGGGTCATCCCGACAAAATGTGCGACCAGATCAGCGACGCGATCCTGGACGCCATGATCTCGGAAGACAAAGCCAGCCGGGTTGCTTGCGAAACAGCCATCAAGACCGGCTTCGTGCTGACCTATGGCGAAGTAACCACCAAGACCTATGTCGACATCGACGCTCTCGTGCGCGAAGTGGTCAACGACATCGGCTATGACCGCGGCAAGAAGGGCTTCGATGGCTCCACCTGCGGTGTGCTCGTGGCGCTGGCAAACCAGAGCGCGGATATTTCGCGCGGTGTGGATCAAAACGGCGTCAAGGAAGCGATTGAATACAACGACGCCTTCATTGAAGCCGGCGGTGCTGGCGACCAGGGCATGATGTTTGGTTTTGCCTGTAATGAAACCGAAACCCTGATGCCGATGCCCATCTACTATGCCCACAAGCTCACCCGCCGCATGGCGGAAGTACGCAAAAACGGCACCCTACCCTGGATGTACCCCGACGGCAAGAGCCAGGTGACCGTTGAATATCACTACGGCAAGCCTGTTCGCATCCATACCATCGTCATCAGCAGCCAGCACGCCGACCAGCTCGATCACGAAGAAGTCAGCCACGATCGCATCGAGGCAGACATTCTTGAACACGTGATCAAGGCTGTCATCCCCGCGGAACTGGTGGATGAGGATACCAAGATTTATGTCAATCCAACCGGTCGTTTTGTGATCGGCGGTCCCATGGGCGATGCCGGTCTGACCGGACGCAAGATCATCGTGGACACCTACGGCGGCATGGGACGGCACGGCGGCGGCGCTTTCAGCGGCAAAGATCCGACCAAGGTCGATCGCTCCGCGGCTTACGCAGCCCGTTGGGTTGCCAAGAACGTGGTTGCAGCCGGCCTGGCCGCACGCTGCGAAGTGCAGGTTTCGTATGCCATCGGTGTTTCACACCCACTGAGCATCAACGTCGAAACCTTCGGCACAGGCTTGGTTGACGATGAGAAAATTGCCCAGGCAATCACCAAGGTCTTTGACCTGCGCCCGCGCGCTATTATCCACGACCTCGACCTTCTGCGCCCGATCTACCGCCAGTTGGCTGCCTATGGGCACTTCGGCCGCGACGATCTGGACCTGACCTGGGAACGAACTGACAGAGCCGACGCACTCAAAGAAGCAGTCCGACTCCTGGCAGAATAACCAAAAAATTCGGTAAAGCACGACATCAAAAGAAGCAGATAAATATCTGCTTCTTTTTTTTTTGTACAAACTCCGTATAGGTTCGACTTGATATTACCGTAGGAAAATGCATACTATTCCATTCAAATGGAATTCAAACGAAGGCTTACCCTGGTAATAATGAGCATACTATTTTTGCTCTCAGCCGCACTGACGGTCAGCTTTGGCGTGCAATACATCGAAGCAGGAAACCGCCCGATGAAAGAAGCAGCCCAACAGGAACAAAACATCGCCACATTCCTGGCGGATTATTACCGGACAGTCACCGCTCAGCCAAGCCCCACCCCAAGCCCTACACCAACCAATACTCCAAGTCCGGTTGCCTCCAAATGGCTGCCACCCACCGCCACCCTCGTGCCGACCCCTACCATCAATCCGCATGCCGAGGAATTACAGCAGGCCCTTTCCCTGGTCGATATTGACTTTCCAGCCTGGCAAAGCCTGAACGAGGATGTGAGCGCGTGGATCCACAACGAGGCAGTCCGCGTGGATCATCCGGTGCTCAAATCGCCGGATAACGAATATTACCTGACCCACGACCTCGATCGGTCGTATAAAGCCATGGGGTCGATCTTTTTCGACTTTCGCAATAACACCGACTTCAGCGATCCGAATACCATCATTTACGGGCACAATTTTGACAACGGGCTGATGTTCAGCAACCTGGTCTGGTACAAGAGCCAGCAGTTCTTTGAGAAGAATCCATCATATTACCTGTACACGCCCGACCAAGTTTACCGGGTTGATATCGCTGCAGGAATCATTGTCAGCGAAACTGATACCACTTTCCTGGTGATCGATTTCAGCTCAGATGAAGAGTTCCAGGTCTATCTTAAGAAAATCAAAGAGAACTCTGTGATCAAATCTGAAGTGGAACTTAAGCCCGGAGATCACCTGGTTACGCTTTATACCTGCACAAACGACTGGCAAGGACAGCGCTTTGTCGTTATCGGCAGATTGACCCCACTGGGTCCTTTTTCATCAAAATAGGTGCAATCTGATCAGAATTTGCAGGAGCTTTCTTCAAGGGAAAGCCAGTCATTACTTCCCTGTGAAACCAAAAGCCTCTCAATCATCCAGTTCCAATTTCGGGATATCTACAAACATTATACACTTTTTAGGATTAATGACCTGAAAAATAATAAAATTCTGTACTCTCTGAACCTTCCGATATTCAAATGAAAGGTTGTACTATGAAAACTTTGTCCACAATTTTATTAACCATCGTTCTGCTGTTCACACTCAGCCAGTTGGATCAACCCGTGCAGGCGCTTCAGGAATACCAACTTAACCTGTCACATATTGAGTGTCGCGGAACATACATTGAAATCCACTTTGTCTTACTGAATACTGTCCAGGGGGATGTGATCTCAGACTTAACGTACACCTACGGCACCATCCCGCCCGGTCAACGCAGCGGAAACGTAGTTCATTTTACGGACAACGTAGGGCCAGGTTTTTATAACATCACAAGCGCTACTGTGTGGGTCAACAGCACCCTGGTAACCCTCCACAATCCTGGAGCCTATGCAGGTTATTATGGCTGCCAACAACCGACCAGCACACCCACTAACACACCGACGAACACACCCACAAATACGCCTACAATCACGCCTACTAATACACCAACGGATCCGCCCAAACAGACCCCGCCTGCCACGGAAACGCCTACCAACACGCCCACTAATACACCAACGAACACTCCAACCATTACGCCAACAAACACACCTACCAACACGCCCACGAACACTCCAACCATTACACCAACGGATCCGCCAAAGC
>CAYUGV010000076.1:0-2738 GCA_964444335.1 uncultured Anaerolineaceae bacterium | reverse complement strand
CTGCCACAGAGATACCCACCAACACGCCTACCAACACACCCACCAACACGCCCACGAACACTCCAACCATTACACCAACGGATCCGCCAAAGCAGACGCCCCCTGCCACAGAGATACCCACCAACACGCCTACCAACACACCCACCAACACGCCCACCAACACGCCTACCAACATACCTACCAATACGCCTACGAATACTCCAACTTTTACGCCTACTTCAACCGAAGTGACACCTACAGATCCGCCAAAGCAGGATCCCACACCTACAGAGACCCCTACTGATACACCGACAATTACACCAGACCCAAGCCAAACGGTTACGCCTGATCCCACCGCAACCCTGCCGACCACAACCCCGATCGCGACGGCTACTTTCTCGGTACCGAACACTGGTCGTGGAGATAATTTAGCTGGTCCAGGCTTCATGCTCGCGGGATTGACCACCATCGGGTTGGGGCTCGCCTTCACGATTCTTTTACGCAAGGCTTCCGCAACTAAACCTAAGTAACAACCCTTAGTTCATATACACAAAAAGTCCGGGATGCTATCCCGGACTTTTTGTTCATCAGTAGAAGTTTTATCGTCTGGACTTCAGTAACAGCCAAACCAAGCCAAACGCTGCAGCCAAACCTACCAGGATCAACTTCACATTCGTTGGGATCAAAGGCTCTTTTACGGGCTCTACCACTTCCGGGACTGCTGCCACCATTGGAGCCGGGTTTTCATCGGGCTCAATCGTGAGAACTTGCCCAAGCTGGTCTTCACGGACCCCGAAGATCAAAGGTTGAACGGTGATCTTCTCTTCAACAGGAGGGGTTGCCGTTTCAGTGGGTGCGGTAATCTCTTCTGTCTGCATTGGTTCGGTCAACGTTGTGTCTTCTGCAGGCTGCTCAGCAATGCCACCGCCGCCCATTCCATAGGCCATGCTTCCCATGGGCAGGCCACTTCCGCCAGCACCTCCGCCGCCTTTCCCGCCCACTGACATCCAGTTGAGCAGATACACTGGCTGATCAGTATCTCTCGTTGCGTTTTCAGGCGCAGCTTCCATTTGCAGAGTCATCGCGGCTGGTTCAGCTGGGGCTTGTGGGGCAGAAAAATTGTTAAAAATGAACTCACTGCCAAAAATGACAGCCAGCAGAATCATCGAAACCATACTCGCCCATCCAAAGGTTGGAAGCAAAAAGAGCCCACGCCGGGCTTTTTCGGCTTCACTTCGGGTGAGGGTGAAGTGATGAGGTACCGGCTTGCAAGGCAGGCTGCGCATGTTGTTTTTTAACGCAGTCATATCCGCCAGAGCCTCTTTTAGCTCGGGGGATTGCTGCAGGCGCTTCTCAAATTTCGCGCGGTCTTTGATAGACAGCGCGTCGTCGAGGTATTCGCAGAGCAGCGTCATTTCCTTTTCAGAGATTTCAGCTTGCCAGTTCATCATGTTCCTCGGTAATATGACGAAATTGGTCTGGTAAAAGTTCCCTGAAACCCTTCAGGCACTGCTGCATTTTGAGGCGCGCGCGGGCAAGCCTGCTCTTGACCGTGCCGATGGGCGTACCGATAATCTGGGCGACGGTCTCGTAATCCTCACCCGAGACATCCACCAGTGTGATCACTACGCGGAATTTTTGTTCAAGCCCGGTCAGGCAATGCTGAATGGCGTTCTCAATTTCAGAAGACCCCAACACCTCTTCAGGACCGGCCGATTTATCCTCCAACCACTCAGGTGATTCAACCAGTTCGCCTTCGTTGGTCTCCGGTTCGATCGGAATGGTCGGTCTGCGCCGCTGCCGGCGCAGTTCGTCGTAACAGGCATTGGTCACGATGCGCAAAAACCAACTCTTAAAGGATCCCCCGCGATAAGTGTCCAGCTTGCGATACATGGAGATGACGGCTTCCTGGGTTGCATCCGCGGCGGCATTCTCGTCTGCCATGATTCGGTACGCCACGTTATAAGCAACTTCCTGATGTTGGAGCACGAGCTGATTAAAGGCGTCAAGGTCTCCATCAACAGCACGTGTTATCAGTTCGGTCTCTTCCATGATTACCTTCATTGCAAGACTCAAGCCAACAAGCCGAAACTACAATGTGATTCTAACGCAAATATTGTCCGGTCAAACGTTTGTATATAAAGAAAATTCTTCCAATCCTCCAAATTTCCCCCACAAACAGGTGAATGATTACAAAAAAAAGAGTGCTATGCACTCTTTTTACAAACTATTGAATTTCAGTGACTCTATGCTTCAGGAGAGGCGTTGTCTTCCTCGCGGAGTGGCGGGAAGAGTATGACTTCGCGCAGGGTATGCTGACCGGTGAGCATCATCACAAAGCGATCGATGCCGATACCAAAACCGCCGGCTGGGGGCATGCCATAAGCCAGGGCTCGCAGGAAGTCTTCATCCATCGGGTTACGTTCTTCATCATCTTCGGTATAAGCACGCCCAAGCTCGAGGAAACGTTTTTCCTGGTCAAGCGGGTCATTCAGCTCGGTAAACGCGTTGCAAAGTTCAACCCCGGCGATGTAGCCTTCGAAACGCTCAACCGTATTGGGATCTTCGGGTTTTGCCTTTGCCAGGGGCGAAATGTCGCGCGGGTAATCGTATAGGAAGGTCGGCTGTATCATGACCGGTTCCAGGTAAGTTTCCATCAAGGTATTGATCAGCTTACCGCGCGGAGTTCCCGGTTTGAAGGGGATCTGGCGGGCTTTCATGATATCCGCCAACCCTTCGGCAGTGGGATATTCCTGGAT
>CAYUGV010000075.1:3108-6741 GCA_964444335.1 uncultured Anaerolineaceae bacterium | reverse complement strand
GTGGAAATTCAGCAGGGTATCAGCCTCCTCCCAAGTAAGTACTTGGTTAGCAATTACAAGATCTTGCTAAGCAAAGGCCTGGATCTGCCAAGAGGCTTTCTTAACAGTGTAACTATTGCTGTTTTGACGACGGTGATTGCAGTTTACTTTGGCATGCTAACCGCATATGGAATCGTCGCGTACAACTTCAAGGGCAAGAAGACTTTGTATAACATGATCATTGTGTTGGTTATGATCCCAATGCAACTTTCCATCATCGGTTTTTACCAGTGGATGTCAAAACTGGGACTGACTGACTCTTACGCTTCGCTGATCTTACCCAGTATTGCCTCAGCAGGTTCGGTCTTTTTTGCCAAGCAATACCTCGACTCGATCATGATACAAGATCTGATTGATGCAGGGAGGATTGATGGTGCCACAGAACTAGGCATCTTCCACCGCATTATGCTTCCGATTGCCAAACCCGGCATGTTCACAATGGGGATCTTTGCTTTTGTGGCAGCCTGGAATAACTTCTTCAATGCCTTCATCCTGATTTCCTCGCGTCAGAAATACACCTTGCCAATGCTGGTGCAAACCCTCCGCGGCGATGTTTATCGGCATGAATACGGAGCTATCTATCTTGGGTTGGCAGCTTCGGTTGTTCCGATCATCATCATCTATTTCCTGTTCTCACGCTACATCGTCAACGGGATTTCAATGGGTGCTGTCAAGGAATGATATTGAGCACGGACCCAAGTTGATGCGAATTAGGCAGAAGTCCTGGGCTTGATTAAACCAGGACTTCGCGCTAATTGAGAGGTCTTTGTCGCAGGATTTATTGGTTCCAGGTGGAGGTTATAAATGCGGTTTGGCTTTTTTGATGATCAATCCCGGGAATATGTCATTACTCGTCCAGATACCCCTTTGCCCTGGATCAATTACCTGGGAACGGACACATTTTTTGGACTTATTTCCAACACAGCTGGGGGTTATTCTTTTTACAAAGATGCCCGCCTTCGACGTCTGACCCGTTATCGGTATAATAATGCTCCGCTTGATATGGGAGGGCGGTATATTTACCTGCGTGATGTTGATACTGGCAAGGTTTGGTCCCCGAGCTGGATGCCAGTACGGGAAAGATTGGACAGCTACGAATGCCGCCACGGCATGGGTTACACCATCATTCGTTCAAAAAAGGATGGCATTAGCACTGATACGCGCTACTTTGTTCCGTTAAATTCGGAACTTGAAGTTTGGGACGTCACACTGGCGAATGAAAGAAGCGTAGATGCCCGGCTTGACCTTTTCTCTGCGGTGGAATTTGCTTTATGGGATGCCCATGATGACTCAACCAACTTCCAGCGCAATTTCAACACGGGAGAAGTGGAAGCGCCCAATCTCGATCGAGCCTCTGGTGATGGAGATGTTCTGCGCGGAACCATCTTTCATAAGACTGAGTACCGCGAACGGCGCAACCATTTTGCCTGGTTTGCCTGTTCTGAGCCTCTGACCGGATTCGACACCCAGCGGGATGCCTTCCTGGGACCCAACCGGGGTTGGGATGAACCGCTGGCAGTGGAGATGGGGAAGTCGGGCAACTCGATTGCGCACGGTTGGCAACCGATCGGCTCGCACCACCTTAAACTTCACCTGAAACCCGGCGAGACCAAACGAGTCATTTTCCTGCTTGGTTACCATGAAAATCCTGCTGATGAAAAATTCGATCCCGCTGACTCAAACACCATCAATAAGAAGTACGTTTTACCGATCATCCGTGAATTCCTTTCACCTGCTCGGGTGGATGCGGCATTTGAGGGATTGAAAACGTACTGGAAAGAATTGCTCAGCAAGTTTTCCGTCCGCACTCCAGATGAGGATACCAACCGTATGGTCAATATCTGGAACGCATATCAGTGTATGATCACCTTCAACATGAGCCGCTCGGCTTCTTACTTCGAAAGCGGTATTGGGCGCGGCATGGGCTTCCGTGATTCCACCCAGGACTTGATGGGTTTCGTGCACATCGTGCCCGAGCGTGCTCGCGAGCGTTTGCTTGACCTGGCAGCCACCCAACTCTCCAACGGCGGAGCTTTCCATCAGTATCAGCCGCTAACCAAGCGCGGTAACAATGACGTGGGCTCGGGCTTCAATGATGATCCCCACTGGCTTGTGTTGGCAACAGCTGCATATGTGAAGGAAACGGGCGATCTCTCGATTTTAGATGAATTAGTGCCATACGAGAATCAATCGGGCACCGAGATGCCATTGTTTGACCACCTGCAGCGGGCTGTTCAATATACGCTTGATAGGCTTGGACCACACCAGTTGCCGTTGATTGGCAGGGCGGATTGGAACGACTGCCTCAATCTCAATTGCTTCTCCGATACGCCTGGTCAATCCTTCCAAACTACCACCAACCAGGATGGAAATACTGCAGAAAGTGTCATGATCGCCGGATTGTTTCTCTTATCCTGCCAGGAAATGACCCAACTCGCCTCCCTATTTGCGTCGAGCCCGGTTTTTGCATCATTTGATGTTCATACTCCAGAGTTTTTCACGGAAAAAGCGGAGGAGATGGAGCAGGCAGTCTGGCAAGCCGGCTGGGATGGAGAGTGGTTCAGGCGCGCGTATGATGCTTTTGGAGAGCCGCTGGGCTCGCACCTCAACGACGAAGGCCAAATCTTCATTGAACCCCAGGGGTTGTGCGTGATGGCTGGATTGGGGGTGGAGGATGGCAAAGCCCGGCAGGCGCTGGATGCAGTCAGGGAAAGATTGGCAACCCCCCATGGTATCGTGGTGCTAAACCCTGCGTATAGCCGTTATCAATTGCGGTTGGGAGAAATTTCATCTTATCCACCTGGTTATAAAGAGAACGCGAGCGTCTTCTGCCATTCCAACCCATGGATCATTATTGCAGAGACCGTTATCGGCAGGGGAGACAGGGCGTTTGACTACTACAAACGCATTAATCCCTCCGTACGGGAAGCAATCAGCGAGGTTCATCGCTGTGAGCCGTATGTATATGCCCAAACCATTGCCGGTAAGGACGCGCCAACACATGGTGAAGCCAAGAACTCCTGGCTTACTGGAACTGCCAGCTGGAATTATGTGGCGATCACCCAGTATATCCTCGGCATAAAGCCTACTTATCGCGGTTTATCAGTCAAGCCGGTAATCCCTGGTGACTGGGCGGGCTTTGAGGCCAAGCGCGTCTTCCGCGGAGTGGTCTATAACATCAAGGTTGAGAAGCGCAGTATATTAAACACAATCAGGCTTAGTGTTGACGGTCAGATGATTGAGGGTTGTATTATTCCGATTCCTCCCCAGGGCACCCGAGAAGTGAACGTGTTGGTGGAATTGGCAGCAAATTAAAAACAATTTGGTCAAAGAACTTGATAACAAAAACAATACAAGGAGATATACGGTGAACACATTTACCCCTAAACCCGAAGATAAATTTACGTTTGGATTATGGACGGTTGGCTCAGGTGGACGCGATCCATTTGGCAGCCCTGTTCGTGACCCCAAAACCCCGGCAGAGTTGGTTTATCTGCTGAGCGAGGTTGGAGCTTATGGCGTCAACTTCCATGATAACGACCTGATCCCGATCGATGCCACCCCATCGGAAGAAGCAGCAATCAAGCGCGAATT
>CAYUGV010000075.1:0-3008 GCA_964444335.1 uncultured Anaerolineaceae bacterium | reverse complement strand
CAGGCTTGGGAAGCGGGCAAACTCTTCCACATCGACCTGAATGATCAGTATCCCGGTCGTTACGACCAGGACCTGCGTTTTGGTTCACGTGATCTGAAAGCGGCATTCTACCTGGTGAAATTCCTTGAAGATGTCAATTACAGCGGTTCACGCCACTTTGACGCACATGCTTACCGCACCGAAGATTACGAAGGTGTGAAGGATTTCGCGCGCGGCTGTATGCGCACCTACCTGATGCTGAAAGAAAAGGCTGCTCAGTTCAATGCAGACTCGGAAATCCAGGCAATCCTGGCAGAGATCAACGCTGAAGATCCCGCGCTTGCCGCGGTGTTTGGCAAGTACTCACCCGAAAAAGCGGAAGCGATCAAGGCACACACGTTTGACCGTCAGACTATCGCAGCCCGTGGGCTTAAATATGAGCGACTCGACCAGCTGACCATCGATCTGCTGCTTGGCATGCGTTCGTAGTTTATTACTTATTAAATAACGGGAGAGAAAACCATGACCCCAACCCCCACTCACCTCAAAAAGCGAGTCGACGATTTGCTAGCGCAAATGACCCTCCAGGAGAAGCTCCGGCAGCTCGGTGGATATTGGTTCTACGAGTTGCAGACTAAAGGGCAGCTGGACCAGGAAAAAGTAAAGGCGAAGCTGAAAGATGGAGTGGGGCAGATCACACGCATCGCAGGTGCGGGTAATCTCACTCCCGTTGAGACAGCCAGAACGTATAACCGGATCCAAAAATTCCTCGTGGAAGAGACGCGTTTGGGGATTCCAACCATCAACCATGAGGAATGTTGTTCCGGACTCACGGCTTTGGGCAGCACAGTTTACCCGCAGATGATCGGCCTGGCGAGCACGTTTCAACCTGAGCTCGCGAAGAAAATGACGGAGCAAATCCGCAAGCAGATGCTCGCCATCGGCGCAAGGCAGGGTCTTGCGCCAGTGCTGGACGTGGGTCGCGACCCGCGTTGGGGACGGATCGAAGAGACTTTTGGCGAAGATCCGTTGTTGGTGAGCCAATTTGGCAAGGCATACATCCAGGGGTTGCAGGGGCAAGACACTGAAAACGCCGTGATGGCAACTGGGAAGCACTTCATCGGGCACGCTTTCTCGCAGGGAGGACTAAATTGCGGTCCTGTGCACCTGGGTGAACGAGACCTGTGGGATGTTTATATGGCACCCTTCCAGGCAGCCATCCGCGACGCTGGGTTGATGTCGATGATGAACGCATACCCTGAACTGGACGGCGAACTCGTGGCTGCTTCCAAACGCATCCTCACAGACCTGCTGCGGGATACACTGGGCTTTGATGGATTGGTTGTTTCTGACTACGAAGCCGTGGTGATGATCCACAGCTATCATAAATCCTCCCCGACCCGAAAAGATGCTGCTGTCAGAGCGCTCACCGCTGGTATTGATGTTGAGTTGCCGACTTTTGATTGTTATATGCCTGGTCTGGAGGAAGCTCTGGAAGCAGGCGAAATCTCTCTTGAAACCATTGATCTGTCCGTTACGCGTCACCTGAACAAGAAGTTCGAGTTGGGTCTGTTTGAAAATCCGTATGTGGATGAGGGCGGCGTGTTGGCTGAGTTTGAGACGCCAGCCAACCGGGAACTGGCAAAAGAGATTGCCGAGCAAAGCCTGGTGCTGCTCAAGAACGATGGAACGTTGCCAATTAAACCATCAGTGAAGAAGATTGCGCTGATTGGACCTAACGCGGATACATGGCGGTGTATGGTTGGGGATTATTCTTATCCTTCCATGCGCGAGCTCCTTTGCCAGGATCCTCCAAAGGGATCAGGATATGAGGGCTTAACCCAGGCCGACCTCGAAAAGATGCCGGTCGAGATTCCGACTGTGTTTGAGAGCCTAAAGGTGTCTGCACCGTCTTCAATGGATGTACAGTACGCCAAAGGCTGCGATGTTTCCAGCAAGGATCAATCCGGCTTTGCTGAAGCAGTCGAGCTTGCAAAGGTTTCTGATGTGGCAGTGGTTGTGCTCGGGCACAAATCCGGGCTGGCATATGATTGCACCACCGGCGAATTCCGTGACTCCACCGACCTGGGGCTGCCTGGTATGCAGGCTGAACTGCTGCAGGCGATCCTCGAGGCTGGAAAACCGGTCGTGTTGGTGCTGATCAATGGACGACCGCTCTCAATCCCGGGCTTTGTTGAGGCTGCCAACGCGGTGCTTGAGGCTTGGGTTCCCGGCGAGGAAGGCGCAAGCGTCATCGCCAGCGCGCTGTTAGGAGAACTCAATCCCGGCGGAAAACTGCCGGTTTCGATTGCGCGCTCAGTCGGGCAGGTGCCGGTATTTTATAACTATAAGCCCTCCGGCATGCGGTCGAATATCTATGGCGATTATGTCAATGAATCTGTCAAACCGCTCTTTCCTTTTGGACACGGATTAAGCTACACCCAGTTTACGTACTGCAACCTAAAACTTGATAAAGAACAGGCGGGTCTGGATGAAATCCTTCAGATCGCGTTTGATGTGAAGAACACTGGCAGCGTCGCTGGCGACGAGGTGGTACAGCTCTACACCAGCGATGAGTACGCGGCGTTCCCACGACCGGTGAAGGAATTGCGCGGTTTTGTGCGCGTGCATTTGCTGCCTGGCGAGAGGAAATCCGTCCGGTTTGATCTCCCCGTCAACATGTTGGCATATTATGGCGAAGGGCTGAAATTGGTACTGGAACCAGGGACCGTAAAAGTCCTGGTTGGCAGCTCCTCTGAGGACATCCGCCTGCAAGCCGCGTTCGAAGTGATAGGTGGGACCAATCAGATCGTGAAGGATCGCGTCCTCGATTGCCCGGTCACAGTAACCCAATAGGAGGATTAGTTATGGCGTATTTTTTGGGGCTTGACGTCTCCACTACCAGCAGTAAAGCGCTGCTGATCGACCATAATGGCACGGTCTTAGGGACTGCTTCGTCACCGCACACCCTTTCCTCCCCCAAGCCGCTCTGGTCCGAACAGGACCCTGCCCAGTGGTGGCAGGCGGTG
>CAYUGV010000074.1:1773-6754 GCA_964444335.1 uncultured Anaerolineaceae bacterium | reverse complement strand
CCATGATCGTCTCCACGTAGTTTTCAGATAATTTTACCCGTCCTTAACCAAATAGCGCAGGGTTCAACCCTGCGCTATTCTTTCAGTGACTAGTCAAATTATGCATCCACTGGCTGGAGGAACTGGCTGTTGTAAAGTTCGGCATAGAACCCCTGGCGCGCCAGCAAATCCTGATGCGAGCCTTGTTCTACGATGTCGCCATCGCGCAGCACCAAAATACGATCGGCATTGCGAATGGTGGAGAGGCGGTGGGCGATAATGAAGCTGGTACGCCCAACCATCAGCTTATCCATGGCTTTTTGGATCAGCACCTCCGTGCGGGTATCCACCGAACTGGTAGCTTCGTCCAGGATCAGGATTTCTGGGTCAGCCAGCACAGCGCGCGCGATGGTCAACAACTGTTTCTGACCAGCAGAGACGTTTGTCGCCTCCTCGTTGAGCACCATATCATAACCGCCGGGAAGCGTGCGGGTAAAGTGATCGGCATAAGCCATATCTGCCGCGTGCACCACTTCTTCATCGCTGGCATCCTGCCGGCCGTAGCGAATGTTCTCACGGATCGTGCCGTTGTAGAGCCAGGTGTTCTGGAGCACCATTGCCAGGTGGCTGCGCAGGTTCTCACGGGTCATGTCCTGGATGTTGACATCATCAATCAGGATCTCTCCGCGGTCAATGTCATAAAAGCGCATCAGCAATTTGACCAGCGTAGTCTTTCCAGCGCCAGTCGGGCCGACGATCGCAATCTTCTGACCTGGTTCAACAACCATCGAGAAGTTCTTGATAACGTATTCACCGGGGTTGTAACCGAACCACACGTTGCGGAATTCCACTTTACCGCGGACGCGTTCGATGGTGACAACCTTGGCAGAGTCAGGTTCGATCTCGGATTCATTCAGGAACTCGAAGACGCGTTCTGCTGCTGCCGCGGTTTGTTGGAGAATGTTGGCAATATTGGCAATATTCATCAAAGGCTGCTGGAACGAACGCAGATACTGGATAAACGCCTGGATATCGCCAATAGTCAGCTGATTCTGGATGGTCAGGTAACCTCCAAGGATCGCGACAGCCACGTAACCAAGGTTGCTGAAGAACCGTGTGATCGGCATCATCAGGTTGGAAAGGTATTGGGAGAGCCAGGCGCTGGTGTAGAGCGTGTCGTTGAGTGTTTCAAAGTGATCCACGCTGCCTTGTTCCCCGTTGTATGCCTTCAAAATCAGGTGCCCGCCATACATTTCTTCCACGTGACCGTTGATATGCCCGAGGTATTCCTGTTGATTGCGGAAATGTATCTGCGAGCGTTTGATGATCATCTGAACAAAAATCATGGTCAACGGCACCATGATCAGGCCGATCAGGGTCATTGGGAGGCTGATGGAGAGCATCATGATCAGCACACCAATGATGCGGGTTACGGAGGTGATGATCTCCGAAAGGCTTTGGTTAAGCGTGTTGCTGATCACATCCACGTCATTGGTAACCCGGGATAAAACCTCTCCCTGGGTAACGCGGTCAAAGTAACTGAGCGGCAGCCGGTTGAGCTTTTCAGAAATTTCCTGGCGCATTTTGTAGGTGATGTCCGCCGATATCTTGCTCATGATCAAGCCCTGGATCAGGCTCAGAACCGTGGAGATGCCATATAGCAACAACACTTGCACCAGGATTTTGCCTACTTTGGCAAGATCAATTCCCAGGGGATTTCCCTGGATAATGCGGATCACGCCAGCATAAAGTTCGGTGGTTGCCTGCCCTAATGTGCGTGGTCCAAAGATGGAGAAGACGGTTCCACCGGCAGCCATGATCATCATGAACAAGATTGACCAGCGGAAAGGTCCAAGATAGCTGATCAGCTGTTTCATGCTGCCCTTGAAGTTGCGGGCTTTCTCGCCGGGCGCCATCATCCCTCCCGGACCGTGTCTTTGGATTGGACGGACCTCCTTGGACTGGCTGTTGGCGTATGGGTTCTTGGTATTTATTTGCATAGGTTTCTGGTTCTGTGGCTGGTTCATGCTAACTCCTCCGCGCTCAACTGGGAGCTTGCAATCTCCTGGTAAGTCTCGCAACTGGTCATCAGATCGTGGTGGTTTCCCTTTCCCACGACCCTGCCGTTATCCAGTACGACGATCTGGTCTGAGTTTTTAGCGGTCGATATGCGTTGGGTAATGATCAGAACCGTGCTATCTGCCACGCGAGGTCGCAAAGCGCGGCGCAGGGCTGAGTCGGTCTTGAAATCTAACGCTGAGAAACTATCATCGAAAATATAGACCGGGCGCGGTTTGATGATGGCACGAGCGATCGAAAGGCGTTGCCGCTGACCTCCCGAAACGTTATCACCACCCTGGGCAATCGGCATATTCAAGCCTTCTTCGCTTTCCAGGACGAAATCAGCAGCCTGAGCGACAGTGACAGCATCGCGCATTTCTTCTTCGGTGGCATCAGGTTTGGCAACCAACAGGTTGGTGGCAACCGTACCGCTGAAGAGCAGCCCCCGTTGAGGCGCGTAACCGATCTGATCCCTTAAAACTGCTTGAGGTACATCGCGAATGTCGACATTATCGATCGTGATCTTGCCTTTGCTCACGTCAAAAAAGCGCGGCAGGAGGTTGATGAGGGTGGATTTTCCACTGCCGGTTGAGCCAATGATGGCAGTTACCTTGCCAGGCTCAGCCTTAAAACTCACATCGTGGAGCATATCTTCTTCGGCATCCGGATAGCGGAAATCAACATCGTGAAACTCCACCACACCCTTCACCGGTTGCTCAAACTGGACAGGTACGGCTGGATCTTTGATGGAAACAGGTTTTTCGAGTACGTCCGCGATACGGTTGGCTGAAACGCCAGCGCGCGGGATGAACACGAAGAGCATCGAAAGGTTCATGAAGGAGAACATGATCTGCATCGCGTATTGCATGAAGGCGATCAGGTCGCCCACTTGCATCTTGGACTGCGCCACGATGCCGGCTCCGATCCAAATGATGAACACTTGGCCCGCCATCATGATCAGGTTCATGATTGGGAACAAAAACGACAAGGCGCGTCCGATAAAGAGCAGGTTGCCCGTCAGGTCTTTGTTGGCAACGTCAAAGCGCTGTTCTTCATAACGTTGCTTGTTGAAAGCCCTGACCACCATGATGCCCGAAAGGTTTTCGCGCATAACCAGGTTGAGCCTGTCTATAAATGTTTGAATACGTTGGAAGCGTGGGACGACGATCATGAAGAGACCAATGATCACGGACATTAACACGCCCACGATCAACGCGATCGTCCACCACATGCCCGGGCTTTTCTCCAGGGCGCGCACGATCCCCAACCCGCCAATCAAAGGGGCTTGAACGCCCATGCGGATCAGCATGAAGGCAGCCATGCGCACTTGGTCAACATCGTTGGTGGTGCGGGTGATGAGCGAAGCGGTGGAGAAGCTTTCAAACTCTGCGTTGGTAAAATCTGTGACTTTGCGGAAGATATCCGACCGCAGATCCCGGGCAATATTCGCGGCGCTTATCGAGGCCAGGTAGCTGACCACAATCGATGCAACCAAGCCCAGGAGCGAGACCGCCAGCATCTGGGCGCCGACGCGCAGGATGTAATTGGTCTGGAAGTGACCGGTGTCGGCATTCAGAGCCTCATACTCACTCGTGATTGCCGTAACAGTGAGTTGGTGCAGGATGGTACCTTCAAGCGAGGTAAGATGCTGGTTGACTTTGTCGAGCAACTGCGCCCGCTGTGCCTGCGGCATCATCGAGAGCAAGCTCAACAGGTCCTGCCCACTGCTAAGCAGTTTGGGATCGAGGGGGAAGTTCTCGCCCAGCAGCAGTTTGGCACGCTCGGGATCTTGCTGAATCATGTGCACGCTCTGGATGAACGCCATCGGCTTTGAGATCAGGTCCTCCACCACCAGCTTTTGCGCGTCATCAAGCGGCTTGAGGGCGTAGACTGCCTCTTCCGCGGCTTTGGGGAAATCCGTCGCAAGAGTTACGGATTGAGGGCTGCCTGGTGAAACCAATTCGTAGTACTGCTGCAGTTGCGCCTGTGCATCGGGGTAGAGTTCGCCGATGCGCTGGTAGGTGCTCTCGCTCAGGACAACAGGTGCGCCAGACTCAACGCCCTTCTGTTGGATGCCGACATTTACAATGTTCGAGAGGTAATCCGGCAGTTGCAGGTCGCTCCAGGCGACAACCAGCACGAAAAAAATCGCTGGCAATATGAACTTCATGTAGGGTTTGTAGTATTTCTTTAGTCTTAGCATAGGTGATTTCTCGTTATTTCAGGATTTAATCCTTCCTCGATTTGTTTCATCTTCTCATTTACGATCTCAAATATCTCGTTGGCTTGCTGTTGTTGCGTTTCTGTCAGGCTGACAGCCAAACCCGGTACCCATTTTCGGCGGGAGAGAAAAGCTTTTTGCACCAGGCTCTCACCGGTCTCACTCAGGCAGATCAGTTTGCTGCGCCGGTCGATTGGATCCTCTTCACGAGAGATCAATCCGGACTCCACCAGCCTATCCACCATCTGTGAGACGGCAGCTTTGGTGACTCCCAGGTGATCAGCCAGGCACTGAATGTTGGTACAGCCGGCGCGATGGATGAACAGGAGGCTGTTGAGATGCGTGAAGGAGAGATCGTGCTCCTGCATGAACTGCATACTGTAGATCATGTTGATGTGCATCGTCATCCCAGCGAACTGGTTCAGCTGTTCGATTAGTTTGTTTTGTGTTTCTTGCATCGTAAACCTGCCTTGATAGTTAAACGGGCTTAACTATAAAGCTATGACATTAAAATGTCAAGACGAAGTCTTACCTTTGGGGATTGATGTAGCTAGATGGTTAGGAGATTGTTTTACTGCGCAGCGCCGGCAATCGCGAGCGAATAGCTATATCCTTGGGAAAAGTCGCGATTCATGAACAAAACGCTGAACGCGCCAGGCGCATTAGCTTCTTCCGTTTGAGAGCGCACATAACTCTGCTCGCAGCCCAACACCCTGCCGG
>CAYUGV010000074.1:0-1673 GCA_964444335.1 uncultured Anaerolineaceae bacterium | reverse complement strand
AGCACTTCCCCCACCACGTGGATTATTTGCACATCCTGGTCACGCTCGTAGTAAACCCCGTCGCCGGGCAGGAGCACGATCGCTTCCTGGTAGACAGTCGCCGCCAGGGGGAGGTAGAGCTGGTGATCCATTGTGACCGGGATGGCAGTGGGATTAAATTCTTTTGCTTGAATAATGGGTTTTGGGAGGGTGCGTTGAAGAACCACGGCAAGCAGAATAATGTTCAGGGTGATCAAACCGATGAACATGAAGATGCGCACGCTTTTCTTTGGCTCAGTCATAACTCCCTCGACAGTTTACTCACCTCTTGGGTAGCAATTCTTGTGCCAAAGCTGGCCTGTCATCGCGAGGAGCGAAGCGACGTGGCGATCTCAATCTTAGGTCTGAATGATCCTCAATATTCTTTTCAATACGATTCTTGCTCCATTGCCATCAAACGGCAAATTGTGGGGCGAAACGAAAAGAGCCGCCCTGGTTGGGCGGCTCTAAAACTGTGTAAACGCAAACGACTACTCTTCCACCCAATCCAGTGTACGGGTGACGGCTTTCTTCCAACCTGCCATGAGCGTCTCGCGGGTTGCGGCTTCCATCTGCGGCTGCCACTTCTGGTCGATCTGCCAGTTTTCACGCAGGTCGTCGATCTGTTTCCAGAACCCGACCGCCAAACCGGCAGCGTAAGCCGCGCCCAGGGCTGTCGTCTCCGCAACTTTGGGTCGGATCACTGGCACGCCGAGGATGTCGCTCTGGAATTGCATCAGCGTTTGGTTGTGCACCATGCCGCCATCCACCTTCAGCGCGGTCAGGGGCACGCCCGAGTCCTTGTTCATTGCCTCGAGCACTTCCGCGGACTGATAAGCCGTGGCCTCAAGCACTGCCCGCGCGAGATGACCAGCGTTAATGTAACGCGTCAGCCCCACGATCGCGCCGCGGGCGTCGCTGCGCCAGTAAGGCGCGAACAGCCCCGAAAACGCCGGTACAAAGTAGATCCCACCGCTATCTTCTACTGTATTTGCCAGTTTTTCAATATCAGCAGATGTCTCGATCATCTTCAGGTTATCGCGCATCCACTGCACGAGCGCCCCGGTGATAGCGATCGAACCCTCCAGCGCGTAATAGGCAGGCTGATCGCCGATCTTGTACGCGAGCGTGGTCAGCAGCCCATTTTTGGACTGGATTGGTTCCGTTCCCGTGTTCATCAGCAGGAAACAACCGGTGCCGTAGGTGTTTTTGGCTTCGCCAGCTGTGTAGCAGGTCTGCCCGAATAAGGCCGCTTGTTGGTCTCCCAGGTCGCCCGAAACAGGGATACCCTTGAGCTCAGGGATGCTGATCCGGCCGTACACTTCGCTTGAAGCCTTGATCTGCGGCAGAACCGATCTTGGCACACCGATGATTTTGAGCATGTCATCATCCCAATCGAGAGTGTGCAGGTTCATCAGGAAGGTGCGCGAGGCATTGCTGACGTCGGTCACGTGCACGCCGCCATTGACGCCACCGGTCAGGTTCCAGATCAACCAGGTGTCGATGGTGCCGAAGCAGAGCTCGCCGTTTTCCGCCTTTTCACGTGCTCCAGGAGTGTTATCCAGCAGCCAGCGGATCTTGGAACCGGAGAAATAGGGGTTGGTTGGCAGCCCGACGATCTCACGGAAGCGATCCTGCCCGCCATCAGCCGCCAG
>CAYUGV010000073.1:0-6759 GCA_964444335.1 uncultured Anaerolineaceae bacterium | reverse complement strand
TTGTTTCGTTGGTATAATTCCAGCGTGGCTGCCATGCAGAATTTCTTAGCGTTGATCGAAAGCAAAATTCAGACCTTGCTTGAAGGCACGGTGGACAGGCTGCTGTACCCGGGGGCGGCTTCTTCGCTGAGCAGCCAGTTGATCCGGATGATCGACGAGAAGATCCTGGCGCAAACTGACACACGCGAAAAATTCGTCCCCGATCTCATAACACTGTATGTCTCCCCTGAAAAGTGGGATGCCTGGCAGGAAGCCATTCCCACGCTGAACCAGGTCGCGAGCGAGGTAGAAGCCAGTTGGCTGGAGCAGGGGTATCTATTCAGAGTGCCGCTGCGAATCCAGTTAGCTCAAAACGCGAGCCTGGTAGTTGACGCGATTGAGATCTCGACCGCCCTCACGCTTCCCACCTCGGAAACATCAAAAACTGAATTGCAGATCATGGTTCCTGAAGCCCCACCCGAGCCGAGCATCCCGGAACGCGCGTATTTCATCATCAACGGCAAGGAGCAATGCTTCTTAAGCAAGTCCATCGTCAAAATTGGGCGGCGAACGACCAGCGACATCCAGATTGAGGACCCGATGGTCTCACGGGACCACCTGCAACTCAGGGCAAAAAATGGGCGATACCTGCTCTTCGACCTCAGTTCCACCGGTGGGACTTTCGTCAACAACCAGCCGGTCAAAACCGCTACGCTCAAACCCGGGGATGTGGTGCGGATCGGTAAAACCCTCCTCATTTATAACCAGGACGTGCCAGGAACGGGATTATTTCCGACCACGATGATCGCCACCGAGGAATGATATGTCTGCCACAGTTGGTCTGATCCTACGCTTTGCTTTCCTGGTCGTGCTGTATATTTTTTTGGCCGTGGCAATCTGGATGCTTTGGCGCAGCGTGGTCTCGAAGCAGGTCCACCAGGGAAACATCCCCATTCCCAGCCTGACTCTCGCCACTTCCATCGGGCAGGAGATGATCGCGCAATCTTTTGCAGGCACCGAAGTCTTGATCGGGCGCAGCCTGGATTGCGACTTTATCCTTGAGGATGGGACGGTATCCTCCCGGCATGCCCGTTTGTACTTCAACCTAAACCAGTGGTGGTTCGAGGATCTAAAATCGACCAATGGTTCATACCTCGATGGCATCCGCGTTGAGGAACCAATTGTTGTGAAAGATAATGACGAAATCTATTGCGGTGACGCAATTTTTAAGATAACGATCAAACCAATTGAACAAGAAGAGAGGCGAAAATGACAGAAGAGTTTGCATTTGGGATCATCGGAGGATCAGGACTATACGGTTTTGCCGGCCTGCAAAATGTGGAAACCATCGAAGTGGATACCCCTTTTGGCAAGCCATCCTCACCGATCGTGATTGGCGAAGTCAAGGGGAAGAAACTGGCATTCCTGGCGCGCCACGGGATTGGGCATGTTCTCTCTCCTTCCGAAGTGAACTATCGTGCAAACATCTACGCCTTCAAAGAATTGGGCATCGGCAAGATCATCAGCGTCAGCGCGGTGGGGTCCCTGAGGGCGGATTACGCCCCGGGGCACATCGTTGTGCCAGACCAGATCTTCGACTTCACCAAAGGCCGCAAACGCAGCTTCTTTGGCGAGGGGATCGTCGCCCATATCAGCACTGCTGAGCCATTCTGCCCCAAACTGAGCGCGCAACTGCTCAAAGCCCTGCGGGAACAGGATGTGGTGGTGCATGAGGGCGGCACCTATATCACGATTGAAGGTCCCCGGTTCTCCACGCGCGGTGAGTCCAACACATTCCGCAGTTGGGGCATGTCGTTGGTGGGCATGACCGCTTCACCCGAGGTCTTTTTAGCTCGCGAAGCGGAGATCTGCTACGCCACCATGGCGCACGTCACGGATTACGACTGCTGGCACATCTCCGAGGAACCCGTGACGGTGGAAATGGTGATCAACACCCTCTCACACAACACTGCCGTGGCGCAAAACACGTTGGTTCGCATGGTCGATTTGCTCTCCGAGGATAATGGCTCTGAGGCATGCGAGTGTGAGGACGCACTGAAAAATGCCATCATGACCAATCCCGCGAAGATCAACCAGGAAACCAAAGCCAGGTTGCACCTGTTGGTCGATAAGTATCTTGGATAATTTTGTCTGCTAACACCGCCACCCGATCGCAATCCAAACAGCCCAGGCTGCTCGCGCTGGCGGTAATTTTTCTTTTTTTCCAGACAGCAGCGCTTTCCCTGGCAGGTGGAACACGCCTGCATTCCGAGCTACTAAGGCCTGATTGGCTGGTTTTTGTGCCCTTTTTTGCCTGGCTGGCGGGCATTCTGGTGCTCTATAGAGCGACCAGGCGCAAACTGCCCACCCGGGATCCCTGGATCTACCCGACCTTTGCCGCCCTCGTCGGCTGGGGACTATTGACGGTCTGGCGGCTTTCGCCGAGCCTGGGCTTAAAGCAGCTCGGGTGGTACGCGGTCGGATGCGTTTTCTTTTGGCTGGGGCTCAAGACCAACCGCTTAAGCCACTTACTAAAACGTTATAAATCCGTCTGGCTGCTGATCGGCTTGCTGTTGATCGGCCTCACTTTTTTTATCGGTGTGAACCCGACAGGCTCCGGACCGCAATTGTGGCTGCAGGCGCTTGGTTTGTACTTCCAACCCTCTGAGCCGCTGAAACTCCTGATCATTGTCTACCTGGCAGCCTTTTTCGCGGACCAGATCAAGCCCAACATCACCCTGCTGGGTTCGGTCTTGCCCACCCTGCTTGTGTCGGCAATGGCAGGCTTTTTGCTGATCGTTCAGCGGGATCTTGGCACTGCCAGCCTGTTTGTTTGCATTTACATTTTCATGCTGACCGTGACGACGCAAAAGCGGCGCTTCTTGCTGCTGATCCCACTGGCTGGAATTCTCGCGGGTGTGGTTGGCTACTATGTGTTCGATGTCGTCCGGGCCAGAGTTGACATCTGGCTCGATCCCTGGGCGCAAGCCTCAGGAGGCGCCTATCAACTCGTGCAAGCCCAGATCGCTGTGGCGGCCGGCGGTCTGGCAGGCACAGGACCAGGCTTGGGCAGCCCCTCTTTCATTCCTGTCGCAATCTCGGACTTTATCTTCCCGGCGGTGGCAGAAGAAACTGGCTTGCTGGGCAGTTCCGCTTTGATCCTGCTGATGATGATCATGGTCATACGGGGAATCAGCATCGCCCAAACCACCAAGACAACTTTTGGGCGCTATCTCGCCTTTGGCATTGCCACCTATCTCGGGCTGCAAGCGTTTTTCATTATCGCCGGCAACCTGGGCTTGCTGCCGCTAACTGGCATCACCCTGCCATTCTTTTCTTATGGCGGCTCCTCACTTGTGACGAACCTCATTGCGGTCATGCTGCTGCTAAAGATCAGTTCGGAACCCGCGGCTGAGCCCCTGCCCGAACCCGTCCGGCGACCGTATCGCTGGGTGGCAGCCATATTTCTCGTCTTGTTCACCCTGCTTATCGGTGCCGATAGCTGGCTGGCGATCATCCAGCGGGACGAACTTCTGGCAAAGCCGGAAAACCCGCGGTGGGTGGTTTACGACCGCTATTCGCCAAGGGGCAGGATCCTGAGCCAATCGGGAGATGAGCTGGCAATCACGACCGGTAAGGTCGGCAACTACGAGCGGAAGTTGCTAGTGCCTTCATTGAGCAACACCATTGGCTTTACGAGTGGGCTATACGGGCAGGACGGGCTGGAATTGAGCCAGTACCAGTGGCTCAGAGGATATTCCGGCAGGAGTTATGACACCCTCTGGAAGTACCAACTGCTTTACAATCAGCCGCCTCCGGGCGTGGACATCAAGCTGACCATCAATACCGCTCTGCAAGCCTCAGCCGATGCACTGCTGGGGGACGCGAAAGGCGCGGTGGTGCTCCTGAACGCGACTACCGGGGAGATCTACGCGCTGGCATCCCATCCTTATTTCAATGCCAACACCCTCACTGAAAATTGGGAAGCGCTGCGCGAGGACCCTGACGCTCCGCTGGTGAACCGCACAACCCAGGCAACTTACCCCCTGGGCACGCTCGTAAACAGCCTGGGTCTTGCGACGTATTACAACCATCCGCAAGCCGCCAAAGGCGCGGTACCAGGCAACACAGCCGGGCAAGATCAGTACTGCGAGGCAGCCAGCAAGGCTTATGGCGAGGAATTAAGCGCTTACCAAAGCGGTTGTGAGCAGGCGGCTTTGGCATTGATCCAAAACCTCGATCCGCTCGTCTTCCTCGAGCAGTTGGATGAATTTGGGCTCTTCACCGCGCCAAGTTTTTCTTTACGCACGATTGCTCCGGTAGAACTCCCTGATCCTGCAGTGATTGAAACCAAGCCGATGAGCGCGCTCGAGATCCAGGCGACCCCTCTGCAGATGGCATTGGTCGCCGCCAGTATCACCAATGACGGGTTGTTACCCTCTCCGCGATTGCGCAACACCTACCTCGCGGAAGACGGCACATGGACGCCCTTCAGGGAAGGCGTTTTGCCTGTCCGGGTGGTCGAGTCGGGGGCAATGGCGCGGTTGCGTGCCAGTCTGATTGGAAAAGACCCGGCTTTTTGGTTCCAAAGCGGTCACTCTGTAACTCGCGACGGAAAGATCCTCACCTGGTACATTGGCGGGACAACTGAAGAATGGGTCGCGACTCCGTTGGCGATTGCTGTGGCCATAGAATCAAACGCTCCCGACCTGGCACAAAAGATCGGGAGCAGTCTGTTGAGTTTATACGCGACGGATTAAGGCTTAGCGGATCCGCAGGAACTTGCGCCGTCCGACCTGGAGCACGCTGTCTGGATCGGGCTTGCAAGTGGGATCGCTGACTGTCACACCATTCACTTTTACACCCATTTGGTCAATCAGCCGGCGGGCCTCGCTGCGCGAGCCAGCCAATTTTTGTCCCACGATGATGTCAATTATTGTCTCATCCGCGGCAGGAGCATACTCGGGCATTTCCTCCGGAGTATCGCCTTTTTGGAAAGTCTGAACAAACTGGTTTTGAGCAGCTTCAGCGGCCTCAGCGCCATAAAAGACGGTCGTGATGCCATGGGCAAGCTGCATTTTTGCGTCGCGCGGATGCAGGCTGTTGGTAGACAGGCCAGCCTTGAAGCGTGAAAGCTGTTCGGGGGTCCATTCGGTGGCAAGCTCAGCGTAAATTGGCATGGCCTTATCCGGAATGCTCATCACCTTGCCATACATATCGGCGGCATTGGTGTTGAGCGGGATGTGATTGCCGAGGGACTTACTCATGCGCACTTCGCCATCAGTGCCTGGCAGGATGCCGAGAATGACCCCGATATTGGGTTTCTTCCCCAGCGATACCATCACCTTGCGGGAGGCAGTAATGATGTTGAACAACTGATCCGACCCACCCACCTGGACGTCTGCATCGAGGTGGTAGGCATCGTAACCCTGCATAATGGCATAGAAGAACTCGTGCAGGTAGATCGGCTCGCTTTTATCCCAGCGTTTGTGGAAGTTATCGCGTGTCAGGAATTGCTGAACGGTGAAGTTGGAAGCCAGACCGATGAATTCAGCCATGGTGAGTTTTCGGAGCCACTGATCGTTGTACACCACCTGGGTGCGTTCGCGATCGAGGATGCGGAAAGCCTGCTCGGCATAAGTGCGCGCGTTTTCCATGACCTTTTCCTCGCTCAGATGCGGACGAAGTTTATCTTTGTCTGAGGGGTCGCCGATCATGGAGGTGTACGTGCCGATCACAAAGAGCACCTCGTGCCCGAGTTCCTGGAATTGGCGCAGCTTGCGCATGGTGACGGTATGCCCAAGATGAAGATCGGTGGAGGTGGGATCGTAGCCACAATAGACACGCAGCGGTTTGCCAGTTTTTTCGGATTCGATCAGGCGTTCGCGCAGTTCTTCAGCCATATTTTCAGCGATGGTCGCGTCGCCAAAATCGGCGCCTTGCATAAGGTATTCAACTTGCTCATTGATGTTCATCTTCGTCTCCTGCACGGTCATGTTTCGGCGTGTGACCGTCTTCTCTTAGTTACTTAAAATTTAATTTTACCACTCTTAAATCCACCGAAATCCGGCAATCGGATTTTTTATTTCGGGAAAAGATTTAAGCTGTCCAAGGTGTGTTTGACTAACACGACATAAAGAACATATTGTGTTGTAGATCAGGTTCTTCTGTTGAACCTGACGTCACGAATGTTGACAAATGAAGTCCTCAAAAAATCCAGGCTCCTGATGTCAGGTTGAACTGCGCATACTCTACGAGCACGATGACCTGACCTACGCAGTTCGTCCTCACCCGGTAATGTCGATGTGGTCGACGCAGGCGTCGACCCTACAAAACGATCTGGTTTCCTTATCGTAGAAAACGGTCTCGCACCGTTCCACATTTTCTATCTCAGAAGGGGTCAAGCGCCTTCTCTACGACAAATCCGTCATCATCCTGCACACTCCTGAAAACGGTCTGTGGACCAACCTACTCTACATGGTTTATCTTAGTATCGAGCCAATATTTCTGTCGTTCTGAGCCTCTTCTGCGAAGAATCTGATTATTACTGAACAGATCCTTCGCGTTGCTCAGGATGACAGTGTAGGCGATAAGATCGCCACGCCGCTTCGCTGAAAAGACCGAGTGCGATTCTGTGACACCATGCTCAATAAGCACGAGGACACACTCTGCTCTCAATTTACAAATTACTAAATATTACGTCTTTGAGAACCACCCAAACTGGTAATGTACACAAAAAACGGATGAGGTCAAACTCATCCGTTCATCATCTTTTCAAAA
>CAYUGV010000072.1:0-6784 GCA_964444335.1 uncultured Anaerolineaceae bacterium | reverse complement strand
CCCATTTGACAATTATTGGGCGATTGAACATGTAAGCAGGTAACATCGAGGTAGGGGTGATGCACTTGCCAAGACAATGGTGGTTTACACTATGATGAGGGTGATTGTTTACAATTTGATTGAATAAACGGATTCTATCAGATTATAGAGCTCAGTCCGTTTTACTATGGTAGCGGGTCACCACAGGGGGTGACCCCTACGCCTGAGTGTTTGAATGGCAGTGGCCGTCGTAGGGGCAGACCCCTGTGTCTGCCCTAAGACTGTAAACAATCATACTTGTCTATACAGCAGTGTTAAGCCTCCCCCTGGGGCACGCATCGTCCTAAAAATTGCATTCATATGTGGGTAATTGGGTGAATTTTCGGCTAAACTAATATCAAGGCAGGTGAAAATGATCGAATCAATCCGACATCGCAGAAGTATCCGAAAATTCACATCCGATCCCATCGACCCGGAGAAGCTGGAAACCGTGCTCGAAGCAGCAAGGCTGGCACCTTCGGGCAACAACAAGCAGCCCTGGACCTTCATCGTGGTTCAAAGCGAACAGCAGCGCCTGGCAGTGATGGAAGCCTGCCACCGGCAGACCTGGATGATAACCGCGCCGGCTTTCATCGTAGCAGTAGCGGACATTTCCGCGCGCGTGGAAACCAAGCCGGGCTTGTACCTCGACGAAAACAGCCCAGACTGGGAGCTCAAACGTTCCATCCGCGACACAGCGATTGCCACTGAAAACATCCTGCTTGAAGCAGACGCGCAGGGTCTGGGCACGTGTTGGGTTGGTTTTTTCGTTCAATCAGAAATTCGGCCTGTGTTGGGCATTCCGGATGATAAGTTTGTGTTGGCTGTGATCCCGATTGGCTATCCAGCCGAGCAGCCTTCAGCCCGGCCACGCAAACCGCTCAGCGAGATTGTTCGTTGGGAGAAATGGTAGGATTTGCTAAGAATCAAGATCCGCGTATACAAGGCCAAGCTCTTCCGGCAGGACGTTCAACCCTGAAAACGCTTCAAAGCTAATATCCCGCAAGGCATGCCCGGTGTTCTGGTTGTAAAGGCCGAGCAGGGCCGTGTAACTGAGATTGATGCGCTGATCCCAATCCAAACCCAAAAGAGCCGCGGTCGCACGGACGTGCTCCGGACTGCTTCCCTCGAGTTCGATAAAGTTCCCGTAGGGCATTTCATCAACTGAAGCCACCAGGCCGTTCAGTTGGAAGTTCTGGCGATACTTTTCGTAGGTCATGAAAACCTGGAAACCCAACGCTTCCAAGATTGCGCGGGTGGACTGGAAATTGCTGACCACCACTTCCAGTTCAGTGCGTGAGATGACCCCGTCCACAATTTCGCCTGGGCTCTTGAAGGTCAGGATCGCCTGGTCGTCCTGCCTGAGGCGCAGCACCTGGGCGCGATTACTTAGTCTCCTGTCCGAAGTGTCGAAACGCAAATTCACTTCCAGCATGCGCGGGCGCAACTCAAACGCGCCAAGGCGCTTAATATTTTCAAGCAGGGCAGGCAGGTAAAAGATCAGGAACTTGACCTCAATTTCCTGGTTATTCGTGCTCATAATGTCTCCGTTTCATTTGAAGTTGGCTCAATCCTGCCAGTAGTAGCCAGGCAAAGTGCAGAGCAATTACCCATGGCGCGTTTGTGCCTTGCTGGGTCGGCGCCCAAAGCAACAGGCGTTCAGACCAGTAAGCGATGATATTCATCAAAACCCCTGCCCAGGGCAGCCACATGGGTACCGCGAATTTTCGTTTCAGAAAAATCCAGATGGCGATGTTGAGCACCCCCATCAGACCTCCTGCTACCACCAGGTAGGCTGGCAACCAGGCCTTTTGGCTGAAGGTGAGGATGTCAGGTTGCTGCCTGATGGCGCCATAAAGCCGTAAAAAGCCGCTTAGCCCAGCCAGGAGAAAACTGAAGCGCAAAAGCTTACCTAAGAAGCCGGGTTTGCGCATTGTCATTCACCCTCTCCGTGCAGGTCGGTCAGGATGCCCAGTTCACGCAAGGCTGCCCTCACCCTGGACCCACAACCCGGTTTTACCAACACGGCAGTCGGTCCTAACACTTCACCAAGGCAGCCTGAAGCCTTCGACTCGCGCAGTTTTTCGAGCAGTTCGGGCTCCGCAAGGCGTAAAACGACCAGCGGCTCAATACGGGCTTCCAATCCGTGGGTCTCCCAGCGAGTGAGCGCTTTCCGCAGGGCGGGCGGAATACCGGGCTTGCCAACCTTCCGCAGCAAGGCTTGCAGGTGTTTTAGCTCCAAGCCCTGCTCCGCGGCAGCCTGCAGCGAGGCTGGGGTAAGTTGGAAAACGAATCGGTCCGGGCGCAGCGTGCGCCATTCAGCAAAGCGCGAAAGTTGGTAGCGCGCGATGCGCGGCACCAACGGTGTCATTTCGAGTTTGCCATCGCGATCCACCAGGACTGGTTGATCTTCCCCTGGCAGCTCCAGGGACGCATCCGACCGTAGCAGTTTTGAAAACGCCGAAGTGACCTGGAAAACCTGGCTCTCAGGTTGATCGGTCAATTGACCGATTTGCGCCATGCCCAATTCAACCAGCAGCGTGCTGATCAGAAAACGAATGTACTGACCTTCTACGTCAGACCAGTGCTCAAAGCCATGCAGTAAACGGGCATCGGCGTCAGTGCTGCTGATGATCCAGGTGTTGTATTCCGCGCCGCTGCGCAAAAAGTCTGGCTGGTGTTGCCGGATGTCATCGACAAAATCCTGGGTTTTGAACCATGTTTCGGACGGGAGTACGATGAGATGATCAAGAATTGCCCGTCGCGGAGTGATCACGGAGTGTTTCCAATTACCTTCACAGTGCACTTGCGGTACCAGGCGCAACTCATCCAGGTCAGGGGATTGTGCCCAAGCTTGCGCCAGCCATCTCAACGCTTCTCCACGCGGTTTTTCAAGAAGAACACGCGCGTTCTCGTTAGGCTGCTGTTTTTCATCAAGCAGGTTCAGGGATTTCGCCAGGGTTTGAAGAAACTGCCAATAACTTTCCTCTTTTTCACTCAAGCGGGGCAGTTGCTGCACGAGATCCATGCGTAACGCGGCAAAGAGTGTGCAGAGATTATCGAGGATCTGGTCACCTCGAGCTGGGAAGACGGTCACCCTGGAGCCAGACCAGGCTGGTAATTGTCGGGAGGTATTATCCTCAGCATCTGTCCTGCTGGGCTTCGGCAGCCAATCCAGGAATTCATCAGGAATGAAGGCAAATTCGCTCAGTTCCTGGTTTTCGCGCAAGGCAGCCCGACCGATAAGCCCTAAATACCAAAGCTTCTCAGTGGTGTTTTGCGGAAAGCGGTGCGGTTTTTCACGCTTTCGCCGGGCAGGTCCCATTGGGCGCAGTTCGCCATAGGCACGCTCAAAAGCCTGCCATGCCATTCTGCCGCCAAGCCCGCCCAGATTGGTGAGCGCAGCAGAAGCCGTATGGGGCAAAGAGGCGAATACCTCATCGAAAAGTTGTTGGGAGGTCATTGCTGCGGAGAGTTCAATGAGAACGGTACGACGGTCGCCAGCCTGGGTTTCAATCCCCCAGAGTTCGGCGATATCGCGCAAGAAAGCAAGGTCATAACTTGCCAAGAGGGTCTTCAGGTCCGGCATGGTGTTAAAAAGTATACTTCAATCGCCCCTTGGATTGCGCCGGTGTCTACTCGATCTTAATGCCCCTCACGCCATCGATCGAGCAAATGACTTCCATCAAGTCTTCGAGTTTCTCGTTACGGTTAAAGCGCGCCACGATCTCAAGGCGCAAGTGTTTATTCTTAATACTTTTGTTGACATTGAAGACCGAAATATCATCCGAATGCTTTGCGATTGTTTTACGCACTTCACGCAGAATGCCCTGACGGTCGTGAGCATCGATCACAAGCGTGCGGATGACGTTGACACGCACAAATCTCTTTTCAAAACGTTCCACCAGGGTCAGGACGAAGAGCAGGATAGCGACCGCAAATAGCGCAACCAGGTAATAACCATAACCGATTGCCATTCCAACCATGGCGGTAGTCCAGAGGGTGGAGGCGGTGGTGAGACCTTTGACGTTGAAGCCAAAGCGCAAAATTGCGCCTGCGCCAAGGAAACCGATACCCGAAACAACCTGTGCCGCCAGGCGGGCGGGGTCAGAGCCAAACCTGATCGCGATATTTATGGACAGGATCATCACCAGGGCAGCCCCGAGGGCGAGGATCATATGCGTGCGCAAGCCAGCCGGCTGGCTGTCGCGTTCGCGTTCAAAACCAATCGCCCCTCCGGCCACCAGTGCAGCTGTCAAACGGAGAAAAATTTCGTACCAAGGTATCTCTGTCATATCGATCTCACTTTTTTGCGGTAGCCAATTTTACTACATATGTTAATGGCAGGTTAATCCAACAAGAGAATAAGAAACCTCACATCTCTCAGCCACTTATTAGTGGCATGAATTCCGACTTAGGCTAAGCGGTCGGTAGATCCTTTAGTTTTCTGGTCGCAATTAATCCCATCACCAGCAGGACTGTGAAGACCACATGCACGATTGCGCCGACTATATCTCCGGAGAGGATCGATAATGCCAGGTCAACCAGGTAGAAAATAATCCCAATTATGTAAACCGGAATGTTCCTACGCCCGGCAAAAATGCCGAACAACACAAAAATACCAGCAAGGACGATGATGATGCCCCAGATCAGCGTAGGATTCGGTGCAGCCAGTGTGCGCTCAACGTATTGGGGCGCACCCAAGCCAAAGACGAAGCGACGCGTGGAACTGAGTTGGTCCATGATGTGATTAAAGATCGAGAAGAAAGCAATCCAGAAGAAGTAATTGGAACCATTCCGGGCATTTTGTTCGAGTTGGGCACGTTTGGTGCGCTCAAGGGTTTCGTTTTGGGGCGCTTGAACGCCGGGGTTTGAGTTGGTCATGGTTCCTCCAAAAGCTTAGTCATAGCTATTATAGCCTTTATGATCAGCCAACTTCAGGCGGGAAGGCTATCTGTGCGATCAGGCTGAAGCAGAAATTGATTGAACTCACCCCGCTGCCATTTTCCCTGGCAAAGCGTTGCCCATTCGCATTCACCGCATACATCTGCCAGGAGTCCTTGCCGCAGGATGGTGTCATACACGCTCTGGCAGAGCTCGGAGAGGGATTTTGCTTGTTCAGCGTGGAAAGTTTCATGACTGAGAGACAAAACTCGCTGATCAAATTGTGCAACTTTCGCCGCGTCATCGCAAACCCCATCCTGGTTATGCGGGCACTCCTGGCAGAGGCTGTCGCAACCCATGGTGATTTGCACAATCTGGTTGGGATTAGCCAACAATGCTGTCATATTTTCAATAAAGGCCGGACTGTACCCTTTGCCCTCGAAAAACAGAGCGCAAAGAGCATGGTGCGGACGCATGGTGAGAGCGGAGGTTGTCAGTTTGGTCTCATTCATCAGTGAAATATTCCTGTATGAATTGTAACGCTGACGCGGCTGTTCTCAATCCGAAAACCTGGGGCGGTTAACTCCCCCAGTCGGTTCGATACCTGGCTTTTCCTCGCAGCCACTTCTCGGCGGAAATTGCCGCAATCGCGCCATCGGAGGCTGCAATCACCGCCTGCTTAATGTGTGAACACAACACATCCCCCACCGCGTAAACGCCCGGGATGGCGGTCTGGTTTTCCCGGTCAACCTGCAGGCAGCCTTCCTCGCTGATCTCCAGCTGCCCCGCCACAAAATCGGTGATCGGTTTGCCGCCCTGCAGGTAGACAAACACCCCTTCCACTGGCAAGCTTTCTTCCTCTTTGCTTCCGCGGGTGGAAAACTTCAGGCATTCCACTTTTTGTTCCCCGCAGATCTCACGCGCCACGCTGCCCGCGTGCATCACGACGTTTTCTTTTTCAGTCAGTTCAGCTAATGCTTCAGGCGGCACATTCACTTGTTCAGTGGGGGAGAAGAAATGCAGGGTCCTGGCAAAACGGGTCAGGTAGAGTGCTTCTTCGATTGCCTCGTCACTTTTTCCAATCACAGCCAGGTCCTTCCCTTTGAAGAAAGCTGCGTCGCAAACAGCGCAGTACGATACTCCCCGCCCCAGCAGTTCTCCCTCACCCTTGATCAGGTTGGTGCGCCCCATCGAGCCCGTTGCGATGATGACAGCGCGCGCTGAGTAAACCCCGAAGTTGCCAAAGATAGATTTCGGATTACTGGAAAGGTCACTGCCAATGGCTTTGTCGTTGATAAATTCCGCGCCAAAGCCCAGGGCTTGTTTGCGCATCACCTGGAGCAACTCAGAGCCGCCAATCTCACCATCAATTCCCGGGTAATTGGCGATCTTGCTGGTGGTACCGAGCGCACCGGTCGTGAGACCTTTATCCAGGATGCCCACCTTCAGTCCAGCCCGCGCAGCGTAGATACCAGCAGTCGCGCCTGCAGGCCCGCCGCCAATAATGAGAACGTCATAAAGCAATGAATCAGTGCCTTCCAAGTGTCACCTTCTTTCAAATGTTGTTCTTAGTATAACGATCCGAGCGGGTAATCTCCAGTCACTGTAAGACTATTGCTTCATAGAGATCTCTCGATGACTGGGGTGATTTGATAGTTTTTTAGAGGCTTTGGGTACTATATTTGTTCAGATTTCAGTACAATGAGATTGTTATGACGAAAAAATTCTACAAAATGACCCTGCCTGAGCGCTATGAGCACCTCCTGCAAAACACCAACCTGAGTGAGGATGACCTGAAAGCCTGGCTGCCCGGCTCCGGGCTGACCCTTGAGACGGCCGACCACATGATCGAAAACGCGGTGGGTCTTTACAGCCTGCCCCT
>CAYUGV010000071.1:0-6843 GCA_964444335.1 uncultured Anaerolineaceae bacterium | reverse complement strand
CCGGACGATGAAGCCTTCGGCATGGGCGGCACACTCGCGCTTTATGCCATGCGGGGTGTTGAAGTCTATTTAGCCTGCGCCACGCTTGGGGAAGCTGGCGATATCCCCCCGGACTTTCTCCAGAGCAGCTCCAGTTCTGCGGCTTTGCGTGAGAGTGAGCTGGATTGCTCCGCGAACGTGTTGGCGCTGAAACAGGTCTTCAAACTGGGTTTCCGCGATTCGGGCATGGAAGGGTCTCCAGATAACCATCATCCGGATGCGCTGGTTGCCCGCCCGATGGAAGAAGTCGTCGAACGCATCGCCGCTGTGATGCGCCAGGTGCGCCCGCAGGTTGTGCTCACATTTGACCCGGTTGGGGGGTATTTTCACCCCGATCATATCCGCGTTCACCAGGCGACTGTGCTTGCTTTTGATCGCGTCCGCAAGGAATTACAGGCAACCGATCCCCAGGCGCTCTCGCGCCTTTATTACCACACCATGCCAAAATCGAGCGCCAAGATAGCTGTATTTTGGATGCGCCTCCTGGGCAAAGATCCTCGCAAGATCGGCCGCAACAAGGATATTGACCTGGTTCAAATTGCCTCCCAGTCTTTTCCGGTACATGTCAAGATTAATTACAAGAAGGTCCTTGAGCAGCGCGAGCAGGCAGCCGCCTGCCACGCCAGCCAGGGCGGCGGAAAGAAGCCCTTTGGATTAAGCGCCTGGCTTATGAGAATCCTCAGCAGACCGGTCGATCGTTTCATGCAGGGCTTTCCGGAACCTATGCCGAACCATCGTATGCAGAATGATCTTTTTTGGGGGATGAATGGATAAATCTCCTGGCTCCAGGTCTGTGCCCTTCATCCTGGTCAGCATGTTTGTGCTGATCAGTATTTTGCTGGGAGCTTGCCAACCTTTGGCAGCATCTTCTCCCGCGCTTCCACCAACCTCCTCCTCGCTGCCGGCTACACTGGTATCACCAACCGCAACTCCAACTACAGCCCCGAGCCCAACAGCGACCGTTATCCCGCTCACGCTCTGGATCGACCCCATTCTGCCTCTTGACTTCGTCAAAAAAATAAATATCCCCGAGGGAATGCGTTCCACCAGTTCCAAAACGGATGCGAACCTCTTCCTCACCGCCGGTGACCCACCCCGGAACGGGACCTTATTGGGGGAAACATGGCTAACCTATGCTCTCGTGGCGCCGTTTTTTACGGTGCAGGACGATCTCACCATGGCCGACTTGCGGTCATTAGTCCGCGGCTACCAGCCCGAAAACCTCTCGGTAACCATTGATACGCTGCTGCTACGTGACCAGGATAACGCCCTTGTGACGCACTTGTTCAATATGACTGCCAGTGCGATCCCCCCTAAAAGCAAGATCGACCATGTCATTGATGGATTCTTCCGCCCTGAAGTGGAAACCAAGGAGGGCGCCTGGGCAATATTGCCGTTTGAACTGCTTGCGCCGCAGTGGAAGGTGATCTCTGTCGACGGCAAGAGTCCGCTTGATGACGATTTCACCCCTGAAGCGACCCCACTGACCCAGCGGATCACCCTCAGCAGCAAGCTCGCTGATCTCAACCTCAAAGAGGACCAACTTGCTGGGCTTTTACCCGCGCCAAACCGCGACCGGGCTCAACTCACCAGCCTGATCATGACCGGCGTAACCGCCATGACACGTGACACGGCGTTTGTCATGTCCACCGAAGGCGCGCTCTTTCCGGGCACGGAGATCCGCGACTTCATGCGGGCTGCTGACCTGACTCACATCAGCAATGAGGTCTCCTTTTATAAAGACTGCCCCTTCCCCGACCCTGATTACACTGGCTACATCTTTTGCAGCGACCCGGCTTATATCGATCTGCTTGCCGATCTTGGAGCGGATGTTATTGAGCTAACCGGTAATCACAACAACGACGTTCGCGCGCTTTACAAAGTAGACTCTGTGCCATTCACACTCGACCTATACCGCAAATATGGCATGCAGTGGTATGCCGGCGGGGTCAATATTGCGGATGCCAAAAAGCCCCTGCTGATCGAGAATAACGGCAATAAACTGGCTTTCATCGGCTGCAATTCTTATGGACCCTACATGGCCTGGGCAACAGAGGATTCCAGTGGAGCTGCGCCTTGCGAGGATTTCGGCTGGATCTCTGACGAAGTGACCCGCCTGCGCAGCCAGGGGTACCTGCCGATCGTCACTTTCCAGTACCAGGAAGATTACTTTGTGACCGCTCAGTCCACAGCAATTCGAGATTTCAGGCGGGTGGCTGATGCCGGAGCGGTGATCGTCAATGGCAGCCAGAGCCACGTTGCCAAGGCAATGGAGTTTTGGAATCACACATTCATCGATTATGGACTGGGAAACCTGTTCTTTGACCAGCCCGAGTACTACATTACTCATGATGGCTTTATTCAGAAGCATTTCTTTTACCAGGGGCGTCATATTTCCACCCAACTTCTCACCATCACGCTCGAAGAAACCGCCAAACCCCGTTTGATGACCCCGGAAGAACGCCAGAAGTTCCTCAATGACATATTTGAGGCATCCCGATTGCTGAAGGAGTAGCCCATGACTACCATTGACAATTTTCCGACCGAACCCACCTATACCATCAAGGCGGTACAGAACCGGACAGGTATCAAGCCAGTGACATTGCGTGCATGGGAACGGCGATACGATCTGCTTCAGCCAACCCGTATGCCCAATGGCTACCGCCTTTACTCGGAACGTGATGTCCAACTGCTGCTGTGGGTCCAACGCCGGTTGGATTCTGGCGTCAGCATTAGCCAGGTGGTGCACCAGTTCAAGCAGGATACTGAGAAAGGCAACTGGCCGGAAAGCGTTCAGACCATCGTCACTGAGACGCCCCGCCGAAAGCCGCCGCGTCCCGCGCGTGACTTTGCCGAAATCCTCTTTGGCGCCATGATCGCTCACAATGAAGATCGCGCCAACGCCATTCTGGATGAATGCCAGGCATATTTTAGCCTGATAACCATCTTCGAAGAGATCATCAGCCCAAGCCTTGAACTGCTGAATGAAGCCTGGTTTCGGGGTGAGATCTTGATCGCAACTGAGCACCTTTCCCTTGCCTACCTCAACAGTAAACTCCTGGCAATTATGCATAACCTCCCGGTGGTTAAAGAAGGCGCGCTGATTTTAGTGGGGTGTGGACCCGAGGAAATGCGCGAGTTGAACGCCCTCATGCTGGCAGTGTTATTGCGCCAGGCTGGTCTTTTTGTTGAATATCTTGGACCCGACTTGCCGGTTGAAGACTTGCTGGATTACTCCACTTACGCAAAACCCAAGCTCATTTGCCTGACCATCAACCAAGAGCCAACTGCCTATTTATTGCGTGGATTCGCCGAAAAACTGGCAAATTTACGCGGTAAACCGAAACTGGCATACGGGGGACGATACATGGACGAGAATCCGGAAGCCCGCAAGGAACTCGGCGGGATCTACCTGGGTTTAACACTGAGCGAAGCAATCGCCAAGGTCAAACACATACTCACTTTCGGGGCGTAAGTATTCAGTAAGGAACGGCCCCTGCCCTATACGCTTCGCTGCTAGGGTGCGCCGTTCCGAATGTTAAAATCGTGGAAGGGGTCAAGCCCCTTCCCTACGAAGGACTATGGAAGAGGACGAGCCTCTTCCACACAACAATTCCCTAAAATCCTTCCAGCCTGGAAATATCAGCGAAAGGTTTTAGCAAACCAGCGATTTCCTGCAGCATTCCAAGCCGGGTATTCCGGAGAGCCTCATCGTCAACCATTACCAGCACTTTGTCAAAGAACGCGTTGATCACCGTGACAAGCTTCTCGATTTGACCTAATGCGTTCTCAAAGGTTGGCTGGGTCTTGAGGCTCTGCTGCGCTTGTTGAACACGCTCAAACAGAGCTTTTTCTTCCGGTTCCACCAACAAGCTGCCATTCACGGAAAACTCCCGCGGCAGGTCCCGGGTCATTCGCAAGCAGCGGCTATAAGCCGGCAGGATAACTCCCCAATCTTCACGTGCCACCCAGGCGCTCAGGACGCCAGCCTGCTCTGCGGCAACAGCCGGATTATGGGCGTTGACCTGCTCCACGGCGTCCACGACGTCATATCGGAAACCCTTATCCAGCAGTAGCCCGTGCAGCCTGCCCGCGACAAAATCAGCAGCGGTAGTGATCACTTCTGGTTTTACTTCCACCGGTTGTAATCCAGCTGCGGCTTTCAGTCCTTCGAGGACGTCAAAGCGGATTTTCTTCTCGATCAGCAATTGCGCCAGCCCGAGCGCTGTCCGGCGCAGGGCAAACGGGTCCTTATTCCCGGTTGGTGCCAGGCCAACCGCAAACAAGCCCGCAATCGAATCAAGCCGGTCTGCCAACCCCACGCACACGCCTGCCCAACCTTCGGGCAAGTGGTCTTCCATGGTGCGGGGAAGATAGTGTTCAAAAATGCCCTGGGCAACTTCTGGCGCTTCGCCGGATTTCTCAGCATAGAAGCGCCCCATGATGCCCTGCAAGCTGGTCATTTCCACCACCATTTGGCTGGCAAGGTCTGCCTTGCAAAGCTCAGCCACGCGCCTGGCAGTGAGCTGATCCGCCTCGGTCAGCCCCAGATCCGAGCCAAGTTTTTGGCTCAGTTCCTGGATTCGCCGGGTTTTCGCGAGCATCGATCCGAGTTGCTTCTGGAAGGTCAACTGCTCTAATTCGGGCACAAAATCAACCAGTTTCTTCTGCAGATCCTCGCGGATAAAGAACTCAGCATCGGCAAAGCGGGCATGGACCACCTGTAAGTTGCCATCCACTACCGTCTCGGCATGTTCCAGATCACCATTGCGGACGATGATGAAATGATTGGTCAGGCTGCCATCAGCGTTAATGACCGGGAAGTAGCGTTGGTGTTTCTTCATCACGCTGATCAGCACCTCCGCCGGCAGGTTCTGCAGATAACGCAGGTCAAAACTGCCCAACAGAGCTGTTGGTTTTTCTACCAGGTTGCCAACCTCCACCAGCAGATCAGGGTCTTCAGCGAGAGTTCCGCCAACTTTTTCTGCCAGCGAAGTCGCTTGCTTCCAGATTACCTCCCGACGTTCCGCAGAATCAAGGATGATGCCCTGTGACTGCAGGTAAATTGGGTAATCCGCAGGAGTACGCAATATCTTTTCAGAGTCCTCAGAGAAGCGCAGACCCCGTGTCACGCGCCCGGATTTTAACCCGGCGTAACTGAATGGGATAACCGACTCGCCAAGGAGCGCTGCCAACCAGCGGATCGGGCGTGAAAAGCTCACACCGGTGTCATTCCAGCGCATGGATTTAATGAAACGTAAATTCGCAATGACACCCGGCAGAGCCTGAGCCAGGATCTCGAGAGTGGGCTTGCCTGCTTCGTGCATCTCAACGACCACATAGCGGCCATTATCGAAATCCCGTAACTGGAGTTGGTCAACGGCTACGCCCCGGCTGCGGGCAAAGCCTTCCGCAGTCTTGGTGGGCTTGCCCTCAGCATCGAAGGCTTTATCGGCTGGGGGACCCTTGACCTCGAGTTTACGCTCAGACTGGCGGGTTTGAAGCCCTTCCACCTGGACTGCCAGGCGCCGTGGAGTACCCTGCACACTTAATGTGTTGTACTCAAGGCGCGAGTCAAGCAGCAGCGCTTTGATCAATTGCTCAAGATTGCTGATGGCAGCCTCGAGGTCGGCGTTTGGAAGTTCCTCGACACCAATTTCAAATAAGAGGTTGGCGCGTTCCTCGCTGATCTCAGGTAGAGTTTCCTCCTCGAGTACCAGTTCTGGTTGTTCGCCTTTCATCCAGGGAAAGCCCATTTCTTCACGTTGGGCGTAGTAGGCTTCAGCCACCTTACGGGAAAGCTCGCGCATCTTGCCAAACAGCGCCTGCCGTTCAGTGAAGCCAACGGCGCCACGGGCATCCAGAATATTGAAGGTGTGCGAGCACTTGATGACATTATCGTACGCCGGAAGCACCAATCCTCGCTCAAGGGCATTCTCTGCTTCCTTGGTGAAGAGCGAAAACATCTGCCTGATGTTGGGTACATCGGCAACTTCGTAGTAGTAAGTGGAATGCTCACGTTCCGCCACCTGGAGGACGTCCCCATTTGTACGGCTCTCGTTCCAGTGTATGTTCTTGAAATGATTAACCTTCTGAAGGCTGATCGCAATGCGTTCAAGACCGTACGTGATCTCGACCGACGGTACGTCCAAAACGATTCCGCCTGCCTGCTGGAAGTAGGTGAACTGGGTGATTTCCTGGCCGTCCAGCCAGACTTCCCAGCCAAGACCCCACGCGGAGAGGGCTGGTGACTCCCAATTATCTTCCACGAAGCGGATGTCGTGCTGCGCAGGGTCGATGCCAAGCGCCAGAAGCGAGTTCAGGTAAAGTTCCTGCGGATTGCCCGGGTCGGGCTTGAGGATCACCTGGAATTGGGTATGCTGCTGCAGGCGGTTTGGGTTGATCCCGTAGCGCCCATCATCCGGGCGAACTGAGGGTTCCACGTAGGCAACTCGCCACGGTTCCGGACCAAGTACACGCAAAAATGTGGCGGGATTCATCGTGCCGGCGCCGACCTGGGAATAGTATGGCTGCCAGATCAGGCAGCCCTGCCCCGCCCAGTAAGTCTGGAGTTTGAAGATAATGGATTGAAAATCTAATGCTGTGCTCATAGCGAACCTCGTGGTTGATTTAACAAATTGATTATACATCAGCAAAATTAGAGCGTCCGAAGTTGATTAATGCGCCTAAATACCTAACAAAATGGCAGCTTGCTACTATCGCCCTTGTAAGGGCACGGCGTGCCGTGCCCTTACAGCAATACAAAATTGTATCTTGCGGTGGGAGTAAACCTCCACCGTACGG
>CAYUGV010000070.1:0-6903 GCA_964444335.1 uncultured Anaerolineaceae bacterium | reverse complement strand
CGCACGGAAGATCCGAGAAGGTGCTCCTATTGCGAATACCAAAGTTACTGTTTACGCAACGGATCTCCAGCGGATGAGGAATCTTTCCAGGATTGGTTTGAGATTGGGCTTTCTGAAATACAGGGACAAGAAAACTAAGAACAAAACGGGTTCCAAAGGACCGCATGGCTTATAATTAAACAAAAAATGGGCAGAACAGGGCTCGAACCTGCGACCTCATCTGTGTAAAAGATGCGCTCTGACCAACTGAGCTATCCGCCCGCGAAAGCATATTATAAACGAAAAATGAGAATTATTCGATTCAAGACTCAAAATACTCCCCCTCAATTTGGCTGGATCCGCGATGGTAGAGTCGGAGTGATCCAGGGTGATCCTTTTAGTGAATTTCGGCGCTTTGAAGAAACCTATGAACTTTCGGATGTCACGCTTCTTTTGCCTTGCCTGCCATCCAAGATCATTGCTGTAGGCCGAAACTATCGCGAGCACGCAGCGGAAATGAAAACCGAGATCCCCACATATCCGCTCATTTTCCTCAAACCCCCCTCTGCGCTCATCACCAATGGAGAGGAGATCATCCTGCCTCCTCAAAGTAAACGCGTGGAACATGAAGCAGAACTGGCGATTGTGGTCGGGAAGCGTTCGCGTTGGCTCACCAAAGAAAATGCACTCAGTGCAGTCTTTGGCTACACCATTGCCAACGACGTCACCGCCCGTGACCTGCAGAGATCGGATGGTCAGTGGAGCCGCGCCAAAGGTTTTGACACTTTCTGCCCAGTGGGTCCATGGATTGAGACCGAATTCGACCCAACGGATGCCCTGATCACCTGCCATGTCAACAACACGTTGCGCCAAATGAGCTCAACCCGTGAAATGATCTTCAGCACTACGCAGCTGATGATGTTTTCCAGCTCGATCATGACGCTCGAACCTGGCGACCTCATTCTCACAGGCACACCTGCAGGTGTTGGGATTCTTCAGCCCGGCGATCAGGTCAGTGTCCACATCGACGGCATTGGGACGCTCGTGAACCCGGTTGCGGCACAAGGATAAATTGTGCCCTGGTTCATAGCTAACATCACGTTGTATCTGCCAGGTTGCCAGAGCCTGAAGGAAAAGCGGTCTACGCTTGCGCCTTTACTTTCCCGACTGAAAAGGTACAATCTATCCGTTATTGAAGCCACCCACCAGGATAGCTGGCAAACAGCTGAGTTGCAGATCGCGAAAGTTGGGCTCAATCGTGCCCAGTTGGATCGTGATCTCGCACAAGTAGTTTCATTGATTGAAAACAATTTCCGTGATATTACCCTGACGGAAGTAAAAAACGAATTCTATATTTGACAGGTACTCTTGCAGACAATAGACACGAAACAACTCGAAAAAATACTTTACCACGTCGAAAAGCCTGGGCGTTACGTTGGTGGTGAGCACAACCAGATCCTGAAGGATTGGGACGCTATCCGCACACATGTATGCCTGGTGTTTCCTGACATTTACGACATTGGTCAGCCAAATTTGGGTTTGGCCATTCTCTACGATATCCTCAATCGGCAGCCAGACATCATGGCTGAACGCGCGTTTACCCCCTGGCATGATCTCGAAGCGCAGCTTCGGGAGCATCAGATTCCATTATTTTCACTTGAAACAAAGCATCCATTGGCACAATTTGACATCATCGGGCTTAGCCTGCCCTACGAATCGCTCTATACCAATGCCGTAAATGTTCTCGACCTCGCAGGGATTCCCCTTTTGGCATCTGAACGCACTAATAATGATCCACTTATCATTGCAGGCGGACAAGCTTGTTTCAACCCTGAACCAATGGCGGATTTTATCGACGCGTTTGTTGTAGGCGAAGGAGAAGAAGTAACGCTTGAGCTTATACGCGCGTTTGAGGAGCTTAAGCAATCTGGATCTGACCGAAAAGGGCTGCTACAGGGTTTGTCTCGGATACCTGGTGTGTATGTGCCATCGCTTTACAGTGTACACTACGCGCAAGATGGCACAATAATCAGCATTTTACCTTCAGACCCGTCTGTTCCAGCTATCGTAACCAAGCGGATTGTTTCCAAACTTCCGCCTCACCCAACCCGCCTGGTTGTCCCCAATGTGGAGACGGTCCATGACCGCCTCTCGATCGAGATCATGCGCGGCTGCACCCGCGGCTGCCGATTCTGCCATGCTGGTGTGGTCAACCGTCCTGTACGCGAAAGAACAGTTGAGGAAATCCTGCATGTCATCGAAGACGGACTGGCTGCAACTGGATATGAAGATGTCGGTTTGCTTTCGCTTTCTTCCTCCGATCATACCCAAATCCTGGAACTGACCAGGTTGGTATACGAGAAATTCCACGATCGCAAGGTTTTTGTCAGCCTGCCTTCACTGCGTATTGCCTCATTTTCAGTTGAATTGATGGACGAGCTGCGCGATCTGCGCCCTGGAGGTGGCTTTACGCTCGCGCCCGAAGCTGCCTCCCCTCGCCTGCAGGCGATCATCAATAAACCCCTTGATAACGAAGTGTTCGAAGAAACTGTCCGAACGGTCTTTGAGCACGGTTGGCTTACGCTCAAGCTCTATTACATGATCGGACTTCCGGGCGAGACGATGGAAGACGTCCAGGCAATCCTGGATGCGGGCAAACGCGTGCTTACGATTGGGCGACAACTCCGCGGTAACCGGGTCAAAGTGCATCTTTCGGTCGGTAATTTTATTCCCAAACCTCACACTCCCTTTCAATGGTATCCGCTTAATTCCACTGAAGAATTACAAGCCAAATTGGATCTATTGAAAGAAGGTACCCGGCGGTCAGGTCTAAAGCTTTCATACAACATTCCAGACAGCACCTTGCTCGAAGCCTGGCTCTCCCGTGGGGATAGACGCCTTGGGCAGGTCATCCAACGAGCCTGGCAGCTTGGGGCAAAGTTTGATGCCTGGGGTGAAAACGAGAATCAGCCTATTTGGCGCCAGGCTTTTGCTGAAATTGGGCTTGATCCAGATTTCTATGCCTACCGGGAACGCGCACTGGACGAAACCCTGCCCTGGGATCACATCCACACCGGGGTCACCAAAGCCTTTCTGCTGCGCGACCTGGAATGGAGTAAACAGGGAAAAACCCGCAAAGATTGCCGGGAACAATGCTTCGCCTGCGGTATTCTCGACTCTTTTGGCAAGCTCCGCCCGGTATCACCGCTTGTCTACTGGGGGTGCCCATGACCGATCAGCCTTTACGCATCCGCATGACTTATGCCAAGCTGGGAAACTTGCGCTTTGTTGGGCATCTCGACCTTCAGCGGCTCTTTGAGCGCGCCCTTCGCCGAACAAACCTCCCTTTGCGTTACACCCAGGGATTCAATCCGCACCTTCGGATAAACCTGGCGTCCGCTTTGCCACTTGGTTTCATCGGCGAAGCTGAACAGATGGACTTCTGGCTCGATCAGGAGGTATCTCTGGATGAAATCAGCAATCGGCTGCGTGCTTCCCTTCCCGTAGAACTTGTCATGAAAGAATTGCAGGTAATCGATAATAAGCAGCCCTCGCTCCAGGGCTCGCTGCTCTCCAGCGAGTATGAGATCTTACTTCCTGCAGATCTCGATATACAGACTCTGCAAGAGAAAGTGGACAAGTTACTGGCTCTGGACGCTTTGCCTGTACAGCGGCGCAAAAAGACTGTCGATTTGAAAAACCTCATACTTCAGATGGAATTTTTCAAATCAGAACCGCAATCTCTCCTGAAGGTTGCGATGAAGTCGACTCCTGAAGAGAATGGTCGACCAGACGAGTTACTCGAACTTTTAGGGCTGGATCCTGCTGATTGCCAGGTGACCCGGACTAAGCTGAATTTTTCGGAGGAATAGTGGAAGATAACTGCGTTTTCTGCGCCATCGTTGCTGGACGAATCCACGCCTGGAAGGTACTGGAAACCGAAACAACGCTCGCGTTCCTCGATGCTCATCCGGTCGGGTTGTATCACACGCTGATCATTCCCAAAGCCCACTATTCCGACATATTTACCGTTGCTCCTGAAGTCCTGGCAGACACCATGGAGACCGTACGCAAGGTCAGCTTGCTTTTCCAGGAGAAACTCGGATTGGAGAATCTTCATATTTTCAATAACTCGGGACCTTTGGCTTCGCAGAGCGTTTTTCACCTACATTTCCACATACTCCCCCGCTACCCAAATGACGGAAAAAGTTTCCCGAGAATGACTCATCCAGACCTTACGGATCGGTTTGAGGAGATGATCAAAGCGTTACAATAAGTGCATTGCATTACCTGAATTAAGAAGATGCGGTGGTATAATGTGAAATCTTGTTTCCGTGGCCTAATGGATAAGGCACTGGCCTCCGAAGCCAGTCATGTGGGTTCGAGTCCCACCGGAAACATTTTTGTTTAACTCACCAGGTCCATGCGTAAGGAGCCTACAATGAGCGACGAAAAACTTCTCGAGGAACTTGCCGGATTGCGGCAAAGAATCAACTATCACAGTTACCTCTATAACACGCTCGACCAGCCTGAGATTTCTGATTTCGAATACGACCAGCTATTCAACCGCCTGAAAGCAATTGAGGCTGAGCACCCTGAGCTCATAACGCCAGATTCTCCAACGCAAAAGATCGGCAGCCAGGTTTCAGAAAGGTTCACAAAAGTCAGACACCCTGCACCGATCCTGAGCCTGGCGAATGGCTTTGGCAGCCAGGACGCGCTCGCCTGGTATGAACGAATTCTACGCCTTGACCAGCGCGTCGCTAATGCAGATTTCCTGTTGGAGCCAAAATTGGACGGCCTGACGGTCGTTTTGCACTACAATGATGGCGTCTTTTCGCTTGGGGCTACCCGCGGTGACGGCAGCGTAGGGGAAGACATCACTGCCAATCTGCGCACGATCCCAAGCCTGCCCTTGCGCATCCCGGTTTTGTCGACCACCAACCCAGTTCCGAGGCACATTGTGTTCCGCGGAGAAGTTTTCATCACTAAAGCAGATTTTTTAGCGCTCAATGCTGAACTGGAGCAAAAGGGTGAAAAAACTTACCTCAACCCCCGTAACACAGCTGCTGGCTCTTTGCGCCAATTGGATCCTGCCATCACCGCATTCCGACCGTTAAAAATGTTTCTTTACCAGGTATTGGAATCCTCCGATCCACTACCCCAGACTCAATCCGGTTTATTGGACTACATCACAAGCTTTGGTCTCCCGGTCAACCCCCTAAAATGGCACGCTAAAAACATGACCGAGGTCATCCAGATATGCGAAAGAGAAGGTCTGGAGCGCCATAACTGGCCTTATGACGCGGATGGAATTGTCATCAAACTCAACGACCTGGTTCTTTCCAGCGAACTTGGTTTTGTTGGTAAAGATCCTCGCGGCGCGTTGGCTTATAAGTACCCGGGTGAGGAAGTGGAGACTACCTTGCTTGATATCCAGGTGAATGTTGGTCGCACGGGTGTGCTTACACCCCTGGCAGTACTGGAACCAGTCAGTATCGGCGGAGTGGTCGTCAAGCAGGCCACGCTTCACAATTTTGATTTCATTGCTGACAAAGATCTACGGATTGGCGACCAGGTTCTGATCAAAAGAGCCGGCGAAGTCATCCCCTACATCGTTGCTGCCCTCAAGGAAAAGCGTGACGGCAGCCAGCAGGTCTATGTTCCCCCGACCGCATGTCCTTCGTGCGGCTCGCAGGTTGAGCAGGCACCAGGCGAGGTGGCTTGGTACTGCTTGAATGCGGCCTGCCCTGCGCAGTTGACCCGCAACATCGAAAATTTTGTCTCCCGCTCGGCCATGGATATTGCCGGGCTCGGTGAGCAAATAGTCGCCCAATTGGTCCAGAGCGGGTTGGTAGGAAGTCTGCCAGACCTTTATCGCCTGACCAAAGAACAACTGCTCACACTCGACAAATTCGGAGACAAGAAAGCCGACAACCTCCTGGCTGCCATCCAGGTATCAAAATCGCAGTCACTTCAACGCCTGATCATCGGTTTGGGCATCAAAGGTATTGGCGAGGTTGCAGCCCGCAAATTGGCCCAGAAGTATGGCAATCTCGATGCAATTTCGCACGCAAGTTTTGATGCGCTTCAGCAGTTGGAAGGCGTTGGACCCAACCTGGCAGAGTCAATATACGAATGGTTCCAACTCGAAAGTAACCAACAAGTGCTGGAGCAACTGAAAGAGCTCGGAATTTGGCCTGTCGAAAGCACGAGTTCGCCAGTGGGAAAACTGCCACTTGCCGGTCTGACTTTTGTTGTCACGGGCACATTGGAAGGCTTCTCACGTGATGGTATCTCGGAATATATTCTGGAAAACGGCGGTAAAGTTTCAAGTTCAGTCAGCTCAAAGACATCCTACCTGGTTTTGGGGGCCGACCCGGGTTCCAAGTACGACAAAGCCCGCCAGCTCGGCATCCCCATCATTTCGGAATCAGAATTGCGTAAACTTACTTCCTCGTAAGCGTGGACCAAACATCACTCTGGTTAACACAAAACCGCCCAGGATTTTCTGAGCGGTTTTTAGGTGGAGATGGCGGGAATCGAACCCGCGTCCGAAAGATTAGACCCTCGGATCTCTACGAGCATAGTCAGTTGTTCAGGTTCATCCGTTTGCAGGTCAACTGACCGAACTGCATCCAGACTATCCGTTCGGACCCGAAAGCCCTCTTAGCAGAACCTCACGGCGCGATTCTGAGCAGCCTGACTTTTATGACGCCTTTGCTGGTCCCGATCAGGCAAACGGTTCCAGAAGACGCGACCTCATCAAAGGAGGTCAGCTTCCAATCGATTAGCTTATGCAGCTAAAGGAAGGGTTGCGTAGTTTGTGCGATTGGCACTTGTTTTTTGTACTGATTTCACGAGGTCGGTACCTCTCGGCTCGCAATCCGGAACCAGCTTCTCCCGTCGAGACCTGGCATCCCC
>CAYUGV010000069.1:0-6931 GCA_964444335.1 uncultured Anaerolineaceae bacterium | reverse complement strand
ATGACTGTTGTAGATGACATCAAAGATCGCCTGGACATCGTTGAAATTGTTGGTCAGACGGTGAAACTACGGCGTACTGGTAAGAACTACATCGGTTTTTGTCCTTTCCACAGCAACACCCGCACACCCGCGTTTGTGGTCTTCCCCGAAACGCAAACCTGGCGCTGCTTTGGGCAGTGCAACGAGGGTGGCGACCTTTTTGGCTACATGATGAAGCGGGAAGGCTGGGATTTCAACGAAGCCCTGCGCCAGTTAGCTGATCGGGCAGGGGTTACCCTCGTGCAGCATTCCACGGAAAGCGCGGCGGATGAGCAAACAAGGCAGGACCTCAGCGCCGTCCTTGAAGAGGCCGCCGGCTTCTTTCGTCAGCAGATGCTCACCACTCCGGCAGGCAAGAGAGCGCTTGATTACCTTCATAAGCGGGGTCTGACCGATGAGACCATTAAGGTCTGGGGCTTGGGTTATGCGCCGGATAGTTGGACTGCCTTGCTGGATCACCTGCGACAAAAAAGTATCCAGCCCGCCCTCATGGTGGCAGCAGGATTAATGACGGAGCGTGATGACGGCAGTATTTATGATCGCTTTCGCAACCGCCTGATGTTCCCAATCCGTGGACCATATGGTCAGTTAACCGGTTTCGGCGGGCGAGTGTTGGACCCTGATGATGTCCCTAAGTATCTTAACTCTCCCGCGACTGACCTGTTCGACAAGGGTCGGTTGCTCTACGGGCTCGACATGGCGCGTAAGAGTATTCGCTCGCTGAACCAGGCTGTCATCGTGGAAGGCTATATGGACGTGATCGGGTTGCACCAGGCAGGCTTCAGCAACGCGGTCTCTCCGATGGGAACCGCCCTGACGGAAGACCAATTCCGCCTGATCAAACGCCTGACGCGCAATGTCGTCCTGGCGCTGGATCCTGACGCTGCCGGACAAAATGCGACCCTTAAAGGGCTCGAGACGGCGCGAAAAGCTATGGACCAGGAATCTGAAATCCGGTTCGATTCTCGTGGGCTGATGCGTTTTGAACAACACTTGAATGCTGACATTCGCGTGACCGCGCTGCCTGATCAGAAAGACCCGGATGAAATTGTGCTTGAAGACCCGGATGCTTGGAAACAGATCATCGCGAAGGCAAAACCGGTCGTGATACATGTGATGGAAACGCTGGCTGCAGACCAGGATCTGCGGGATGCAAAGGTGAAGCGTGATATCGCCGCACAGGTGATGCCGCTGATCGATGACGTTGCAGACTCGGTGGAGCGCGAAGCTTACCGGCAGCAATTGGCAACTTTCTTGCGCGTAGATGAGCGTTCATTAAAGAGCTCGCGGACTGAACTCGCGCACACTCGTCGGAAAAAGCTTGAAGGTGACCAGGCGGAGATTATTCCCGCCAGCATGCTGAGCAAACCTTCCCAGAAAAACCAGAAGCTTGAACGCTACCTCTTGCATGACCTCCTTCTCGATCCAGATGGATTGTTCCGCCTGGATAAAACTTTATGCAATCTTGGGCTCGATCCTATTACAGAAACCGATTTCCAGAGTGCCGATACCCTCGCGGGCTTTCGATTGATATCAGAAAGCCTGCGTCAGACGGACTATGCTTCAGCTGACTATGTCGAAGCCCGAATGACCTCCGCGTTGGAGTTTGAGGAAAATCCCAATTTTGTCGAAGTCCAGTACGCCATCACCAAGGAAAAACGTGACCAACACCAGGTCCGGGCAGTGGTGCGGATGCGTCTGAATCGCCTGGAAGACAGGCTGGAAGAGATCAAATTCCTGCAGTCTGACGAGCTCGACTCCAAGACCTACACGGATGAGGAAGTGCAAATCCTTTATCTTGAATTGTTACAAAATCGCCGCTTATTGGATAAAGCCTTGCTTGCGCCTGAGGCTGGCGGCAGCACGCGCGTACGAAGAACCTCCTCCATTAAGAGTAAGTCCAGGGATAAGGCATAACGATGGCAGAAACAAATATGGATGATTTCGATCAGGGCGACGATCAATTCGAAGTTGTCCCGGAAATCCACAAGGGTGAAGTCCTTGATGACCCGATCCAGCTCTATCTCCGGGATATCAGCCGGGAAGAACTGTTGCTGGCTGAACAGGAATTCTACCTGGCCATCATCGTACAGGCGAAGGAGCAGCTCAATCTTTATCGGGTAGGGGAATCGGGCTTGAACCTGGAGGGGATCCATGCCGATATGCAGTCCACCTGGAAGCAGGTGGAGATGGATGCTGCCAGGCTCGCGCATCCCGCGCCAGAAGTAGGGAAGGTGCTTGCTGAAGCCAATCAATTGCAGCTATCAGTTGAAATGCCCGATCCACCTTACATACGTACCTACCTGGACGATCCACGTTGGGGCAGTGACAAACATTGGGAAGACCTGGCGCGCGATCTGCTGCGCTTCTTCATTGACGCATACATCTTGCCTGAGGGATTGATCGAGCAGGTCAGCCAGCAATGGCAGGGCACAGTCGAACCCCAGTTGCTCCTGGCTAGCCAGGGCGAGATGGAAAGGTGTATCACACGCGTGGAGCAGAATGCTGCGTTCGCCGGTCAGAAACTGGTGGAGTACAACCTGCGCCTTGTCGTGAGCATTGCGAAGCGCTACAACAACAAGGGCATAGCCATGGAGGATCTGATCCAGGAAGGCAACATGGGCTTGCTGCGTGGCATCCAAAAGTTCGACCCGGCCAAAGGTTTCCGCTTCAGCACCTATGCCACCTGGTGGATCCGCCAGGCGATCACACGCTACATTCACGAAAATGCCCGCACTATCCGCATTCCAGTGCACATCGTCGAATCCATCAGTAAATTGGTCAAAATTCAACACCGCCTGGTGCAGATCCTTGGGCGGGACCCAACCTTCGCTGAAATGGCAGTAAAGTCCGGTTTTCTCTCCGAAGATGACGTAAACGCGATCCTCGAGATTGGCGGCAGCCGTGAGTTGGCTGACCCCGGACTGCTTCATCGCTGGGATGAAGCCACCATGAAGGTTGAAGCGGTCTTGAAGTCGGCTGAGGAACCTGTCTCGTTGGAAAGCCCAGTCGGAGACGCGGAAAACAGCACGTTGGGCGACTATATCCCTGACCTGGATGCGATCGAACCGATGGAAGAGGTCATGCGGGACAACCTGCGCGAGTCGGTGCGCGAATCGCTGGTCGGTTTGCCCGAGCGTGAACGCGAAGTGCTGGAATTGCGCTTTGGACTTAAAGATGGCGTTTATCATTCTCTCGAGGAGATCAGCAACCACTTTGGTCTGACGCGCGAACGCATCAGGCAGATCGAGAGTGCGGCCTTGCGCAAATTGCGAGATCCAAAACGACGTAATTCTTTGAAGGATTTTGTTCAAGGAAATTAACCATGGAAACAAACAAAAAGAATCCACTTCATGAGCGTATTTTTGAGATGGTGGAAGCCATCCCTTTGGGGAAGGTCGCCACATATGGCCAGATAGGCAAATTGGTTGGCGGCTGTAGCGGGCAGCTCGTCGGTTTTGCCATGGCTTCCCTCCGGTATGGTAGTGGTCGAAAAGTGCCATGGCAGCGGGTGATCAACCGCCAGGGTAAAATCAGCCTGACCGGACCGGACGCAGCTTTGCAGCGGGCGTTGCTGGAAGATGAAGGCATCCGTTTTGATGCCGATGGTGTGATTGACCTGGATGAATTTGGCTGGAAACCGTAAAATATCTTCCAAGGCGGAATTTATGTTCGATGTGACATTCTTTACCGATCCCCGTTTGTTTTACGAGCAGGCACACCATCTGTGGGATGGCGATGAAACGCGCAATAACCTGATCATGGGATTGGCGCTGCGCTTGCAATCCAATTTGCACGCTTACGGGGAAGGAAACCCTCTGATGGCGCTTGTCAAAGATAATGTCGGAAATGCCAAAGTGTCTGCATTGATGACTCCTCCTTTTGCGTTGATCGTACAGAGTGAGCCGCTAAACAAACCCGCTCTGGAAGCGCTTGCTGATCTGTTGATCGCTAAGGGTTTTGCTCTGCCAGGTGTGAATGGCATTGCGGAGGTAAGCGATTACTTCGCAGAAATCTGGCAGGAAAAAACCGGGCAAAAAGCTCGTAGAATTCTAAACTCACGCGCTTACGAGCTGCGGCAGGTTCTCCCAATCAGTTATCCAGGCGGTGAAATGAAGCTGGCGGAAGATCCCGATGCACAGTTGGCGGCAGACATGCTCAACGCGATGGCTAATGAGGTCATTGTCGGACCTAAAAGACTGCACACGGCTGAAACAGTGCTCGATATCATTCGCAAGAAATACGTTTTCTTCTGGGTGGATAACGGTGAGGTGGTCAGCATTACCATTGCAAGCCGTCCACAAATTAAGGGCATCTGTGTTGGGGGTGTTTACACACCGCCCGGCTTTCGCAAACGGGGATACGCCAGGGCACTGGTGGCAGAGGTATCCAAAGAACTGCTCGCGCGTGGTTACGAGCTGACCAACCTTTTCACCGACCTTTCCAACCCCACCAGCAACAAGATCTATCAGGAAATTGGCTACAAACCTGTCGCCGACTATCATCAGTACGAGTTTGTTTCTGCCGGATAAAATTCATTTCCTAGTAGGCTTCTAACGTCAGGTTGACCCTGCATGTAAATACGCGGGGCAGGCTGCGCATACTCTTCGAGCACGATGACCTTACCTACACTAAAAACACATTTCGAATTACACAAAAAAAAGAGGCTGACTTTTCAGCCAGCCTCGTATTGCTTGCAAGCGTTTACTCGCTCTCGTGCAGTTCTTTTTGCCGGGCATCCATGATTTCGCGCGCCATCTGGGTGGGAACCATTTCATAGTGGTCGAATTCCATCGTGAAGATACCGCGACCGCCGGTCATAGAGCGCAGGTTGGTTGTGTAGCGCATCATTTCTGAAAGCGGAACGTGGGCATTGATGGTGGATTTGCCATGCTCAGTGTCCATACCCTGAACGCGGGCACGCCGGGTGTTGAGGTCGCCCATGATATCGCCCATGTTGGCTTCGGGAACCGTGACTGCAACGCGCATGATCGGCTCATAGAGCACCGGGTTGGCTTCTTTGAAGGCGATCTTGAAGGCTTCGCGACCCGCAATTTCAAAGGCGATTGGCTTGGAGTCAACGGGGTGTTCCTTGCCATCAACGACGGAAACGCCTACATTGTGGACGGTATAGCCAGCCACAACGCCTTCCTTCATCACGCTGCGAATACCTTTTTCGATCGGGCCCATGTAGTTGTTGGAAATTGCGCCGCCGAAGACATCGTTCGAGAAGGTGAAATCTTCGCCTTCGATCGGAAAGACCTTGAGGGAAACTTCACCGAACTGGCCAGAACCACCGGTTTGTTTCTTGTGGCGGTAGGTTGCAGATCCTTCACGTGTGATATGCTCTTCGTAGGGTACTTTGGGTTCGAGGGTTAGCAGGTTGAGTTGGAACTTCTGCTCCATGCGTTTCAGGGCAACATCGATGTGCTGATCGCCCATACCGAACAGAAGGGTCTGGTGCGTTGCGGGATTCATTTCCCATGTGAGGGTCATATCTTCTTCCGTCATGCGGGTCAGAGTCTGGCTCATCTTGGCGGCATCGCTCTGGGTCTTGGGGTTGATCGCCACACGGTAGAGAGCGTGGGGGTAAGAAGGCACGGGCAGAGTGATGTTCTGATCTTTTGTGGTCAGAGTGTCGCCAGTGGTGGTGACACTGAGCTTGGCGACTGCGCCGATATCACCGCTGTGGATCACGCTGACAGGCAGCATTTCTTTGCCGAAGGGGACCTGAACACCCGCGAGGCGTTCTTCCTCGTTCTTGTTCGCATTCCAAACGCGGGTATCGGAAGTGACCACACCGGAATAGACCTTGAAGTAGGTCTGTCGCCCAACAAAGGGATCAGCAGTGGTTTTCCAAACATATGCAGCCAGAGGACCGGCATCCTGGTACGAAAGTTCAATTTCGCCCTTGGGGGTCTTGGCTTTTACTGCGGGCAGTTCGGCAGGGCTTGGGGCGAGGGCAACAAGGACGTCCAGCAGGGGCTGGATGCCGATGTTGCGACCGCCAGCAGCGACCAGTACCGGGATGATGTTGCTGTTTTGGATGGCTTTACGCAGACCCTGGAGAATTTCTTCGGTGGTCAGGTCGCCATTCTCAAAGTATTTCTCAAGCAGGCTGTCTTCGCCTTCAGCTGCAGCTTCCACCAACTGGGTGCGTGCTTCATCTGCTTCAGCTTTGAAATTGGCCGGGATCTCAATCGCTTTTTTGCCGTCGCCTTCAAATGCTTTCATCGAAACCAGGTCGATCACACCCTTGAAGTCGGCTTTCTCACCCATCGGTAACTGCATGGGGATCAGGCGGGCATTGATCTCATCCTGCACAGATTTGAGCGCTTTCTGGAAATTGGCATTTTCACGATCCATCTTGTTGATGACCATGATCTTGGGGATGCTAAATGTTTCAGCGTATTGCAAGGCAACTTCGGTACCAACTTCGAGACCGCCAACGGAGTCAACCAAAACTAAGGCGCAATCCGCAACGCGCATTGCCGAAACAACCTCGCCCACGAAATCGGTATAACCGGGGGTGTCGAGCAGATTGAGCTTGAGATCCTTGTAGATCACCGGCAAAACCGTGGTGAAAAGTGAAATCCCACGGCGCTGTTCTTCTTCGTCAAAATCCGAAACGGTGGTTTTATCTTCAATGGTGCCCAGGCGGGTGGTGGCACCAGTGAAATGCAGGAGGCTCTCGGCAAGCATCGTCTTACCGGAATTGCTATGAGAGGCAAGCACGATGTTGCGTATGGAGGCGGTTGAGTATTCTTTCATGTGTATGACCTTCCTATGTTCAAGCATGATGTCCAGCACCATGCAAATTTTAATATAGGCAATAAGATTGCCTTAAATGCCGAATTTTTATTATATCAAAAAAGACAATGGATTCACACCC
>CAYUGV010000068.1:4895-7227 GCA_964444335.1 uncultured Anaerolineaceae bacterium | reverse complement strand
TGGCTGATCAGCCTGATCCTCACCAGGCGCTACAAGAGCTTCAGCAACGCCCAGGCCCTCACGCCATTTTTGATCCTGGGGTCTATCATTTTATTCTATCTGCGATAACTTGCATCAGATCACAACACAATAATAATTGCGGTCACCCCACTGCTTATGTCCTGAACATTCACTTTACTACTGGTCTCATGGAAGGATACTGATATTTTGTACGGTCTGCGAAAAGATGGTTTCCGGTAGGGAACAGGCCTGCCTGTTCCACCACTGCTTGGTTGACGCGGGCGTCAACCCTACCTGATAATCGTGTCAATTCGAGGCATTACGCAAGGGAAGTCCGGACCTCATGTGAGGTCGCCAAAGCGAACCAGCTCGAAATGTTCATCCACAAAAGTGACCAGCCTCTGGTCCTGGAGGATCTGCCGCTCTCGATCGCGTTGGAGGTTGTAGCTCGAGACCTCCATCAATTCCTCGTCCACGATCGCTGGATGGGTCATGATCTCGAAGCTGTTGATGGTTTCGTGGGAAGCCATCCTACTCAACGCCTCGAATAACACATCAAAGTTTGCGTCTTCGTCATAGAAACCGCCAAAATAGCCCTGGGTGGTGAGCGGTTTTGCTGTATTTCCTTTTGATTCGAAGGCAGACATGATCTGATCCAGCCCGAGCTTGGTCTCCTGCCCCGGCAGATCGTCCGAATCCTCGCCTGAAGGGCGGCGGATCCTGCAGCCCAGTTCCTCAGCAAGCTGGAGCATGGCTTCGAACAATTCCCTGGTGAAGTAGGAGGTGTGATGATGAGAGTCCAGGTGGTCCGGCGCGCGACCCAGCAGCCCGCAAAACAGATCCACCTGCGCCTGCCATTCGGCTTTGACTTCTTCGACGCTGATGATGGGCAAGCGCGCTAAGAACTCACTTTCGCAGAAAAAGGTTCCATCCGGCTTCACCAGGCTGGGAACCTTTTCTGGAGGTAGCAAAGGTTTGCCAGCGGTCAGGCAGAGGTGCACGCCCAAACCCAGGCGCGGCGCCAGCTCGAGAGCGTCAGCCAAGGCCTGCCGCACGTAAGGACGGTTCATCATGGCACTGGTGGAGGAAACGAGCCCGTGCAGATGCGCTTCGCGGATGCCCGCCGAGACGCCCTCGGTGTGCCCATAATCATCCGCGTTCACGATCAACTGTTTTTTCTTCATGGCGTATTCCGCTTGATCCTGGTGGCCGAGATCGATCGCTTCAGATTTTCCCGCAAGGCTTGATGGACTGGCAGCCCCGCAACGCTCATCCCCAAAAGCACCGCTCCCATGACCGGCGGTTCCTCAAGGCGGATAAAGTTAGCCCCGGGCGCCACAGCATGCACAACTTCCTTCATCTCTTCGGTCAGCATGGGACTGCCATCAAACATGCTGCCGATCTGCACGAGGTTGAAGACTTCTTTTTGAAAACCCAGTTGTTTGATGACGGTCACCGCCAACTCACCCAATTCGCTCCCAGCCCAGTGGACGAGGTCGAGCGCCACGGGGTCGCCCTTCGCGGCTACCTCAAATACTAAAGGTGCGTCTTCCGCGTTGATCTCGATCAGGTGGCAGATGTTGTCCTGGAGGAGCTGCTCGAGGTCTTTGACCCCGTAGCGGGCAACGAAGGCATCCGAAAGCATGGTTGCTGGTCCTCTGCCGGTCCAGGCATAGGCGAGGGCGCGCGTGGTCATAAAGATCAGCTCTGAGGCGCCGGCATATTCGCCATGGTCCAGGCCGCCGCCCGTCACTCGACCGCGCTTTTGGCGGGTTTCGTCCCAACCACGGCAGTTGCAGCCCGTGCCCGAGACCACCGCCACGCCCCATCCGTTGGGGGAACCGGCTAAAAGACCCAACTCTGTGTCGTTCACGATCTCGAGGGCATTCTGGATCCCCAATGATCGTAACAACTGGATGTGTGGCTCGTACTCGATCGGCCAGTCATACCCCCCAATCCCGAAACCGGAACCGACAATCTGGGAGATGTCCAAATTGGCGGATTCGAGCGCTCTCGCGAGGGCTTTGCCGACATTCGCCCTCTGACCAGCATCCCCGATGCTTTCGTGGTTTCCAGGACCGGCATGCCCGAACCCGACCACGTTACCGTCCGCGTCCGTGATCACAATGTGCGTTTTGGTGCCGCCCAGATCCCCGCCAAGATAGTAAGTTGTGTCTTTCACAGATGACCTTTCATTTCCAGAATTGAGGTAGGTATTGCCGGTTGGTTTCAAGCAGATCCTGCATGACCTCTTCCACTTTATCCGCGGATGGACCGAGCGGATTAGCCAACAGTGCCAGGTAGAGCTGCTCGCGGTTGCCGCTGACCGCAG
>CAYUGV010000068.1:0-4795 GCA_964444335.1 uncultured Anaerolineaceae bacterium | reverse complement strand
TGGGTGGTCACGTAACTGGCTCCTTCAACCGACTCGCGCTGGTTCGTGCTGAGCACGACCTTGAACGGGGCTTGGTGGGCTTCAGCCAGGCGCTGCGCGAACCCGCCAACCACTTCCAGTCGGGCTTTGTCGATATCCATCAACCACAGCTCTTCCAGCGGGAAGGACTTCGCCCGCTCGATGAATCCCATGATCAATTCCGGAGTATAAGTGGAACCACCGCCAATCACTGCAACTTTTAACATGACAACCTTTCCTTTTCAGTCCTTGCGCTAATTTGGGTCAACGCCAGGTGCATAACCAATTTAGCCTTTGATACCAGAAACCACCACGCCCTGGATGAAGTAGCGTTGTGCGACGAAATAGAGGATGACGATCGGGATGAGCGTCACCACGGAAGCCGCTAGAAGATAGACATCGTTGTTTCGGTAGATGGCATTGAACATTTGAAGCCCCAAAGAGATGGTCCAGTTCTTTTCGCTTTGCAGGTAGATGAGTGGATTGAAGAAGTCGTTCCAGGCGTAGAGAATGGAGAAGATCGTGACCGTGATGATGACCGGTTTGGATTGGGGCAGAATGATATGCCACAAGATCTGCCAGGGTCCCGCCCCATCGATCTTGGCGGCATCGTCCAGTTCGAGCGGGATGGACATGAAGAACTGGCGGAAGAGGAAAATGTCCCACGCGTTGGCAAAAAAGGCCGGCACGATCAAGGGCAGCAGGGTATCGTACCAACCGATGGTCTTGAAGATGATAAATGTAGGTATCAGCGTGACCTGGGTTGGGAGCATGATCGTGCCCAACACGATCATGAAAAGCGTTTTCAGACCCTTTGCCCTGAAGCGCGTGAAGCCGTAGGCCACCAACACACAAGAAATCACCGTCCCTATTGTGCCAAACACCACGACGATCAAGGTGTTAACCAGGTAGCGCCCGAAGGGGACCATCGTGAGAGCCTTAGCGTAATTCTCCCAATTAAAATGCAACTTCATCACGCGTTCACCATCGTTGACGCGCAGTTCATATTTTTCCTGCGGATTTTCCGGGTCTACGAAGATCCCCATCGCGCCATTTTTCTGGAGAAGCACCAACTTTTTGATTTGACCATCGACCGGCATCTCGTAGACAAAATATTCCTGGTCGTCCAGCGTAACCTTTTCGGCGGCCTTAGGCAGCCATTCGGGGGGCATTTTATTGCCTTGTTCAGGAGATTTTTGGGATGAAAGCACCATCCAGGCGAGCGGCATGGTCACCATGATTGCGCCAATCGCCAAAACTATTAGTGAGAGTATTCGGATAACCAGGTTGCGCTTTTTGAGTGACTTGAACATGTTTACCTCCTGATCTCCCCTTCGTAGTACACCCAAAATGCTGAACTCTTGAAAGCCAGGAGGGTGATCAAAAGCACGATGAAGAACAACACCCACCCCAAAGCGGAAGCATAGCCCATATTCATGTATCTGAATGCGGTGTTGTAGAGGTAAAGGTTGTAAAACAGGGTGGCGTCCGCCGGCCCGCCGCGCGTCAGGACGTATACGCTGGTAAAGAATTGAAAAGTGCCAATAATACCAATGATGAGGTTGTAAAAAATGACTGGTGTCATCAGCGGAATCGTGATGCGGGTCAATTTTTGCAAAGAGTTAGCCCCGTCGATTTCCGCAGCTTCGTAAAGGGTGGTGGGGATTCCCTGCAGACCAGCCAGGTAGATGACCATGCCCCCGCCCACTCCCCACAAGCTCATAATGATCAGAGCCGGCAAAGCCCACTGCTGGCTTGCCAGCCATCCTGGACCCTTGATCCCGACCAGGCTGAGAAACCAGTTCATGAGCCCAAACGTTGGGTTAAAAATGATTCCCCACAAGACAGCTCCCGCGACTGCTGGCGTGACGGATGGCAGATAATAAACTGTTCGCCAGAATGGAAGCCCGCGCACCTTCAAATTTAACAGGAAAGCGACCATGAAGCCGAAAAAAAGTTGCAGTGGCACAGCAACCACAGCGTACACCAGGGTCACTTTGAGTGAGTGCCAAAACTTGGGGTCTTGGGTGAGGAGTTTGATGTAGTTAGCGCCGTTATTGAATTCAGGCAGCGCAGATCCGCTTGAAAGAGTAAAGTTGGTAAATGAAAGATACAAAGAAATCAGCATGGGTCCGAGCGTTAGGAAGATAAAACCAATGATCCACGGGCTGATAAACATGTATGCTAAACGCGATTCTTTTTTCGCCAATTCGCCAACGGCTTGTTTTCTCATGGCTTTTATTCCTTGCCCATCCCGATTGTGAAATGGGAGCTGACTTTACAGCCAGTTCCCATTAAATTCTGTTTACTTGCTCTTCCAATACTCATCGAGATAACCCTGGATCTCACCTTGGGCGGTCTTGAGCAGTTCGGCCACATTGGCGTCCTTGCTCGCCAGGATGCTCTGCTCCAGGTTCGTGAAGGAGTCCACCACCTGGTTAAAGGCAGGCGTCCAACCTTCGTGGTTAACCGGGAAGTCAGCGTACGCCATGGCGTCAATCACCACCTGGAAGTCCACACCAGGGTAGGCTTCCTGTTTTTCTGACAACCAGTCAGCCGCAAGCGACTTACGTGCCGGGATGCAGCCGTAGCTGGTGGCAAGCCGTTTCATCTGCGCGGGCTCGAGCAGCCATTTTGCCACTTCCCAAGCCTGTTGGGGATGCTTGGAGCTCTTGGTGATGGTAAAGATATCAAAATCCGCTTGAGCCTGGATCAGACCGTCCTGCGAGGGCACGGCAGCAATATCCCAATTGAATGCTTCGGTCCAGGTGGAGTAAGCGTACTCGATCCAGCTTTGAATCTCCCAGTTAGCCACGATCCCTGGCGACATCGGGTCGTCAGCAAACAGTGCACCAACCTGCTCACCATTGGGGCGTACATAATGCGTCCAGACAGAGTCATAGACGAATTGATAAGCCTTGGTAACCTGCGGCGTGCTGAGATCAACTGTCTTATAATCTTCCGACATTCCCTTCAGTGGACCGCCAAATTTCATGATCACGTCGCTGGGTCCAAACCAATCCCAACCGTCCCAGCCAAACTGGACGATATTGGCAGGATCAAAATCAGGCGATGTCGCGTTATTGCCGTTGCTGTCAAGTGTCAAAAGCTTCGCCTTCTCGAGCAGCGCGTCATAAGTCCAGCCTTCAGCGCCAAACTGGTGCGGAGGATATTCCACCCCAGCAGCGTCATAAAGGTCTTCGTTGTAGAAGAGCACGGAAGGATAGATGCCGATCGGTAAACCGTAGAACTTTTCACCCTGGACTGGAGCGGCATTAAAATCGCTCATGTCATAGTTATCGTTCTTCACCAAGTCGCTAATTTCGAGCCATTCATCTTCAAAGTTGGCAACGCCTTCGATACCAATCGGCAAGACTAGGTCCGGAGCCTGCCCGCTGGTGACCATCGTTGCGAACTTTGTGCGCGATTCCTCATTTAGAGACGTGATGAACTCTATCTGGATATCCTTGTGGCTTGCATTAAACTCGTCCTGCAGAGTCTTATGCAATGCCACCTGGTCGGGGGCATCACCAGTACCGATGCCTACAAAGATCTAGATCGTGACCGGTCCAGCGGGTGCGGCAGCCTGGGCGCAGGAGGTTATGACTAACGCCAGCACCATGGCAACCATTACCAAGCATATTTCTTCATTTTTCTCCTTATCTCTTTCTAATCAATCTGATCCGATTTTTTATTATCAATTTGACAACCACACGAATTTCGAATGACAAGTTCTGTGGGCAGCAGAATAATGTCCTCAACGGGTTGATCCTGGATAATTTGAATGAGCATTTTTGCCGCGGTTATGCCGACACGTTGAGTCGGGGCACAAACAGTCGTCAGGCGCGGATGAAGGAACTCAGCCAGCTTCTGGTCGTCGAATCCAACCACCGAAACCTGCTCAGGCACAGATCTGCCGTACTCCTTGAGCGCCAGGAGGACTCCGATGGCAGCTTCGTCATCACCAGCGAAGACTGCGTCAAACGGAATTTCTTTTTTGATCAGCCTTATGATGGACTGCCTTGCTATGGAGCGGTCGAACCCACCTATTTCGATCAGATCTGGGGTCAATGGCAAACTATGATCTATCAATGCTTCGCGGTAGCCGGCTTCCCTCCAGAATGAGTCCTCATTATTTTCCGGTCCGGTCAGAAATACGATTCGCTTTCGGTGATGTGTCTCGATCATGTGACTCACAATACGTTTGGATGCTGCTTTATTCTCGATGGTGACGGTTGGGATTGAAAGACCCGCGGGGGGTGATTGATGGATCAGGACCATTGGATGCCCGAGTTCCTTCAGATTCGCCATGTCCTCGCTCCCAAGGCTATCCGCGAACACCAATAACCCATCGGTATACATCGGTCCGAGCAAAACGTGATTGTAGCGGTCAGTGCGATTTGAGGAAAAAATGAGCAGGTTGAGGTTTTCTTTTTCGGTGGTCTCAATAATACCGTCAAGCAAAGGGGTGAAAAAATCGCCTCCGATATTGCTGATGACCAGGCCGATGGTATTGGTGCGTCTCGTGGAAAGGTTGCGGGCTACTGGGTTTGGAACAAAGCCCAGGTCAAACATGGCGTTCTTGACCCTCGAAGCCGTCTCCTCAGCCACCAATTGGCTATTGTTCATATAGCGGCTTACCGTGGCAACAGAAACGCCAGCTGCGCGGGCAACGTCACGTATGGTGGCTAAGGTCTTTTTGCGATCCATGCTGCTCATCAATGTAACCGGTTACTGTAACCGTATACATTGTAACATGGAATTGAATTTGTCAACC
>CAYUGV010000067.1:0-7317 GCA_964444335.1 uncultured Anaerolineaceae bacterium | reverse complement strand
AGAGGTGATTATGGCAAAAAAAATCCGAACAGAAAAAGATAAACGCACCAACGATATCCTTTTGGGTCCGTTGGAACGACCCGCGCTGGCATTCTTCGCGAAAAACATGCCAAAATGGGTCAATTCAGATATGCTCACGGTGTTAGGTTTGGCTGGCTCGGTGTTGGCGGCTGTGTCTTATGCTTTGGTCGGAACAGGTGTGGTGAAAGGCAACACTTGGTTGTGGGTCGCAAGCCTCGGTTTTGTGATCAACTGGTTTGGGGATAGTCTGGATGGCACCCTCGCGCGTTACCGAAACATGTCGCGGCCGAATTACGGCTACTACACAGACCATGCCATTGATGGAATCACCTCTCTATTGATTTTCGGCGGAATTGGGCTTTCCGGAGTCGCGCGTTTTGACGTTGCGATGGTCGCTCTGAGTTGCTGGCTGCTCCTGATGCTTCAGGTTTTTCTCAAGACTCACGCAACCGGTGTTTTCGAAATGACCAGCATAAAAATCGGTCCAACCGAAGTCAGAGTGTTAGCGATCATCCTCAACACTGTCGTGTTTTTCGTCGGTTCTGGCAGCAGCCTTTTTAACGTCAAAATTGCTTCCCAGATTATCCCGGTGAGCATCGGCACGCTTGTTCTGGCAGTTTTCGCCGTCCTCTTTCTGCTCTATTTCATCTACCAGGTCATCCAAACCGGCAACCAACTGGCTTATGAAGATGGCGAAGCCCTCAAACGCCGTCAGCTTGAGCAAAACGCTGACCGGAAGTTGACCAAGGCTGAGAAAAAGGTCGCCAAAAAGGCGAAAAAACATGCCAACGGCGTTCAGGACGGTTCCTCAGGGGTCATAATCTAAGTTTTTATTGGGGTATTCATCTCACAGGCAGCCGAAGTGCTGCCTGTGTGCTTTTAACGGCTGCTGGCACGCAGGCGAAGAGCAGATATGGCGGGAGCCAGGGTTTCCAACTCGGGCTGGCGATGTCCCAATTGTGACGCGGTCATTTGAGGTAATTCTAGGCTGCCAAGCCCGCTGGCAGCCGCTACGGCTGCGCGGAGAGGCGGAAGGAAGTTGGCAGCAACAAGTGACACAGGGTATGCGACCGTGATTTGCCTTGGGCGAAGCAGATGGACCAGCGGGGCTAAGTTTTCGCCAAGTATTGTGGCGGCTTGTTCAACCAACTCAATAGCATAAGGGTCGCCCTCCGAAGCAGCCTGGAGCACCTGGCTGCCCGTGGTGGCGAGATCCCAGTGGGAAGGTTGCAGGCGAAGGGCCTGGAAAGCCAATCCGTTCAGGCTCACCTGATCGTTGAGGGTCAAGATCCGGTTCAGGCGCGGATCAGGGCTGTCGGAGACAAAAATCTTCCCAATCGCGCCAGCGCTTCCCGCCAAACTTTGGTAAAGAACCCCATTTACGGAAAAACTGGCTCGCAAAGTCGGGTTGAAACTCAGGTACATCTGTGTGCCGCCCGTGTCGCTTGCTCCAAACAGCATCTCAGCAAGTAAGCCGGCGGCAGGGCGTTGCTCGATAAACACCGGCAGGTTAAACCTCAGCCCAAGTCGGGATTTGAGCGGCTCGGACTTCCACTCCGGGAAATCCGGGGAACTTTCCAGGGTGCCGTTGGCCGCATCGTAATTGCCGGTCACCGAAACGGAAACGCAATCCGGCAGCGGCAGGCGCTGGGCTTTTGTGATCATCAGCAGCCGATCTGCGGAGGTGGTGATCAGCTCGAGGATGGATGGGAAGCTTCTGCCAGCCGGTATGCTCACCGTCAGCCGTTCCTGCACCATACCCGAAGGGCTGCCATAGACGATCAGCAGTCGCTCCCCGTCGAGGTTGAGCCCGAGTATGCTGTTAGCTGAGGTAAGGATGGGTTCACTGCTTGGCATGGTAGTCGGATTATAACCTGCCGTAGGCAAGCTGGGGGAAATTCCGCCTGGTTAGTAATAATCCAGGTAGACCTTTCTTAGTCGCCAGAGAGGAATAGGTGTGTGTTTGACAGTGTGTTTGACAGACCTTGTTGACAATTCCAGAGTCCTGTTATAATAGACATGAATAAATAAACCGTCTATAATTGGACACAATATTGGAACTTGTTTCAGGAGCGCAATGGCAAGAAAAGACGACCGTCGCATACAAAAAACCCGCAAAGCTCTGCGCGACGCTTTACATAGCCTGGTACTTGACCGTGGTTATGATGATCTGAGCGTGCAGGACATTACCGACAAAGCCAACCTGGGGCGTGCCACTTTCTATTTACACTACCGCGAAAAAGATGAGCTGCTTGAGGACCTCCTGCGGGAATTCTCACAGAACTTTACTCAGCGACATGGCAGCAAGATCAGTTTTTCCGATCGTAAAGTCGTGCAGTCGATGTTTGAGTACGCGGAAGATTACTATGACTTTTACCGAATTATGACAATTGGCAAGGGCGGGGTGATCGGGATGCGCAAGATGCAAACTATCATCCGCGAGACTTGTGCTCAGTATTTGGATACCCTTGAAGCAGCTTCTGGCGGAACTTTCACCGTTCCAAGGGCGTTTCTGGACAACTTTATGGCGAGTTCACTGATGAGTACGGTTTTTTTATGGCTTGAGCAAGACATGCCGTATTCTCCCTCCGAAATGGCAGAGATGTTCCTGAAACTGGCTTCGCCAGCACGCTTCCCTTTCAGCGGGTTGGTCGACGAAACAGTTAGTGCGAAACAGACTCCAAAAAGCAAGAAGGAAAAGCCAGCCAAATCAGCAGGGGTTGAAAAAACTGGTGCAGATTTATTCCCCCAGATTAAAACAGCGGAAGGGGATGGAATTAGTGCGGTCGGGGAGACAGAGGAAAAAGGATCATGAATGTTTTACTGGTCTATCCCGAATTCCCGGACACGTTCTGGAGCTTTAAACACGCCCTGAAGTTCATCAAAAAGAAATCTTCCTCTCCTCCCCTTGGCTTGCTGACCATCGCTGCCATGCTGCCCTGCACAACCGGGAAAAAGCTGGTGGACATGAACGTCACCACCCTCAAGGATAAGGATATAGCTTGGGCCGACATCGTCTTTTTGAGCGCGATGACTGTGCAGCGGAAGTCGGTCAACGAAGTCATCGCGCGGGTGAAGGCGATGAGCAAGCCGATCGTGGCCGGCGGACCCTTATTCACCATGGAAAAAGAATCCTTTCCAGAAGTGGACCATTTGATCTTGAATGAGGGTGAGATCACCTTTCCGATGTTTCTCCAGGATCTTGCGCTTGGAAAGCCCAGGCGGGTTTACGAAACCAGCGAGTTTGCGGATATCCGCGTGACGCCGTTGCCAGATTGGGATTTGTTGGACCTGAAAAAGTATGACTCGATGAGCGTGCAATACACCCGCGGCTGCCCTTATAACTGTGATTTCTGCAATGTGACCTCCCTGCTCGGGCACAAAATGCGCTTGAAAAGTTCCAGACAGTTTATCGCCGAACTGGACGCCCTCTATCAACGCGGCTGGCGCCGCAATGTGTTTGTTGTGGATGACAATTTCATTGGCAACAAACGCGCCCTCAAAGAAGACCTCCTTCCGGCACTGATCGAGTGGCGCAAAGGCAAGAAAGGCTGCCTGTTCATCACGGAAGCCAGCGTGAACCTGGCGGACGACGATGAATTGATCGATTTAATGGTGCGGGCTGGCTTCACGCAGGTGTTCATCGGCATCGAAACACCTGACGAGGTAAGCCTGGCGGAATGCGGCAAGAGTCAGAACCGTAACCGCGACCTGGTCAGTAACATCAAGAAACTACAACACTACGGGCTGCAGGTGATGGGTGGATTCATCGTCGGATTTGACAATGATGATGAAAGCATCTTCCTCCGCCAGGTGGAGTTTATCCAGAAGAGCGGCATTGTGACAGCCATGGTGGGTTTGCTTCAGGCGCCCACGGGGACGGCGCTCTATCAGCGCATGCTCAGAGAGGGCAGGCTTTCAAAAGAAGACTACTCCGGGGATAACGTCGATGGTGAGACGAACATTGTCCCGGTGATGGATGAAAATTTACTGAAGGACGGATACCGCAGCGTGCTGGACGGCATCTACTCCGCCAGGGCGTTCACAGAGCGTGTAATCACATTCCTGAAGACCTATCAACCGCGCCGCCATGCTGTAACTCTGGAGTTCCAGGAAGTATTGGCGCTGTTCCGTTCGATCTGGAGGATTGGAATTAAAAGCCCGGAGCGAAAATACTACTGGAAACTTTTCTTTTGGACCTTGTTTAACCATCCCAAAAAGTTTCCTCTTGCGATCACCTTTTCGATTTACGGCTATCACTTCCGCAAGGTGAACGAGCTGCACGTCTCGGCGTAATCATCAGGCTCAGCGGAGTTGGATCGCCTTAAAGCACGGACTAATGGCTGTGTTCATAAAGCTGTGCATGCTATAATTGCGTTTATGCCAAAACACTCGAACTCCAAACCGCTGATCATTGCCCATCGAGGGGATTCCGCTAACGCTCCAGAAAACACGCTCGCTGCCTTCCGCCTGGCTCTTGCCAATGGCGCGGACGGCATCGAGCTGGATGTAATGCTCTCAGCGGATCAGAAACTGGTGGTCATTCACGACGACACGCTCGATCGCACCACCGATGGGCACGGTCAGGTTGGCAAGACCCCATTTGCTGCTTTGCGTGAACTGGACGCTGGCTCCTGGTTCAAACCGGAGTTCAAAGGCGAACCGCTGCCATTACTTGATGAGGTTTTCGAGGAACTTGGCGGCAAGTTTCTGATCAACGTCGAACTAAAAAATTACAAAACTCCCAAGGACCAACTGCCCGAACTCGTGGTCGCGCTGGTAAAAAAGCACGGTCTTGATGAAAGCGTTCTGCTTTCATCTTTCAATGCCCGCAACCTTCCACGCGCAAAAGCATTAGCGCCGGAAATCCGAACCGGTTTGCTGACCTTGCCCGGCGTACTTGGCTTGCCAATGCGCGGCTTCTTGGGGCGGCGCTTTGGGGCGGATGACCTGAATCCATACTTCAAGGATGTTTCAGCCAGGATGGTGCAATCCAGGCACAACTTGGGGCAAGGGGTGAACGTCTGGACGGTGGATGCCCCGGATGACCTGCGGCGCATGCAAGCTTTTGGCGTGGACATGATCATCTGCAACGATCCCGCCCATGCCCGCCAGATCCTGGAGGGATAAGGTGAAAATCCGCCGGCTGGTTCTGCTTGCGCTTGCGCTGGCTCTGGCCGTGCAATCACTGGGGTTGCTTCCTCCAACGGATCAAGCTCTCGCACAAACCGATATTGATGCTTTACTGGATGAAATGTCGCCGGCGGAGAAGGTAGGGCAACTTTTCCTGGTCACATTTGAGGGGAGAGATGTCTCCCCAGCAAGCCCTCTGGCACAATTGATCCAGGATTACCACATCGGCGGTGTGGTGCTCAGCAGTTCCCACAACAACTTCAGCGGCACGGACACGGCAAGCTCCACCAGAACGCTCATCGAAACGCTCCAGCAGCTTGCCTGGCAGAAAAGCCAGCCGATAGCTGATCCATCGACCCCCCAGCCGGAGGATCAAGAGGATGAAGACCTGCCAGCTTACATCCCGCTGTACATCGGTATTTCCCAAAAAGACGACACCGGTAAGCAAGACCAATTCCTGCAGGGTCTTACCCAACTGCCCAACCCGATGGCGATCGGCGCCACCTGGTCGGAGGAAAATGCCACGCAGGTGGGGCAGGCGTTGGGTCGGGAGCTCACCGCCCTGGGTTTCAACCTGTACATGGGTCCTTCCCTGGACGTGGTCGATACCAGTGACCTCCAGCAGGCGGCAAACGCGGGCACCGAGACCTTTGGCGGCGATCCCTACTGGGTGGGCTTGCTGGCCAAGGCCTACATCGCCGGGCTGCACAGCGGCAGCGAGGGGCAGATGAGCGTCATCGCGCGCCACTTCCCCGGGCTTGGTGGTGCCGATCGCCCGCCCCTCGAAGAAGTCTCCACCATCCAGAAGTCGCTTGAGCAGCTCAAGCAGATCGAACTCTCGCCATTTATGGCGGTGGCTGGCGCGGAAGATCCGCTGCAGCAGGCGGATGGTTTCATGGTCTCGCACATCCGATTCCAGGGCTTACAGGGTAACATCCGTGCCACCACCAAGCCTGTCAGCTTCGACCAGGCAGCTCTCAACCAGTTGCTCGGTGTCGAGCCAATCGCAACCTGGCGCCAGGCTGGCGGATTGACCGTCAGCGACAGCCTCGGCAGCCGCGCGGTGCGGCTCTTCTTCGACCCGACTGGCAGCGAATTTGACCCGATCAATATCGCCCGGACGGCCTTCCTTGCGGGTAACGACCTGCTCTACCTCGATAATTTCCACGCCAAAAACGACCTGGACGCGTTCACCACCATCCGAAGAACTCTTGATTCCTTTACTGCCAAATACCAGGAAGATAGCGTCTTTGCCCAGCAGGTCGATGCCTCTGTCAGGCGCATCCTTTCAGAAAAACTTTCCCACTACCCTGAATTCACCCTCGAGCAGGTATTGCCACCTGCCGAAGCTCTGGAGATTGTTGGCAAGTCCTCCACCGTCAGCCTCAAAACCGCCCGCGAAGGCGCAACCCTCATCGCCCCCTCGCAGGAATTCCTGGCTGGTCTGCTTCCTCAGCCGCCATCCTTCTCCGAATACATCACCATTTTCACAGATACCCGCAGCCAGCGCCAGTGCGGTAATTGCGAGAGCATCAATCACCTCTCCACCACCGCGTTCTCCTCCACGCTTACCGAGTTGTACGGCAGCAAAGGCAGCCAGCAGCTTTCCGAGTCGCGCATCAGTTCCTATAGCTTTGTGCAGTTAACGGAGATCCTCGACCAGGTCTCGGAATATTCAGACCCCTACATGGTCGATAACCTGCGCCGCTCCAAATGGGTCATTTTCAACTTCCAGGGACTGGACCCGGACCTGGAGCAGACCTATGCCCTCAAACGCCTCCTGGCTGAGAGGGTCGACTTGCTGCAGAACAAGAACGTGATCGTCTTTTCGTATGGCGAGCCATATTACCTCGATAGCACCGAGATTGCGAAGCTGACAGCCTACTACGCCCTCTACGACAAAACCCAGGCAGCCCTGGATATCGCGGCGCGCATCCTGATGCAAGAAGCCCGTCCTGTCGGCTCGCTGCCGGTCAGCCTCGACACGGTCGGCTATGATCTTGCTCAGCAAACAGCCCCAACCACCAACCAGGTCATCCCGATCGCGCTCCTCACCGCCGCGATGAGCAGCGTGGAAGTTACCCCCACACCCGACGCGCCTTTCTCCGCCCCGGTGACCCCCGTACCCCTCTTCCGCATGGGTGAAACCGTGCGCATCCAGGC
>CAYUGV010000066.1:2988-7373 GCA_964444335.1 uncultured Anaerolineaceae bacterium | reverse complement strand
CCATTAACACACTATAATTAGCTGACAATCAGTGGAAGGAGAAACCTCATGGACTACAAGAAATATCGTGTGTCAGGCAAAGGGAAGATCCGCCTAAAAGATTTCGATCCCAACGACGCGAGCGAGTTTGACGGCAAGAAAAAAGCTGGCGAAGAGGCTTTGATCAAGGTTAACCAGGATATTGAAGCGCTGCAAGAGCAGATGTTTGCCGAGGGCAAGCGGCGCTTGATCGTGCTTGTGCAGGCCATGGACACAGCCGGCAAAGACGGAGTCATCCGCTACGTGTTTGAGAGGGTCAACCCTTCCGGCGTGCGTGTGGCAGCTTTTAAAGCTCCATCTGCCATCGAGCTCTCGCATGACTATCTCTGGCGGGTCCACGCCCAAACTCCCGGCAAGGGCGAGATCGTCATCTTCAACCGCTCTCATTATGAAGACGTGCTGGTAGTGCGGGTGCACAGCCTGGTCCCCAAAGAAGTCTGGTCCAAGCGCTTCGATCACATCAACAACTTCGAGAAGATGCTGGTGGATGAGGGTACGACCATCCTGAAATTCTTCCTGAATATCGACCTGCAAACACAGGCGGAACGCTTCCTCGCGCGGGTGGAAGACCCCACCAAAACGTGGAAGTTCAACCCCGGTGATCTCGAAGAGCGCAAGCTCTGGCCGCAGTACATGGAGGCGTACGAAGACGTGCTCAATAAAACCAGCACGGAATATGCCCCCTGGTACGTCATACCCAGCAACAAAAAATGGTATCGTAATTTGTTAATCGCCAATATCCTGCGTGACACGCTCAAGGGGTTCAAGATGAGCTATCCTGAACCGCCGGCTGATCTCGAGGGTTATCACAAGAAATTGCTCGAAATGACCCTCTCAAAAGAGGGATAGTGTTCGCGGAAGAACTTCGGACTGCGCCAGAAGCGGTTTTGGTAGGTCGATTGCAGCGAGAGTATATTTTGCCGGCTGCTGCGCCGGCATTTCTGGATGGGTTGGGCGGCAACCTCGCGTATACCGCGGCGGCTTTTGCTTCGTGGGGAGGCAAAGCAGGGTTGGTTTCGCGTGTCAATTCCAACTTCCCATTGGAACGGCTTGCCCACCTGGAAGCGCTTGGTTTTTGGCTGGATGGTGTGCGTCCAGTTGCCGAGCCGCTTGATTCACGCTTTTTTGTGGCATACGGCGAGGGGAACAAACCCAGTTACGAAAACCCCATCACCCATTTTGCCGAACGTCAACTGCCATTCCCAAAAGAATTGTTCGGGTATCAACCCCGCCAAAAATACTGTAGCAAGGTGGACTACCTGGGCGACTCTTTCCGCGTCACGGATATACCGAGACCATTTCTTGAAGCAAAATTCGCCCATATCTGCCCGATAGACTTTATTTCTCACAAGATCTTACCGTCCGTGCTGAAGGCAGGCATGATCCAACATCTGACAATGCGCGCCTGCACCTGCTATATGGACCCGATCTTCTGGGAAGATATTCGCGGCTTGATCACAGACCTGACCGCCTTTATGATGACCGATGTGCAGGCTTTGAAGCTCTTCCAAGGGCGAAGCGTGGATCTATGGGAGATCGCGGAGCACCTGGCAGGATACGGACCAGAGGCGGTACTGATTCAGACTGGGGATGGCACCACGCGTCTGTATGACCGTATGAGTCAGAAACGATGGATCATCCCGGCCTACCATTCTCGTATCAGCGATCCAACCGGTATGTTGGATGCTTTCGATGGTGGCTTCCTGGCGGGTTTTCAGCAATCTCGTGAGCCATTGGAAGCTGCGCTCTGCGGCAGCATCAGCGCCGCGATCGCCGCCGAGGGCAGCGGACCGTACTTTGTGTTGGATTGTTTACCGGGTTTGAAGGAAATGCGCCTTCAGGTGCTTCGTCAACAGATCATTGCGGCGTAGTTGGCGTTACGAGGGTTTGAGGCGTCAGTCTGATCTCGTAGAGGCTGGGCCAGTTTTTCCCGGTCAGGTAAAGCTTGTCGTTGAGGTTGTCATAGGCGATGCCATTGAGCACTTCGCCTTGCATTTCAAGGTTTTGCTCCGGGCGCAACCCGCTTAGGTCGATCAAGCTCACCACGCTGCCGTCATCCGGATTGATGGCGACGATCGAGTCGGTCAGGTAGACGTTGGCGAAGATCAAGCCGTTGATGAATTCCAGCTCGTTCAAGTACTCCACCGGCTGCCCCTGGTAACTCACGTTCACCTGCCTTACGACGTGAAACGTGCCTGGATCCATCCAGTACAGCGTGTTGGACCCATCGGAAAGGATCAAGGCCGAGCCATCGGTGGTCAGCCCCCAACCCTGGGTCTGATAATTAAACGTGCGGAGCAGTTCGAGGGTGTTGGCATCATAAACGAAACCGGTATTCTCTTGCCAGGTTAGCTGGTAGAGCTTCCCGTTGAGCAACACCAGTCCTTCAGCAAAATAGGTGGCATCCAGTTTGGTCTCTGACTGCACGACGCCGCTGGTGGGGTCCACCTTGCGAATGGATGACTGACCGTACAGCCCACAGCTTTCGTAAAAGACTCCCTCGGTGATCACCAATCCTTGGGTGTAACAAGCAGTGTCGTGGGGGTAAGTGGCAAGGATTTCGTAGCCAAGGTTTTGGGTAAGAGGTTCGGGGATAGCCGGTATGACCTCGGTTTGTGGTTGCTTGGTGAGCAAGGCACAGGATGGAACGCTGCCCAGGAGGATTGCAATAAGAATCATTAAAAGCAATTGGCGTTTGAAGGCTTTCCTTTGGTCCATTCCGACAATTGTAGTCCAGATCAGGATTGGATAACATCCGCTTGCACGAAATGTTGCGGAAAGGGGGTATGGCAATGATAGAATCAAGCGAAAAGGTTAAAGGAGCTGCCATGTTTGATTCACTCGAACGGTTTTTACGCTACGTCAGGATTGATACCCAATCGGCGATGGATGCCGAAGGTTTTCCCAGCACTGCCAAACAACTGGACCTCGCAAGGGTTTTAGTTGAGGAGCTCACTGCCCTGGGCATGGATGAGGTCAAGTTGGATGAGTACGGCTATGTCACGGCCACCTTGCCAGCCAACATCGAAACCTCGGCGCCGGTGGTTGGCTTCCTGGCGCATATGGACACCAGCCCATCAGCTTCAGGTGCGGACGTAAAGCCCCGCGTGGTTGAAAACTATGATGGTCAGGATATTGTCCTGAATGCTGAGAAAAACATCCTGCTTTCACCGCGCGACTTTCCGAAATTGTTGGAATCCAAAGGTGAGCGCCTGGTGGTCACAGACGGCACCACCCTGCTTGGCGCGGACGATAAAGCCGGCATTGCGGCCATCATCGGCGCGATGGCGTACCTGATCGCCCATCCTGAAATACCGCACGCTAAACTTCGGGTCGGCTTCACCCCCGACGAAGAAGTGGGCGAGGGCGTCAAGTTCTTTGATGTGCCTGGTTTTGGAGCGGACTTTGCTTATACCGTTGATGGCGGTAAGGCTGGGGAATTTTCATATGAGAACTTTAACGCGGCCGGCGCGAAGATCAAGATAAACGGGCGCAGCGTGCATCCCGGCACATCCAAGGGAAAGCTTAAGAGCGCCATCCAGGTGGCAATCGATTTTCACAACTTGCTGCCCGTTTTTGACCGTGCAGAGCACACTGAAAAGCGGGAAGGTTTCATTCACCTGACCGAGATGGCGGGCGAGGCGGAAAGCGCGCATCTTACGTACATCATCCGCGACCACGACGAAGCCAAATTCGAGCACCTCAAGCAGGAAGTGCAACAGGCTGCTGACTTTATTAACCACCGATATGGAGCGGGCACGCTTGAGCTCGAGATCCGCGACCAATACTTCAACATGCGCAAAATGATTGAGACGCGTCCGGAAATCATTGAGGTTGCCCTCAAGGCTTACCGCGCGGTGGGACTTGAACCCGTCGAAGAAGCGGTTCGCGGCGGCACGGATGGCAGCCGGCTCTCGTACATGGGTTTGCCCACACCGAATATCTTCACCGGTGGACGCAACGGTCACGGGCGATTTGAATACCTTTCCGTAAACGATCTTGAGAAGGCCACCGAAGTGGTGGTGATCATCAGCAAGCTGGTGGGCGAGCTAAACTAGTCCTTGATAATTGGCAGCTGTACAAGCAAACAAAAAGACCGGAAGAACTACTCAAGCTCCCGGTCTTTTTTAAAAACTAATCGCTCATTAGCAGCAATCAGAGCCGCAACCATCGCCGCAATCAGAGGAACAACTCTCGCAGCCACCATAATGCAGATGCCCCGCGGCAAGTTCTTCATCAGTTGCGGGGCGGATTGCCAGAACTGTCACTTTGAAGTGCAAATCCTTACCAGCCATCGGGTGGTTGAGATCAAGTTCCACGGAGTCGTCTGTAAGAGCAGTCGCGAC
>CAYUGV010000066.1:0-2888 GCA_964444335.1 uncultured Anaerolineaceae bacterium | reverse complement strand
CCATCGGGTGGTTGAGATCAAGTTCCACGGAGTCGTCTGTAAGAGCAGTCGCGACACCCTGGAAGATGTGTCCGGATGCGTCGCGCAGGCGCATAGCTTCGCCCAGGCGGATTTCGAACCCCTCGGGGAAGGACTCGCGGCTGACGGTGATCACTGCGTCGGGGTCAAACTCGCCATAAGCATCCTCGGCTTTGGCAATCACCTCGAGTGTGTCTCCCAGTTTGGCGCCGGTCAGGGGTTGTTCGAGCCCGGGGATAATGTTGCCATGGCCGTGCAGGTATTCCAGCAGGTCTGATTCAATTTCTTCGCCGTCTACGTTGAGATTGTACGCAATCTGAACGACGTGATCGTTTTGGATAGTATCCAGTGTTTTTTCTTCCATTTTTCTCCATTCTCCAGGCGGGATCGTCCTCCCGCGCCGCATGATTATAACAGACTGCAAATGTGAAAAAGCCGTTAGTATTGGGCAAAAGGTTATTCTAATAAAACATTTATCATATTAGCCCCATACAAGTCTTTGACAGGCCTGAGCAATCCGGCTAAAATGCTGCTTATTGAAAAACATTATCAATAAGGTCGAAATGAATTGGCAGGATGTTCTCACAAGAAATGGGTATCGCGTTTCAGGTCCGCGCAAATTAGTAATGCGGATGCTTGAGAGCCATGCCCAACCGATGACCCCCTTGGAAATCTACCAGGAGCTGTCTCAATCCGGACGCGTTTTGGGAATGGTCAGTGTCTACCGGGCGTTGGAGTTGTTGACGGAGTTGGGGCTGGTTTGCGTGGTCTATAAGCCCGATGGCAGCGCTGGATACGTGGTGGGAGAGGGAGGTCACCATCATCACATCCTGTGCCGCGAGTGCCACCAGGCGATCGCGTTTGCGGGTTCTGAGGACCTGAGCAGCCTGATCCAAAGAGTGGAACAGGAAACGAAATTCCATGTGAGCGACCACCTGTTGCAGCTTTACGGAATATGCCCCGATTGCCAAAAGACTTCGGCTGATGAGTTGGAGGTAAATTGAAAAAGGCTTTGCTTTTCAGCCTGGTTCTGATGCTTACTTTAACCGCATGCGCTAATCCGGTTGCTCGGAATGAGCCGAACAAATTGGTTATCAGTGTTAGCATTCTGCCACAACAGTGGTTTGTGGACCAAATCGGTGGGGATCGGGTTCGGACCCAGGCATTGGTTGGCAGTGGGGACGACCCGCATACCTATGAGCCCAGTCCAAAGCAGATGACCAACCTGGCTGACTCCGAGCTTTACTTTACCATTGGCGTGGAATTTGAGGCTGTTTGGCTGCCGCGCTTTGAATCCTCAAACCCAAAGATGCAGGTGGTGGATTCGGCCGCCGGGATCGAACGTATCCCTTCGATTGGTGAACATGAAAATACCGGAAGTACCGGCAGCGAAACTGATCCGCATATCTGGTTTTCACCCTCTCGCATGAAACAAATGGCTCAAACCATGGCTCAAGCCATGCAGGCAGCTGATCCGCAAAATGCTGATTTTTACCAGGAAAATCTTGACGCATTGCTGGTAAAAATCGACGCGGTGGATGCCGAGGTCAGAGCCCAACTGGAAGGTTCCAAGAGAGAACATTTCATGGTGGTGCACCCTGCCTGGGGGTACGTGGCGCAGGATTATGGGCTGCAGATGCTGGCGGTCGAGATCGGCGGCAGTGAACCTGCGCCGGAGACCCTCTCACAGATCATCGAGCTGGCTAAAGAATATGGGGTCAACACCCTCGTGATCGAAAAGGGCAGCAACGCCAGGCTTGCGGATTCAATCAAAGAACAAGCCGGGATCCAGTATGTTGTTGAATGGGATCCGATGGCCTACGACTGGCCGGCATCCATGCAACTGATTGCCGAAACATTACACCGGGCATTGAATTAGGAGCAACATTGACAGGTCAAGCAGTAATTGAATTACAGGATGTCTGGGCAGGTTACGAAAGCGACCGCGTCCTGGAAGCGGTCAACTTCAGATTGGAAGCCGGAGATTACGTTGGGCTGATTGGCCCTAATGGCGGCGGAAAGACCACGCTGATCAAAGTGATCCTTGGGCTGATCAAGCCGGAAAAAGGTTCGGTGTGCGTGATGGGCGTCAGCCCGGAAAAAGGGCGCCACTTCATCGGTTATGTGCCTCAAATCCAGCAGGATAACAAGGCGTTTCCGATCAAGGTTTGGGATGTGGTGAGCATGGGCAGGCTTAAGCCCAACCCCCTGAGCAACCTTTACCTCACAGAGACAGATAAAGCGGTCATCGAGCGCTCACTAAAACAAATGGACGTTTTCGACCTGGCGAAACGATCGATCAATGAGCTCTCGGGCGGGCAGCGGCAGCGCGTCACGATCGCGCGGGCTCTGGCCACGGAGCCAAAGATCCTCCTGTTGGACGAACCCACCTCAAGTGTAGATTCCCGCTCCAGTTCGCAAATGTATGACCTCCTGGCGGAGCTGAACCGAACCATTTCCATTCTGCTTATCTCCCACGACCTGACCGCGATTTCAACCTATGTCAAAACTATTGGCTGCGTTAACCGACGCCTGGTTTACAACGGTCAAAAGGAAATTACCAACGAGATGCTGAGCAGCGCTTACGAATGCCCGGTGGACCTGGTGGCGCACGGCATGCCGCATCGCGTTTTGCCGCCGCATCAGGAAGGTGATGACCATGATTAACCAAATCCAAATCATGTTTTCTTACGACTTTATGCGCAACGCGCTCTATGCCAGCCTCTTGGTTGGTGTGGCATGCGGACTGATTGGCACGTTGGTCGTCCTTAATCGGATTGTCTTCCTGGGCGGTGGAATAGCCCACGCTGCTTATGGCGGAATCGGGCTGGCGTATTACTTTGGGCAAGACCCAATGCTCGGGGCAATCC
>CAYUGV010000065.1:0-7564 GCA_964444335.1 uncultured Anaerolineaceae bacterium | reverse complement strand
GGTTTGGTAAGGGTGATTTTTTACACTTTTACCTTAATAATATAATAATAGGTTTGCTGGCGCAGCACTATATTCGCCATGAGACAGGGTAACCACAGGGGGTTACCCCTACCTTGGGGTGGCTTTGTAGGGGCAGACCCCTGTGTCTGCCCTGGAATGTGTAAATAGTCTGTTTCGAGGATTTGTCGGAGTGAGCCCGCGCAAGTATCATGGAATATTAAGGTCACGAGGCGGTCTCATTCCGACCTACGAGTCTTTCGATATAGGTATGGGTTGAAAATGCAGATGGCAAGCTTATCCTTTAGATTGGCAGTTTATGCCCAGTGAGCTGCTGATTAAATAGTGTAGGTTGTATAATTGTGGGTGCATATCGAACAAGCGCAGTACTTTCTCACCCAAAAAGCACCTTAACTCACCGTCGTTCAACAAGGAGAGAACATGACTGAACAGCGCAAGAAATTGACACTTCCTGGATTTTTCAAAAAGGCTTCAGAAGGCAAACCGATCACCTGGCTCACCTGTTATGACTACCCCACCGCCTACTTCCAGGAGCAGGCGGGGGTGGACATGATTTTGGTGGGTGATAGCCTCGGCATGACCATGCTCGGATACGACAGCACCTTGCCGGTCACGATGGACGACATGATCCGACATGCTTCGGCTGTCAGGCGCGGCGCACCAAACACTTGGGTCGTGGGGGATATGCCTTACATGACTTATCAACCCTCGGTTGAAACAGCCATTATTAACGCCGGCCGATTTATGGCGGAAGCTGGCTGCGACGCTATCAAACTGGAGGGTGGCGCGTCCATGGCGGATCGGATCAGGGGGATTGTGGACGCCGGCATCCCTGTTATCGGTCACCTGGGGCTTACCCCGCAGAGTGTCAGCTCCTTGGGCGGTTTCAAGCTCCAGGGAAAAAGCGCTGAAACAGCCAAAAAGATTGTGGATGATGCCAAAGCCCTGGAAGAAGCTGGAGCGTACATGATCCTGCTCGAATTGGTGCCGGATCGTGTGTGCCAGTTGATCACCGAGCGCGCTAATGACTGCCTGATCATGTCGTTGGGTTCGGGGTTGCATGCGCATGGGCAGTTGCTGATCTATCACGATGCGTTTGCGCTCTATCCAAAATTCAAACCCCGCATGGCGAAGGTTTTTGCTGACGCTGGTACCGTGATCCGGGAAGGGCTGGAACTTTACGTGAAAGAAGTGTCCGAAAAGACCTTCCCTGCGCCGGAGAATTGGTTCGGCATGCCCGATGACCAATATGAAGAACTGCTCAAGATGCTGTGAGAGGGGATGAAATGACGGACTTACAACAACGTTTGGAGATCCCAAAAGCTTATTTGGATTCAGTTAATCAAATCTTACTTGATCCAAATAGCGAGGTTATGCAGAAGTTCCTGGCTGTGGTCGCTAAATATGGCACTCCGGAAGAGATCAATCGCAAGCACGTTCAATCCCGCCGCCTGGAGAATTTACTCGACCTGGTTGCCAAAAAATCACCAGCAGCTGTTGATGACCTGAAGTGGTTGATGGAGCAGCGCGATAAAGGCGCGTTTATTTCAGAAGAAGGATATCGCATTCAAGTATTGGGGGAAAAAGCGTACGGTATGCAATTTAAAGATGAATACGCGGTCACCCTGGAAGTCTCGGCGTTGCAATACTTCCCATGGGTGCGAGCCATGGCCGAGCAAGCCATCGCCCAAAAATCGCTTGTGCCAGGCCGGTTTATCGCCGTTCGGAAAATGAAGGAATCCGAAGCCGATGGAGACCTACCGGCGATTGTCGCCGCACTGGACATTATTGGTGCTTCGTTTGTGGAGACGCTGGACACCAAGGGTACCGATGGCTCCAATCCGCACCTGGGAGGGCCAGCCACGATCACGGGCTACTTTGGCGGGATCGGCCAGCCCAATGACCACGCGCTGATGTGGGTGGATGAGTTCCTGTATTACTACACCAATTATGGCGTTCAGCATGTGCTCAATTTCAACGCCGGCACCATCCTGATGGGTTTCATGCTCTACAAGCTGGGGGTCGATATTCAGTTCAAGATTTCCGTGTTCTTTGGCTCGGATAATCCCTATCACGCTTTGTGGATCATGATGATGGCGAAGTTGTTTGCCCGGGAAGACGGCACCTCGCCGCTCATTGGCTTCAACTGGTCGAATTCGATCAACAACCAAACCATGGAACTGACCGCAGACTTCCGTAAAGCCCTCGGCTTCGAAAAGGTGATCCGTTTTGAACATCACATCACCGAGCCGCAAAAGAGCATCGTCATTCAGCCCTACAACCGGCGGGATGAACTGGTCCAGATCGCAGACCATGTGGCAAATATCGCGGCCAAGCATGAGGGGGGTGACCCTGAGCTGGACATCACCCGTGCTCATCCATCCGACCTGTTGGATTATTTCAGGGATAAGGAAGAAGTGATCCGCAGTGGAGATTGGGATAATTTGCTGATCAATTACCTGGACAAGGTGGAAGCGTGCAACAACACGGCCAAAGCCCTCACGGAGCATGGCTTGAGTTTTGTTGCAGCGAGGAATTTGCACCACAACAGACCTATTTAAGAATGTTTTTGAAGTAAAGCAGGGCAGCCGATTGGCTGCCCTGCTTCGCGTAAAGAGTTAATCGTAGGGCGAGCTTAAGGGCACAGTGAACAACGTGACAGACGACCGTATCGTGCCCTCAATCCGCCGAAGACGGTAATCCGGAGGGAAATTCCCTGGGAATAATGGTGTGACGGCGGATTGGAAGCACACCAAAGTTACTACATGATGAAGTGTGCAGTGCTTCCATGCTCGCCCTACAGGTAAACTGCGTAAAGAGGGCAGATACCGGTTCCATTTACAGAGTAAAATAGGGGGCATGCCTCACGTCATCCCTCAAGATTTAGAGAAAGCCGCGGTTCGCGGCGAGCCTTCGCACGTCTGGCGTGCCGGCCAGCAGCGGCGCTTTGCCATGCTCAAAGACGCTGCGGGCGAGCGTTTGCAGGGCAGCGTGCTGGTGGACGGCTGCGGTGTGGGCACCTACCTTGCGCGTCTGGTGCCAGTCTCTGGGTTTGTGACTGGTCTCGACATCGAATACCCGCGGGTGGTGGATAGCAGCGCTTTCACCCCGAACGTGCTTTGTGCCGCGGGGGAATACCTGCCGTACAAGTCCGAAAGTATGGATGTGGTCTTCAGCCATGAGGTTTTGGAGCATGTGCAGGATGATGCCATGACCATTAGCGAAATGGTGCGGGTACTCAAACCGGGCGGGAGGATCGTGCTCTTTTGCCCTAATCGGGGCTACCCCTTTGAAACCCACGGGCACTACTGGAAGGGCAAATACCACTTTGGCAATACACCCCTGATCAACTGGCTGCCCCGTAAACTGCGCGACAAACTCGCGCCACACGTGGAGGTCTACACCCGGGCGGACCTGGCGAGACTGTTTAAGGGCTTGCCGGTGAGGTTCGTCGAGCGGCGTACGATTTTTGGCGCGTACGACAACATCATCGAGCGCCGACCTGGTTTGGGTAAATTATTAAGAGGTTTCCTGCAGGCACTCGAAAAGACTCCATTGCAGCGTCTCGGTCTCTCACATTTTTGGGTGGTGGAAAAGGTTTAATCTCTCTTAAATTCAGGATGGTTGGGGATAAATCAATGAGGGAGAGTGAGTAGATAAGGATTCGCCTTAATTTCCCAATAAGTAATCCCCGTAGGGGCGAAGCAATTTATATTGATATTGTCGGTAAGTCAGAGCGCTTCTTTCGAGTTGCTTCGCCCCTACATCATATTTGAGCATTCAGGGCAGACACAACCCTTACAGGGTGGTGCCCAAGGGTCTGCACCTACAAGAAAATCTCTCCCTCGAACCTGAGATGTAGGGGTCACCCCCCCCGTGGTGACCCGTCGGTATGGCAAAAACGTGGTTACCTCCAGGATCTGAGATTATCTTTTTCACAGATGGATGTTCTGAAAACATGGAGTCGGATTTTTGTGTGTTTCAGCGAAGCCCACAAGCGGAGGGAGTAAACCCCCTCCGTACGGCGAAACCTCAATCAAACTGCTGGTTAACGCATTATCCGTTCTTCAGCAGCCTGGCTTGGTTGGGTTTCATTGAGACCGGTAAATTCCCGTTTGTGTCGCATGTGAATGATTCCTCGGGGTTCAGCAAGTCCACAAAGCGCCAGGTCGCTTTCCCGCGCAGGGGCAGGCTCAATTCAGCCGGCTCAGCAGAGCTATTAACGACCACGATTACACAGTCATTCCCGCTTTCCCGTATAAATGCAAATTGATTTGAGGCTACCAAAACCTGTTCATAACCACCATACTTCAAGGCGGTCTGAGATTGTCGCAACCATGCCAGGTGCCCGAGCCAGCCGCGCAGGTCGTGAGCGTGCGCCTGGTTCTGCAGCACCTGTAGGTCAAAGGCAGGTCTCAGGTTCCAATCATCCGACTGTTTGATGCCTTCAAAGCCAAATTCGCTGCCATAATATATGGAAGGAATGCCAGGCATGGTGAACAAAAGAAAGTAAAGCAGGTGTAGCTGTTGCTTGTCATGCAGTTGGGACGCAATCCGGCTGACGTCGTGGTTGTCTGCAAAGTTGTAGAGCGTGGCGAGGTCACGGTAGATTCCATGCGCGCCAAACTCGCGGTCGAGTGAATATGCCAGCTCAAAAAAGTTACTGTCATTGAACGAGGAGAACAGGCTCTTGTAGAGTTCGTAATTGGTGGTGGTGTGCAGCATGCCCGGGTTGGCCCACTGTCGGTAGTCGCCGTGGATGACCTCGCCCATCAGCCACAAATTGGGGTCGAGCTGGTTAGTGAAGGCGCGCAGATCACGCAAGAAATCAAAACTAAGCGCGTCTGCAGCGTCCAGGCGGATGCCGTCGATTTGAAACTCCTCCTTCCACATGCTGATGGCATCAAAAAGGTGCTGTTTTGCTGCAGGCTCAGCCAGGTTGAGCTTGACCAGGTCGAAGTGCCCGTTCCAGGCAGCGTAGCTGAAGGGGTCGCCATGGGGCGAGCGCTGGTCGAAACGCAGGTCGGCAAACCAGTTCTGGTAAGGGGAGTATTGACCATTGGCTTGCAGGTCTCGAAAAGCCCAGAAGTTGCGCCCAACATGGTTGAAGACGCCATCGAGCACGAGGTGCATGCCGCGAGCATGGAGCTCCCTTGAAAGCTCCGCCAGGTCAGCGCGCCTTCCAAGGCGGCGGTCGACGTGGTAGTAATCGGCTGTGTCGTAGCCGTGGCTTCCGGACTCGAATAACGGCCCAAGGTAGAGCGCGTTCGCGCCCAGGCTCTGAATATGATCCAGCCAGCCAAGGATTTGGCGCAGGCGGGGCTGCGGCTCAGACTGGAAGTCGTTGTAATGGGGCGCGGCGCAAGCCCCGAGCGGATAGATGTGATAAAAGATGCTGTTTTGATTAATGGTTGTCATGTTTCCTCCAAACTATACCAACTGGTATAGTGAAATTGGCAAAAAAATTTACGAAAAGATCCCGTACATGAATTGCTGGCGAGCCTGGTATGCCAGGTCTTCGTTCAGCGCGGTGTTTTCCTCGAATGCCTGCTGGATATAGGCGTTTGCCATACCGAGCAAAGTAATGGTGTAAGCCTGGGCGCGCCCGCGCATGTTGCCGTTATCTTTTTCCGCCGCAGTGAACAGGGCAAAGACGGGGTCATGTTGGGCTTTGATCCAGGGCTTGATGATATCGTATGCTTCCCCGCGGGCTGGCGCGCTGCGCATGGAGAACTGCAATTTATAGAAAAGCAGGTTGCCCTCAGCGAAGCGGAAGGTGCTGCGCAGCACTTCTGCAATGTTTTGCGGCAGGTCGCGGCGGTATTCGCAGGCATCTTTCAGGCGTTTGATGTAAGGGGTGTAATTTTCTGTGAGCAGTGCTTCCATAAGCCCGCGCTTGCTGCGGAAATAGTGGTAGAGCGTCGGCTTGGTGATGCCCGACTGGTCGCAGATCTCCTGCACGCCGGTGGCGTCGTAGCCAAAGGACGCAAAAAGCACCAGCGCGTTCTCAAGGATCGTCTCACGGTTGTTCATAGAGTTACTATACCGCACGGTATAGTGATTTGTCAAGGTCAACAAGTGATTTGCTAGGATTTGCGCTAAAAATCAGAGGTTATCTCTTCTGGATGGATTTGGCAGTCGCGACAAAATCCTGGACAGAAGTTTTCGCGATCAAGCGGGCAATTATTTCGAGAGGTATCTGATCCAGTTTCTTGAAGCGGATGCAGGACTTACCCATGTTGGGTTTGACGCCCATCCCGTCGAAAGCCTTTATTAGTTCCTGATAATCGGCAGGGTCCTGGTAAACAGACATGAGGTAGAGCGAGTTGTAGTTCTTTTGAGCCGCCAACCCGACATAACTAAGCGGCTTTTTGTTGTACGTGTCGGGATAGGTTTCCAGCGGCACTTCATAGCTGAGCATGCCCCAGTTGATCGTCTCCTGGTATCCTTCCGGCAGATTGCGCAAGATCAGCTCGCGGACGGCAGAGATGACCTCGCGCCGGTCCTGCGGCAGGCTGGCCAGGTAATCAGTTGCGGTGGTGGTTGAAGTTGAGACCATGTTGATCCTTTGTCGATTAGGTAATTCAATTCTACAGTTTACGAATTGGAAGGCAAGTGCCGGTATAGGGAGCAGCGAAGAATCAATCCTGTTTGGGAAAGGACATTTTTGTACCTGGACTCGTTAGTGTCAGTATAATGAGTGTGTATGTCACCGATCAAAGAAGAAAACCGAGACATTAACGCAAATTCTGCCAATACCCGCAGGGTGGAGGTTGTGCCCTACGATCCTGCCTGGCCGGTTCGGTTCGAGGAGATTCGCGGGCATCTGCTCAGCATCCTCTCAGGGCAGGATGTGCGTGTTGAACACGTTGGCAGCACTTCGGTGCCCGGGTTGGCGGCGAAACCTATCATTGACATTGACATCGTCCTTAAAGTTGGAGAGAGCTTTGAGGCAGTTAAAAACGCACTGGAAGCCAATGGCTACACCCATGTCGGCGATCTCGGCATCAATGGGCGCGAGGTCTTTAAGTACGATAACAAGCCCCAACTCATGAGCCACCATCTCTACGCGCTTTCTGCCGGCTCGGAAGAACTCAAGCGGCACCTCACCTTCCGCGACTGGCTGCGCACCCATCCCGAGGACCGGGATGCTTACGCGCAGGTTAAGCTGGCAGCCGCGCAGCAATTCCCAGATGATATCGGCGCTTACATCGACGCGAAAAGCGACATTATTTTTGACATCTACCAGCGTTGTGGTTTATACCAGGCGCAATCGTTATCAGAATTGGCATGTTCGGTTGTGAATAACCGCTACGGATTGCGCGTGGTTGAATTGACTTGCAGGCAGGTGCAGCCTGGCATCGTCTTGTGTGAGGTGCAGGCCGAGCAAGGAACTTTTTGTCTGCTTGCATGGGAAAAGGCCGACTCCACCAGCAGTGAAATCTCACTTGATCAAGGCATCCCCGAAAGCGCTACGGAATGCCCATTGCCCACCGCATCCGGGCAGCCTCTTTGCACAACACCTTTCGCAACCTTCGCCCTGTTC
>CAYUGV010000064.1:0-7578 GCA_964444335.1 uncultured Anaerolineaceae bacterium | reverse complement strand
GACAACGCTGCCACCACGCAAAAACCACAAGTAGTGATCGACTCGCTGGTTGATTATTACACCCGCCTCAACGCCAATATCCATCGCGGCAACCACTCCCTGGCAGTGCAAGCCACCGAAGCATACGAGGCGGCAAGGCGAAAAGTGGCTGGTTACATCAACGCGGAACACAATTACGAGGTGATCTTCACCCGCGGCACGACCGAGTCGGTCAATCTGCTGGCATATACCTACGGTGAGAAGTTTGTGCACCCCGGTGACGAGATCATCGTTTCGCAACTTGAGCACCACAGCAACTATGTTCCCTGGCAGCAAATGTGCCTGAGGCGCGGCGCGACCTTCCGAGTTCTGCCGTTCGATGAACGCGGTGAGCTCGACCTGGCGCTCTTCGAACGGATGCTCAACGAAAAGACGCGCCTGGTGGCAGTCAACCAAGTCTCCAATTCTCTCGGCACAGTCAATCCAATCAAAGAGATCATCTGGCTTGCGCACGCCCATGAGGTTCCCGTGCTGGTGGACGCTGCCCAAGCCGTGCAGCATCTCGCGCATGACGTTCGGAGCCTGGATGCCGACTTTTACGTTTTTTCCGGTCACAAGATGTACGGACCGATGGGCATCGGCGTTTTCTACGGCAAAGAAAGATGGCTGGAGGCATTACCTCCCTTTTTGAGCGGTGGCGAGATGATCGACACGGTAACCCCTGAAAAGGTTACCTTCAACGTTCTGCCTTTCAAATTCGAAGCCGGTACGCCCAACGTAGCCGATGCAATCGGGCTTGGCGTTGCGGTCGATTACCTTCAACAATTTGATCAACTTGAACTACAAAAATATGAGGAAGATCTGCTCGCATATGGCTTGAGCCTGTTGGCGGAGATCCCCGACCTGGTCGTTTACGGTGCTCCTGCGCAACGGTCCAGTATTCTGCCGTTCAATGTGAATGGCATTCAGCACTACGACATGGGCGTGCTGCTCGACACGATGGGCATCGCCGTTCGCACCGGTCAGCATTGCACCCAACCGATCATGGACGCACTGCACATCAGCGGTACGGTTCGAGCTTCATTGGCGCTTTATAACGACCGGGCAGATCTCGAGAAGTTGGCATATGGCGTCAAACGCGCCATCAAAATGCTCAAGAGGTAAGCATGTCGGGTATCCAGAAAATTCAAAAAGACCTGAGTGATGATTTTTCCCTGCTCGCAAATTGGGAAGAAAAATACGAATACCTGATCGAAATGGGCATGGACTTGCCCGCGATGAAGCCGGAAAACAAGGTTGAAAAAAACTTGGTAAAAGGCTGCCAATCGAGCGTATGGTTTGACGTGAACTGCAAGGATGGCAACATGGTATTCGAAGCAGACAGCGATTCGCTGGTGGTGAAGGGTATGGTGGCAGTGCTCTACAAACTGTTCAATAATCAGCCTGCCAAAGACGTGCTCGACGCGGATCTGAGCTTTTTCGAGGAGCTCGGACTCTGGCGGCACATATCCTCCCAACGCAGTAACGGCCTTACCGCAATGGTGGCGCACCTCAAAGCCAAAGCAGCGGATTGCCTGGCAAAAGAAGACTGATCGAAGCAAAATGGCACTCAGCTACCGCATGCTGCAGATTGGCGGACAGCCGGCAGGACTGCTCGGTCTCGAGGAGTTGTTCTCAGCTTTGTATGACGAGGGATTGACCCCAAACCACCCGGAGATCAGGGACCGCCTGCTGAATGGCGTAAAACAGAACAATTTCATCCCCAAACCAGCAAAAGAGGAGTACACCAACGCGCTGACCCTGGAATATCAGCGTTACTATCAACGCCGCCGGACCGGGAAGGCGATCGTCGCCCGCAATTACGGCACCTGGCGCGGTTATCCGCGCGAGCAGATACCGTGGTTTCCTACCATTTCTGATGTTTTGTGCAACGACTGCGGCGCTTGCCTGGACCTGTGCGCACGGGAGGTGTTTGAGCGCGATGAGAATGGAAAGATCTGGGTGGCGGAACCGTTTTTGTGCATGGTGGGCTGCTGCTTTTGCAAGAGTGTTTGCGAGCCAAAAGCGATCCTGATGCCCGGCCAGGAATTGCTTAAGAACTACCCGGAAAAGATGAGATAGACTACAGTTTCACCGCGAGGGTTGCGGCGAAAATATTGGTGTATTGCCCAAGATGATCGTTGGGGTCGGTGTCTTCGTAAAAATCCTTGAGCATAAAGCCCGCCTTGAGCTGCCCGCCAATCTGCGCTTCCAGCGTGTGACTGAACTGGAATCCTGTGTCCAGCGTTAACTCAGCGCCCTTCTCCACCTCCAACCTGCCGTTATAGGGCAGCTTGTTGTGGATGATCAGAGGGGCATTTTGGTTGTCCAGCGCTTCGTCGTCAAACATGTAGACAATCGGATTAGTCCAGCCCGCCATCATGACTCCGCCATGCCTGAGCACTCGGTAGCACTCGTTCCAGGTTGGCTGCAGGTCCTCAATGTAGCAATTCGAGACCGGGTGGATGATCATGTCAAAACTCTCGTCCTTGAATGGAAAGGGCAGGGTCATATCGGCCTGGAGTGCCAAAACGGGATAGTTCTCGCGTTCCGATACCAATCTTTCCGCTTTCAATTGGCGCAGAGAGTTATCCAGGATAGTCACTCGGTAATCATGTGCCGCCATGACAGGTCCTTGCTGCCCACCGCCACTCGCCAGCCCCAAAACATCCTTTCCAACCCCTTCAAACCAGCTCAAAGGAACGCTTATCGTGGGAGTGAGAACGAAATCGATCGGCCCGCTTTTTGCCAGTTGGAATTGTTCCGGGGTCAGGGGAATCGTCCAGGTGTTTTTACCTTCGCTCCAGGAATCCCACACGCGGGAATTATAGTTGACGTAATTTTCCACTTCCCTGTCCTCTCTAACTCAGTCCACTTTTTCGCCGAGTGCGATCAGTTCATCTTCCGCCACCCACCAGTGCGGGTGCCAGAAAAGTGCCTGCTTGAAGCTTTCAATTGCCTGGTCGCGCAAGCCCAGCTTGACCTCTGCCCGACCTTTCCATACCCAGGTTTCAGGGATGGCATCTTCGGGCGTTTTATCGAGGGTTTGCTTTGTCAGGGTGTAGAGGTCCTGGTAGCGCTGCAGGTAGTAATAGGCGTAATAGGGACCGGTCTGATACCAGAGCATGCGCCACGGGCGTTCTTCTTCCTTGAGAGTGGCATAAATGCTAAAAGCCTTGTCGTATGACTCGCCTGCGCACAGGTAATCATTCAACTCCACGCAGATCGAACCGCGGCTGTACCAGATGAAGAACTGATCCAAGCCCTCACGTTCATAAAGCTGGCTATTGATCAGATCGAGGGTGTATTCCTTGTTGTATTGAGCATCCATTTGGGCGCCCAGAATGTCATAAACTTCCTGCTGGCGTTCATATGGGAAGATCACGAGGTAGATCCGATCAAAGGCCTCCCAATAACGGGTAATGTCGGTGTAACTCATCTTGATCAAACCCAGGTAGGTGTCGGGGATGGTCACTTCCTGCAGCCTGTCGTCATAACCAACAATCAGGCCATAATGCCCCATCCAGCCTTCATGCCGGTCGATGTACCCACGCTCGATGAGCACCGGGAAGCCGGACGAGACCAGGCGTTTCACCAGGTCAAGATCCCCACCATAACGCACAATGCCATTCAGCTCGGTTTGTTCCTGCACGTATCCCAGCATTTCATAAGGCATGACGTTGCGATCCTTGATGAAGGGTTTCAGGACAGCTTCGGTGGTCTTTTGGTCGCCTTTCCAGCCCCAGAAACGTAAAGCCATTGCCAGGTTGGTTGGGCCGCAGTTGTTAAAGCCTTGTATTTCAGGTTCAATGCCTTCAATCAATGCCGAAGGAGGCAGCGGTGGCAGCGGAGTGGGGGTGAGGGTTGCCGTCGGGGTGATGGTTGGGGTGGATGTGTTTTCAGCAGTGGGCTCAAAGGTTGGCGTATAGGTGGGTTGAGGAGTTACTGTAGAAGTAGGCGCCATGGCTGTCAACGTCGCGAAAACGCTGGCGTCCAATGTGCCTTGTTGAGTAGGCTGAAAAACTTCCGCCGCCGGCGGCTTGAAGAAATAGTAGATCTTCGCTCGCGCCGTGGCAAGATGGAAATAGGCGCGATCGTGAATGGAGGGGATTTGGTAGAGGGCAACAAGCACCAGGAATCCTACAAGTATTAGGGCAAGGTAGATCCAGGGTTTGCGCCAGGCAGAGCGCGGCGTAAGACGCCGGCGAAATCTTTGTTTAGCGTTCTTTCTCATTTCAGTTTGGCATTATAACAGCGAACAAAAAGGCTGTTTTTGGCTTAGGGCTGCACGCCCAGTTCAGCCAAACCCTCAAGCGGCAAGTCCCAGCCGGGGTGATATTCGAGAGCCTTGCGGTAATCAGAGATCGCGTCATCGGTCATTTTCAAAGCTGCCGCCGCTCGACCTGCCCAATACCAAGTTTCGGGCAGTTCAGGGCTTCTCTTGTTACTGAGGGTCTGCATAGCCAGGTTTAGGCAATCCTGGTAACGCCCGGTATAGTAGTAAGCCGGATACGCTCCCACCTGGTACCAGGTGATGCGCCAGGGACGCTCGTCAGGAGATAGTTGGGCGTAAACAGAAAATGCCTGGTCGTAAGCCTGTGCTGCTTCGATGTAGTTCTGCATCTCGACCAAAACACTGCCGCGAGAGTACCAGGCAAAGAACAGTTCCCGTCCGCTCACCTGCGGGATACGCGCTGTGACTTGGTCGAGCGTGTTCTGCAAATTTACCGCAGGATCCGCATCCGGACCGAGCAGTGCCAGCACTTCCGCTTCGCGTTCGGGTGGGTAAACCACCAGGTAGATCCCGTCAAAATGCGCCCAGTCAAGCATCAGGTCGCTGTAACTCAGGTTCATGACCCCCAGGAGCGTGTCCGGGATGCGAACAGTCTGGTTGGCATCATCGTAGGCGGTCACGATGCTGTAATGCCCCATCCAGCCATTTTTTGGATCCGTGTGACCGCGTTCCAGCAGGATAGGGAAACCGCCCGAAACAAGGCGCTTCACGATATCGATCGTGCCACCATAACGGATCAGGGCAGACAGGTTGGTCTTTTCGAACACATAATCGCGCATTTCGCTGAGCATGACATTGCGGTCATCCTCATGGGTTCGCAAACCAGCTTTGGTAACGTCCTGGGTGCTTGGCCAGCCCCAGTAGGTGACGTACATCGAAAGGTTGGCAGGTCCGCAATTGTTCATGCTTTGATATTCCAGCCCCATGCCATCCAACTCAAAGGTCGCAGGCACCGGGAAGCGTGTGGCAGTGGGTTCAGGCGAGGCTGTCGGTTGGGCAGGGTCTCCCTCGGGAGTGGGTGTTTGCTCTGCAACTGGCGTTTGGGTGGGCGCCATGGCGGTCAGCGATGCCAACACGCTCGCGTCGAGTGTGCCCTGCTGGGATGGATCAAAGACGTTTTCAGACGGCGGATTGAGCCGGTAGTAAATGTCTGAATAAAGATTTTGCACGCGAACTTCCACGGCGGGGATTTGCATCGCGCCAAGACCAAGCAAGCCTAACACCACCAGGATGGCGAGATAGGGCCAGGGTTTGCGCCAAAGCGAACGGTTGACAAGATTCTTCTTGAATTGTTTTTTTGAAGGTGACATAAGATCTCTTTAGATTACTGGTCGCAAGGGTTAGGGTTCAACGCCCAGAGCTTTAAGTTCCGCGGTGGCAGGCGGCCAGCCAGGATGCCATTGCAAGGCGCGTTTGAAATCGAAAATTGCGGTCTGAGTGTTGCCCAGAGCCACGTTAGCCCGACCGCTCCACAAAAACGTTTCGGGCAAAGCCGGCGTGCTGGCGTCGGTGATGGTTTTATAAGTCAAGCTGACAACATCCTTATATCTGCCGGTGTAGTAGTAGGCCTCGTATGGACCAACCTGGTACCAAAGCATGCGCCAGGGGCGATCTTCCTTAAGAATCCAGCCGTAAACCTCAAAAGCTTTATCAAAAGCCGCGGCAGCATTGACGTAATCTTTCTTCATGACCAGCAGTTCGCCAAGGCTGTAGTAGGCAAAGTACTGCTCGGATCGATCAACACTTTCAGACCTCTCTCTAAAGAGTTCGAGGGTGGTATCGAGGTTGTACTCCGCGTCAGCCTGGTCACCCAGCAGCCCCAAGACGATCTCGCGTTGCTCAGGTGGGAAAACGACCAAATAGGTGCCTGAGAATTCATCCCAGAACTTCTGAAGCGTTTCGTAGTCAATCCAGATATTGCCATTGACGGTGTCGGGAATGTGGACCGCATTTTTTGCGTCGTCATAACCATCAACGACGCCGTAATGCCCCATCCAGCCCTTCCATTCTTCATCCAGGTTGACATAGCCGCGTTCAACCAGCACAGGGTAACCGGCAGCTACCAGGCGCTTGAGCAAGTCGACGGTGCCGCCAAGGCGCAGGACTGCATCCTGCTGGGTATGCTCCTGGATATAGGTGATCATCTCCTGGGGCGTGACGTTAAGGTCCTCAAGGCGCGGTTTGACCACCTGTTCTATGTCGATCTCTTCGCCCACCCAGCCCCAATATCGTAATATCAAAGCCAGGTTGGTTGGACCGCAGCTGTTCAAGCGCTGGTACTCCTGCACAACACCCTCTAGCTGCACCGCGGCAGGGATGGGGGTGGGAAGTGGCGTTGGGGTAGCAATAGCTGTTGGCTCAGGAGAGACTCCCAGAGTTGGTTCGGGAGTGAAAGTTGCCGTGGGCGTGGGGACCAGCGCTGTAAGGGTTGCGGCAACATTTGCGTCAAGTGTGGTGTCTTGCGACGGATTGAAGGTTGACGCGGCAGGAGGTCTCAGAAAATAGTAGATACGGGAACGCAGCGTCATCAGGTAGAAATAGGCCCGGTCGTGGATCGCTGGGACCTGGTAGAGCGCAAACAGTACCACGACTCCAACGAGCAGGATACCAAGGATGATCAGCCAAACCGGGCGTTTGCGCTTAGATTGTGTTTTTCTTTGTTCAGCCATACAGCGTTCGATTATATCGCAAGAAAAGCAAGGTGATTTTCTGTGTCCATGATCAAGGAGAGATTGGTTAACCTGAATCATTTTGGCAACACTATCTGACATAAATCTAATGCTCGTGCAGTAAGATTTTTTTATGTTATTTTGTGGTACTATAATGACTCTTGACCAGGAGAAGTAAGTAGAACATGCCAATTTACAGTTATAAATGCGAGAATTGCGACTATCATTTCGACCAATTCCAACATTTCACCGATGATCCCCTAACCGTTTGCCCCAACTGCAACACGGTTGCCCTTCGCAAGGTCTACCAGCCGGTAGGCATTGTTTTTAAGGGTAAAGGTTTTTACGCCACCGACAACCGCTCACCATCCGGGCAGAAGTACAGCCATAAGTCTGAGGGGGAGGGCAACAATGGCTCCAAATCGCCTTCGGAAAGTAAGGCAGAAGGCTCTGCGAAAGAACCTGCCAAAACAAGCACAACCTCAACCGCCGAATAGGCGGTTTTTTATTTCACTTTTGACCAGTTCAATCTTCTTGTAGATTAAAAGGTCTGGGGCAGATAACTGCCCCAGACTTTCCCCTTGACCCCCTAATTTC
>CAYUGV010000063.1:0-7769 GCA_964444335.1 uncultured Anaerolineaceae bacterium | reverse complement strand
CCGCCATCCACAGGCAATATCGCGCCGGTAATGAATTCCGCCTTTGACGAACTTAAGAAAATAACGGCATTCGCAATGTCAGTGGTGGATGCGTATCTTCCCAAGGGGATCTTCCTGATCCGAACTTCTTCCTGAGCCCTCTGATCGGGATCCTGTATTCTCTCATGGACTATTTCAGTTTCTGTTGGTCCAGGGGAAACCACATTGACTCGAATTTGGTGTTTTGCCAGGTCCATCGCTGTTACCCTTGAAAGCGTATGGAGGGCTGACTTGGTTGTCGTGTAATGCAGTCTGCCCTTTTTCACCTGTAACGCGGAGGAAGAGCCGACGTTGATGATGACTCCCTTGATCTTCTTTTCGACCATAATATCAGCGGCGTTGACCATACAGAAATACGCGCTCAGGACATTGGTCTCGAATGTCTTTATCCACAGGTCATAATCGATCGCGTTCCACTCAGTTTTCTCCGAGAACGCGCCTAAGTTGTTCACCAGGACATCTATTTTCTGAAACTTCTCACGAATGAAACCAAACAGCTTATCGATTTCCGATTCAATGGATAAATCGCAAGCATAAGTGTAGATCTTGTCATCATTGCCTATTTGGTTTTTACCCAGTTCTAGTTTCTCAATGTTCCTGGCAACCATGATAACTATTGCCCCCAAGGACGAGAATTGCTTGCAAATTTCCAGCCCAATTCCCTGGCTGGCACCTGTGACCATCACAACTTTTCCCGCGAATTCATTAGATTGCATCATCAGTTGTCCACTTCATCTTTCTTAATAAGCAAATATCCGAGCAAAAAACCAAAATAAACAATCGACAGCAAGACGTCTTACTTCACCATGATTGCTCGACTATCCAAAGATATCGCGCCCTGACCTTCCGGATAGACGATCAGCGGATTGATCTCGATCTCACTGATAGCTGGGTTGTCCAGGCTTAGCTGGCTCAATCGAGCGATGGTTTCTTTGACTGCCTTGATATCGGCCTTAGCAGAGCTACGATACCCTTTGAGCAACTTGCCTGCGAGAGTGTTTTCAATCATCTCGTCGATGTCCTCGCTGGTGAGCGGAGCCACCTTGAAACTGATGTCCTTGAGCAGTTCCACCATGGTGCCACCAAGACCGAACATCATCAGCGGTCCAAAGGTTGGGTCTCTCCGCATCCCAATAATTACTTCCAAGCCCTTGGGTGCCATTTGTTCCACCATCACGCCGCGAATACGCGCGCTTGGCTCAATTTGAGCTATTCTCGCCAACATCGCGTCATATTCTACGCGCAACTGCTCAGGATTGAGAATGTTTAGTGCAATTCCTCCGGAATCGGACTTGTGCAGGATATCCTCGGAAACAATCTTCATGACTACTGGGTAGCCAGACTTATCCGCAATCATCAGCGCTTCATCAACATCCATGGCAAGATCGCCCGGAACATTTTGAATGCCATAAGCTTCGAGCATGATACGCGTCTCATACTCCCCAACTGCACGGGCACCGTTTGCCAGAGCTAACGCAGCCGCCATCTTGTTATGATCGATGTTCCTAGCCTCAATTGGATTGAACGGTGGTTTAGTAAGGACCTGTTTATATTGCTGCATGCCCTTCAACACCCGGCCGGCTTCGTCAGGATAAGCAAAAACCGGCACGCCCGCCATGTTCAGCCACTGCTCGGATTCGAGCGTGCTGCGTTCACCCATCAGGCAGGTCAGCAGAGTCTTGTTGGTTTGTTTCCCGATTTCCACCCAGGCTTTTGCCACTCCAAGCGTGTCCACCAAAGATTGCGGCACTAAAATAGGGAGCAACACATCCACGCCTTCATCCGCGTCCAGGTTGCCCAGGCTCCAGATGTAATCTTCCGGGCTTACCGAGCCAAGCATATCTACCGGGTTCGAGACCTGCGCGCTTGGGTTGAGTTTTGTTCGTAATTTTTGCTGAATTTCCGGAGAGATTTTCGCCAGCTCAAAGCCATTAAACGCCAGGCTGTCGGCTGCCAATGCAGCTGCGCCGCCGGCATTCGTGGTAATCGCAACGCGCTTGCCAGCTGGCAAAGGCTGTGTTCCCAAAGCCCAGGCGACGTTGAAGAGCTGGCTGATCGTCTCCACCTCGACCACGCCGGCCTGTGCCAATGCGGCCTGGTAAGCCGCATAGGAGCCCGCCAACGAGCCAGTATGTGAACTGACAGCCTTCGCACCGGCATCATTTTTCCCAGCTTTTAGAAATACGATTGGCTTCTTTTGAGATACCCTTCTTGCCACTTCCATAAATCGTGGTCCGTCCTGGATTCCCTCAACATACATCGCGATCACGTTTACATTTTCATCCTCCGCGAAGTATTCGAGCATATCAGTTTCTGTGACATCCATTTCGTTGCCCAGGCTGGCAAAATGCGAAAAACCTATCCTGGAATTGATGATCAAATCGATCACACCGCCACAAATCGCGCCGGATTGAGAAATGAAAGCGATTGGTCCCGCTTGAGGAAGCCCTTTTATAAAGGTCGAATCCAATCCAGTCCGCACATCGATGGTGCCCACGCAGTTTGGTCCAACCACCCGCATCCCATAATACCGTGCCAATTCCTTCACAGCCAACTCCACTTTAGCGCCTTCCTCCCCCAATTCTCTGAAGCCGCCAGTGATGATGACAACCGCCTTGATCCCTCGCTCGCCAATTTCCCTCATCGTTTCCATGATCACGGTTACAGGCAGCACCACCACCGCCAATTCGACTGGATCTGGCACATCGGCAATCGAAGCGTAAGCTTTCCTGCCCAGGATCTCCGTCGCATTGGGATTCACTGGATAAACTTCGCCCTTGTAACCATAAGAAACCAGGTTCTCCAGGATACCGTAGCTGAGTTTCTTGGGATTGGTGGAAGCGCCTAAAATGGCAACACCTTTTGCATCAAAAAATGGGGTGAGTGATGATGGCATGGTTCTCTCCTGTCAGTTTGTCCTAACGATTATACCAACTCCCACAACGGGATTGCGACCTGGCAGGTCGGTAGGTGCCGCTTGATATATAATTCTGTCATGATGAACGCTAACTTGTCGCTATCATTCGGGGATTTGCAGGAACAGGTTGCAGATCTCCATGGCAATCCGCATCTTTTCTTGAGTGGGCCTGCTTCTTCAGGCAAAACCAGCGCGGCATTACAGCGTCTGCACCAGATACTCACATCTGACACAAAATCGTCCACGCTAGTGCTTGTCCCCCAAAGAAGCCTGGCTGAGCCTTATAAAAAATACTTGCGACAAGTCAGCTTACCCTCATCCCAGCGCGTAAGCATCCAGACAATGAGCAGTATTGTCCGGAGGATGGTCGCCCTTTTTTGGCCACTCGTAGCCAGCCATAAGTTTTTTATGCATCCTTTTGAGCAGCCGCGCTTCCTAACGCTCGAAACGGCTCAATATTACATGGCGCAAATTGTTGATCCTTTGATTGACCGGGGTCATTTTGCCACCATCACGCTTACGAGGAACCGACTCTTCAGCCAGTTGTTGGATAACCTCAACAAATCCGCCATTGTCGGCTTTCCACACACAGAGCTGGCTCAACGGCTCAAGTCAGCCTGGACGGGTGATCAAGCCCAACTCACAGTGTACGATGACGTCCAGCTAGCCGTAAACGCGTTCCGTGCTTTCTGCTTGGAAAACAGTCTTCTGGATTTTTCGCTGCAAGTTGAGGTTTTTCTTGAGGCAGTCTGGCCAAATGAAACTTTCCAAAAGTACTTCCAAAACCAACACCAGCACCTGATCTACGACAACGCCGAGGAGGACCCTCCCTATGTGCATGACATTGTTGGTTCCTGGATCAAGAACCTTCAATCTTCTTTGATCATCCTGGATGAAGGTGGCGGGTTGCGCAGCTTCCTGGGGGCAGATTCACTTTCGGCAGAAAAACTTGCCGGTCAATCAACCTCCATGCTCCGCTTTGAGCAAAACTATGTCAGTCCTCTCGCGATCAAAGCGCTCCTCGGTTACATGCAACTATCTCAAGCAGAGAAGTTACCTTACTCCACCATCTCCCAGGCATTGATTGTGACAAACAAACAGCCACGTTTCTTCCCGGAGTTGCTCCAGGATATCAGTAAAAAGATTGCCGGCCTGATCCTTGAAGGTACTCCGGCCGAAGAGATCGTGGTGCTTTCGCCATTTGTCAGCGACCCGCTTGTTTTTGAACTCTCACGTCGTCTCTCGAAGTCCGGTATCCCGACACAAAGCCTGCGCCCATCCCTTGCGCTAAAATCAAACCCGCACACCCAGGCTATCCTCACGCTTGCATCGCTTGCCCACCCGGAATGGAACCAACCACCTGACCTTTACCAGGTCCAGTCAGCCCTCACCACTGCAATTCCAAAGCTCGATCCCCTGCGAGCCCGCTTGATCCTTGACCAGGTGGTGGTAAATAAAACTGTGACTTTACTGCCTTCCATCGAGACTCTACCTAAAGAGGTCAAACAGCGTATTCCAGAAGAAATACTGCTACAAGTTGAAAAATTGCGAGCATGGTTGAGTTTTGCAGACTCAAACGAACCTTTGGATTACTTTATCAGCAGGCTCTTTTCCGAGATTCTTTCACAGCCTGGTTTTGGTTTTTCTGAGAACCAGGAGGCGGGTGAAAACACTGCGCGTTTGATCCAAAGTTACCAAAAGTTCAAACGACCACTTGGGGCTGACCAGAACGCAGACGCCTCATATCTCGGCGGTGAATATTATCGGGCGTTGGACCAAGGCTTGCTATCTGCGCTCTACCTGCCAGACGAAGAGATAATCGGCGAACCTGGAGTTCTGATTGCCCCGGTAATGACCTTCTTGATGCAAAACCGTTCTGTTAAGCATCAATTCTGGTTAAACCTGGGCAGCAAGGGTTGGTATGAGCGGCTTGAACAACCTCTCACCCACCCCTATGTGCTCAACCGCCAGTGGAAAACAGGCAAAAAGTGGACTACTGATGACGAACTGGCTCTTGGAAAGTTCAACCTGGAGCGAACTCTGGTCGGTTTGATGCGCCGCTGCAGCGGTCAGATTCACCTTTGCACGTCAGAATACGGCGAAGCAGGCGTTGAAGACAAAGGTCTGTTGCTCACCTGGGCTCAGAACCTCTTCCGTTCTGCTTTGAGGGAGGAGAGCCATGATTGAGCCTGTACTCCGTCAATCCCAAGCTGAGGTCCTCAAGTATCGGTCTGGCTGGATGGGCATCTCAGCTGTTCCGGGAAGCGGAAAAACCTTTACGCTCTCACATCTGGCTGCGAAGCTCCTGCTCACGGTCGATCTTCAACCTGACCAGGAAATATTGGTGGTGACCTTCGCTAATTCCGCGGTAGACAACTTCACCAACCGGATTGGGGCACTGGCTCGGGAATATGGCTTACTTGAAGGCTACGGCTACCGGGTGCGAACACTTCATGGCTTGGCGGGCGATATCATCCGCGAAAGACCTGAGCTCGCGGGGCTCGGTAACGACTTCCGAATCCTCGACGAAGAAGACGCGCGAGTTATTCTCGAAGACTTGTCATTTGAGCAATTAAAACAACGGGAGGATTTCTTTCGTCAGTTGTTAAAGCCAGATCTTGCGGACAAAAAGGCGAACGAATTAATGTGGGATTTAAAGGGCGGAATGCCCGCCTTGCTCCTGGATCTTGCCAACAGCTTTATCAGTTCCGCGAAAAACGCCGGCCAGATGCCTTCAGACCTGGCTATTCTTCAGAAATCCCGGCCTTCCACACCTCTCTTCCAGATTTGCCTGGATATTTATAAGGCCTACCAGGAACGTCTCAAGCTACTGGGAGCTGTGGACTTTAACGATTTGATTCACCTTGCATGGAAGTGTCTCAAAACTGACCCCGACCTCGTCCGACAACTTGCATACCGTTGGCCATACATACTCGAAGACGAATCCCAGGACTCGAGCAAACAGCAACAAGCCATTTTGCAGATCCTGGCAGAAAAGACTGGCAACTGGGTGCGGGTTGGTGACACCAACCAGGCCATTTACCAAAGTTTCACCACCGCAGACCCACGTCTTCTCAAGGAATATCTTGCCTCCCCAAATGTTCTCGCTGTGGACTTACCCGAGTCCGGGCGTTCCTGCCAGAGAATTATCAACCTTGCGAACCGTCTCAGCGATTGGGTTCAAACAAGTCACCCAAACGAAACCGTGCGAGACTCGTTGACAAAGCCCTTCATCGTTCCCACCCAACCAGGAGATCTACAACAAAACCCGCCGTGTCATTCGAATTCGGTCGAATTGGTTACTCAACCTTTTTCCTCTGACGAAGAGCTAAATTTCATCGTCCGCCAGCTAAAGACCTGGCTGAAGGATCATCCTCAGGACACTGTCGCGGTCTTAGCAATGATGAATACCCGCGTAAACAAGATTGCCAAAGTTCTGAAAGACAGCAAGATTGAGTTCATCGATATCCTGATGAAAGTCCCGCGCGAAACTCAGGAAACGATTGGAACTGTGCTCAATCTCCTAAAATTGATCTATCACCCGCTCGACCAAAAGGTAGCAGAGAAAGCTCTGCAGGTCTTTTACCGCCACTTTAAGACAGATGAAGCCCTCTCGGAGAGTTTATCTGCTGCCAGAAGCTGGTTCCAGGCTTTGCCGCGGCTTGAGGTCTTCTTCTACCCAGTGGAAGTAGATCCGTTGGAAGAACTGAATTACGATAATCCCGCCACTGCCAGTCTGTTGGCAGATTTTCGTGCGGCGGTGTTGCGCTGGCATCAGGCTGCTTACCTTCCTTTTGACCAATTGATGCTGGTGATTTCGCAGGATTTGCCTCTTGAGCCTTTTGAACTTGCCACAGTACACAAAGCTTCCTCCTTTATCAAAACCCAAATGGATAATCACCCCGAGTGGACACCTCTCGATTTGATCGAGGTGCTTACTGACATCGCCAAGAATGAACGCAACTTCTTTAGCATCACCAAAAACCAGGATGCATTCAATCCCGACCTTTACAAAGGCAAAGTGGTCCTTTGCACCTGCCACAAAGCCAAGGGACTGGAATGGGATAAGGTTTTTCTGACATCTGTCAACAATTACGACTATCCTTCGGGAGCAGATAAAGACTCATATATAAGCGAGAAGTGGTTCATTCTCGATCGGCGGAACTTGCAAGCAGAAGTCCTTTCTGAACTCGACATCCTGACTTCGGATAACTCATCTGCTGTTGCGCATCCGGGAATTGGCAGGATCGACGCCCGTAATGAACTCATTCGCGATCGCCTGCGCCTGCTCTATGTTGGCATTACCCGCGCGAAATCCTCACTGACTATCAGTTACAACACCGGACCCGATAAAACCGCGGCAGTTGCCTATCAAGCCCTGTGGCAGGAGAACGATAATGAATGAACTGCTACCGACCGGTTTCGTTTTTCATCAAAGCAACCTGCAAGCGTTCCAGAATTGCCGTTTCAGTTTCCTCTTACGGTATGTTCGGAAGCTGCCATGGCCAGCGCCGCTTTCCGCTCGAACGGACGATTTTGAAAAAGATCTGGCTGCCGGCTCCACGCTCCATGGGTTGATCCACCAGTTTTTCCTTGGCATCGATCCTGAATTACTTGTGTCTTGCGCAGCGAATTACCCCGATGCCAGGGTGTCAACTTGGTTTGCTAGTTTTTTTGCCAGCCCTTATGCTAAACAGTCTCCAAATCAGCTCACAGAGCATAGCACGCAGATCACACTCAACGATAGCTTGCTCCTGGCAAAGTTCGACCTGATCACACTCGAAGAGGATATGATCAAGATCTGCGACTGGAA
>CAYUGV010000062.1:0-7827 GCA_964444335.1 uncultured Anaerolineaceae bacterium | reverse complement strand
TGCTCGACGGGAATGGCTAGGTTTTAGGGGTTCTTTTGCGTCTGTTTCACAACAAGGCAAAACAACCATTCTGCAGAAATCAGACTAAATCTTGATTTCGATATCGACGCCGGCGGGGAGGCTGAGGCGCATCAGCATATCGATGGTCTTTGAATCGGGTTCCAACACGTCGATCAGACGGTTGTGGGTGCGGATTTCAAAGTGTTCCTGGGAGTCCTTATCAATGAAAGTCGAGCGGCGGACCGTGAATTTCTCAATCCGAGTGGGCAGAGGTACAGGACCTACCACCTTGGCGCCGGAGCGCTCTGCGGTCTCGACGATGCGCTTTGCGGATTGGTCGAGGATGCGATGATCATATGCTTTCAAACGAATTCTAATTTTTTGCTTTGCCATTTTCTACCTGTTTCTCTATATTTTCATTCAGGAGCAGAAGCTCCTGGGAATGTCTGATTGGACTCAGCCGTTTAACCGACCGAGGATCTTCTTCATGTAGCCGTCTGAGACCTGGGAGTAGTGCTTGAACTCCATGGTGAACACTCCCCGACCCTGCGTGGCGGAGCGCAACTCCGTTGCGTAGCCAAACATCTCGGATAGAGGCACTTCGGCGTGGAGCGCTTTGGCATTGCCAAAACGATCTTCCATACCCAGGATGTTGCCCACACGGGCATTGACCTGACCAATAATGTCGCCGGTGTACTCTTCGGGGACTGTAATTTCAACCTTCATGATCGGTTCAAGAATCACGGGTCCGGCTTTTTCAGTGGCTTCGCGAACTGCCAGCAAGGCTGTGGTTCGGAAGGCCATTTCGCTTGAGTCCACCTCGTGGTATGAGCCATCCACCAGGGTAACCTTGAAATCGGTCATCGGGAAGCCAGCCAGCGGGCCGCTTTCGGCGGCTTCGAGCACGCCCTTTTCGATCGCGGAGAAGTATTCCTTCGGAATCGCGCCGCCGCGGATCTTATTCTCAAAGATAACTCCAGAGCCATTGGCGAGGGGTTCGAGGTCGATGACCACATGCCCGAACTGCCCGTGGCCGCCGGTTTGCTTGCTGTAGCGATAGCTAAAGTCTTTGATGGGCTTGGTGATGGCTTCGCGATATGCCACACGAGGCTTGCCGACGTTTGCCTGTACTTTGAATTCGCGTAACAAGCGCGTGACCAAAACATCCAGGTGGAGCTCGCCCATGCCGGAAATAACGGTCTGACCAGTGGCCTCATCCTGCCTGATCTGGAAGGTGGGATCTTCTTCCGCCAGTTTGATCAGGGAGTCGGACATCTTGTCCTGATCGGCTTTGGTCTTCGGTTCAATCGCAATCGAAATAACCGGATTGGGGAAGCTGATGGTCTCCAACAATACAGGGTTGGTGGGATCACACAGCGTGTCGCCGGTGAAACTGAATTTCAGGCCTAGGATCGCGCCGATATCACCAGCTCCCAGTTCTTCGATATCCTCACGTCGGTCGGCGTACATGCGCAGCAGACGCCCAACGCGCTCTTTTTTGTCCTTCGAGGCGTTGTTTACGGTGCTGTTCTGTTTGATTGTGCCCGAATAGACTCGGATGTAAGCCAGCCGACCCATGTAGGGATCGGTGACAATTTTAAAAACCAGCGCAGAGAGCGGCTCGGAGGGATCCGCATGGCGCTGAACCTGGCTGCCGTCGCGCACCAAAGTGGCGTCCACCGGGGGAATATCCAGCGGGGAAGGCAGATAGTCAATTACGGCATCCAGTACGTTCTGCACGCCTTTGTTGCGGAGACTGCTGCCGCAGAAGACTGGAGTGGCTTTGTTGGTAAGCACAGCTGTCCGTAAAGCACTCTTGAGTTCTTCTAATGAGATTGTTTCGCCTTCAAGGAATTTGTTGGTGAGTTCATCGTCTGTTTCGGCGATGCGTTCGACAAGCGTGGCACGCTTTTTTGCTGCCAACGCGCGCAATTCCACGGGAATTTCAGCAACATTCGGTTCAACACCGAGTTCGTCAGAGAAAGTTACCGCGTTTTCCTCAAGCAGGTTTACAAAACCGATGAAGTTCGATTCTTCACCAATCGGGATCTGCATTTCCAAGGCATTAGCGCCCAAGCGTTCACGGATGCTTTGCACGGTGCGTTCGTAGGAAGCGCCTGTGCGGTCCATTTTGTTCGCAAAACATATACGTGGAACAGCATATTTATCAGCCTGGCGCCAGACGGTCTCGCTTTGAGGTTCCACGCCCTGAACTGAATCGAACACGACCACGCCGCCATCCAGCACGCGCAAAGAACGCTGAACTTCAGCAGTGAAATCAATATGTCCGGGGGTATCGATCAGGTTGATGCGATATCCCTTCCACTCGGCTGTAACAGCAGCGGAAACGATCGTGATGCCGCGTTCCCGTTCCTCGGGCATCCAGTCGGTGACGGTGGTGCCGTCATCCACATTGCCAAGGCGATAAGTTTTGCCGGCATAAAACAAAATCCGCTCGGTAGTTGTTGTCTTACCTGCGTCAATATGGGCAATTACGCCGATATTACGGTAACGTTCGAGCGGATTTTCGGTCATAGTTAAACCAATAGTTAGTTAAGGTGCGATCCTGCTTACATGCGGAAGTGGGAGAAAGCACGGTTGGCTTCTGCCATCTTGTGTGTTTCTTCCTTACGGCGGATTGAGGCGCCCTGGTTCTCAGCAGCATCCATCAATTCACCAGCTAACTTCTCGGAGTAAGATTTGCCAGATCGAGCCCTGGAGGCAGTGATGATCCAGCGCATTGCCAGGGTCAGGCGGCGTTCAGGGGCAACTTCCATAGGCACCTGATAAGTGGCACCACCAACACGGCGGGGGCGGACTTCCATCATCGGGCTGACGTTTTTGAGCGCCTGCTCGAAGACTTCGATACCGTCTTTGCCGGTTTTCTGGCTGATTTGATCGATGGCATCATAGACCAGGCTGGTCACAGTGCTCTTCTTGCCGTTGAGCATGATGCGATTGATCATCATCTGGATGTGCAGATTATTGAAACGCGCATCCGGAGTGACTTCTCGCTTTTCGGGTTTAATTCTTCTTGACATAATTGCTCCTCAATAATTCCAGACCTGCAAGACCAACTAACATGGTTGGTAACAAGCAAACAGCCCAGTATGCAAATGACTACTTCTGTGCGCGTTTGGCGCCATACTTTGAACGGGCGCGCTTGCGATCCGCGACACCAGTCGTGTCGAGGGTGCCACGCACGATGTGATAACGCACACCGGGCAAGTCCTTGACTCTGCCGCCACGCACGAGCACCACACTGTGCTCCTGGAGCTGATGACCTTCACCGGGAATGTACGCGGTCACTTCCAAACCATTGGAGAGACGCACACGAGCGATTTTCCGCAGAGCGGAATTCGGCTTCTTCGGGGTCATCGTGCGGACGATGGTGCATACACCACGCTTCTGAGGTGCACCTTTGGGTTGGCGGGTGCGGCGTTGTTTCTCAGAATTGAGTGTATATTGCAAAGCAGGTGACTTGCTTTTGCGGCTTTTGGTCTGGCGACCACTTCGAACCAGTTGATTAATTGTTGGCACTTCTTTGCCTCCGTGCTACTAATTACTCTATCTTCTCATCAATCAAGGCCATCATAATTCTTCGATGGCCTCGCGTTTATAACCTAACGCCAGGCGGGTTAACATAAACCCTGCCTAGCAGGGCGAGGCATGATTCTATCACGCCTCATTTGATTACGTCAAGCAACTTCTTTTAATGACTTGAAGAAGTCGCTGCCTTGATCCAACAGTCCGGTGGGCACGCGCGTACTGTGGGCACGCTCATCGTCCTTGCCAAACCGCATTACTTCACCGTCATCCATGATCGCTTCCACTGCCAGGCTGAGGGATTGAAGTTCCTTCACCAGCACTCTGAAAGCCGCCGGGATACCCGGAGCCTCGATGGGAGTGTCCTTGACGATCGCTTCGTATGTCGCGGTACGACCGGCAACATCATCCGATTTGACCGTCAGCATTTCCTGCAGGGTGTGGGCCGCGCCATAAGCTTCGAGCGCCCAAACTTCCATTTCACCAAAGCGCTGACCGCCGAATTGGGCTTTTCCACCGAGAGGCTGCTGGGTGACCAGGCTGTAGGGTCCGGTTGAACGAGCATGGACTTTATCCTCTACCAGGTGGTGCAGTTTGAGCATGGTCATAACGCCAATGGTGACCGGCTGGTCATAATGCTCACCCGTGCGACCATCGCGAACCAATTGCTTGCCGATGGTGGGCATGGGATTACCGGTCTCGAGCATGAGCTGCTTGGACAGCTGTTCGATGCTGGCACGGTCAAGCTCGGCTGAGATTGGTTGCCCAAGTTTCTTGCTCCAGAGGAGCAAGCAGGCCCTTACAGCGTTCTCATCCTGGGCAGCCCGATCCTTCACGGAAATGTTATCCTCTGGGAAGGCGGTGATACTGGCAGGATCGTATCCTTCAAGCTTGAGCCACTCGTTCAGAGCTGCCCGGCGAGCTAAAACTTCATTCTCCTTCAGGGCGAACATGTCCTGACCCTGACCTTCGAGTGTTTGTTCAAGGAAGAGCAAACGCACTTCCTGGTCGTCCAGGATCATTTCAGGATCATGTTCGACCGTGCTGAGCCATTCCCAGCCTTTTTCGCCGATAACGCGCCAGGCTTCGTCAATCAGCCAGGCTCGCGCCAGTTCAGCTTCGATTTCTGCTTCGGTGGCGCCATCGAACACTGGAGTAATGGCGCGGAATCCCAGGCTGCGTGCAGCCCAACCGAGCTCGGCTTCGAGCACCTGGCCGATGTTCATACGACCCGGGATGCCAAGGGGGTTCAGGATGATGTCTACAGGGGTTCCATCCTCGAGGAAGGGCATGTCTTCAACTGGCAGCACCATCGAGACGCAGCCTTTGTTTCCATGCCGTCCAGCCATTTTGTCGCCAGCGGTGATCTTGCGGCGCTGCGCCACGGAGACGCGCACCATTTTATCGACGCCAGCAGAAAGATCGCTGTTTTCTTCACGAGTGAAGACTTTCACGTCCACCACGATACCGCGTTCGCCGTGGGGCATGCGCAGGGAGGTGTCTTTTACGTCGCGTGATTTTTCGCCAAAGATGGCGCGCAGCAGGCGCTCTTCCGGGGTCAGTTCTTTTTCACCCTTAGGGGTGATCTTTCCGACCAGGATGTCGTTGGGACCGACTTCGGCACCAATGCGGATAATGCCAGACTCATCCAGATCGCGGATGGTGTCATCGCCGACATTGGGGATTTCACGGGTAATTTCTTCGGGACCCAGCTTGGTATCGCTTGCTTCCACTTCGTACTTCTCGATGTGGATGCTGGTGTAGCGATCTTCCTCGACCAGGCGCTCAGAGATCAGGATCGCGTCTTCAAAGTTGAAGCCTTCCCACGGGAGTAGGGCGACGACAACATTCTGACCCAAGGCCAGTTTACCATCCTCAGTGGAGGATGAATCGACGATCACATCACCTTTGTGGATCAACTGGCCCTGCGAAACTGCGGGTCGCTGATCGATACAGGTGGACTGGTTGGAGCGCTGATACTTACGCAGTTTGTAGAGTCTCAGGTCACCGGAGGTCTGCTTGACCACCAGGCTGTCGCCGGTCACAGACAGGACTTCGCCGTCTTCTTCTGCGATCACAACCTGACCGGAATCTGCCACAGCAGCAGCTTCCATGCCGGTTGAAACTATCGGCACTTCCGGACGGAGCAAGGGCACAGCCTGAGTCTGCATGTTCGAGCCCATCAGGGCGCGACCTGCATCATCATGCTCGAGGAAGGGAATCAGAGCCGCGGAAATACCCACAACCTGGTTGGGAGCAACATCCATGAAATCGATATATTCGTAGTCATAGATGGCGAATTGGTTGTAGTAGCGACAGGAGTTACGACGCACGAACTCGTTGTATTCGTTCAGAGGCGCATTCGCCTGGGCAATGACGTATTTATCTTCTGCGTCAGCAGAGAGGTACACGTACTCTTCGGTAACGAAAGGCCGCACCAAGACGTTCTCAATGCCAAGTTTGTTGATTTTCTTCGCCATTTCCTTGGTGATACGCGTCTCGGCCTGGTAAAGAACCTCACCGGTGGCCGGGTCAACTATATTCTGGCGTAATAAGTGATCGACCAAATTCGGATCACTGCCCTTCATCGAGCGGATAACGCGGCGATATGGAGTCTCAATGAACCCGTACTTGTTTACGGAGGCATAGGCTGCCAGACGACCAATCAGACCGATGTTCGGACCTTCTGGGGTTTCAATTGGGCAGATACGCCCGTAGTGCGAGAAGTGAACGTCGCGCACGTCAAAGCCGGCGCGTTCACGGCGCAGACCGCCAGGACCAAGGGCTGAGACGGTACGCTTGTGGCGCAGCTCTGAAAGAGGATTGGTTTCCTCCATGAACTGGGAAAGTTGGCTGGAGCCAAAGAACTCGCGCAGGGATGCCACCAGCGGGCGGATATTGACAAGGCTGACGGGTGAAAGCGACGTATTTTGATCGCGAATGGACATGCGTTCTTTGATGACGCGTTCCATGCGGCGCAGACCAACACGTAATTTGTTCTGGATCAACTCGCCGACGGTCTTGACGCGGCGATTTCCAAGGTGATCTATGTCATCCGCAGGGCGGACTCCGTTGTTGATCTCGATCATGTGGCGGATCAGGCGCACGATATCATACTTGGTGATTGTGCGGTGCACGATCGGAACAATATCCTGCAGGTCGAGCTTCTGATTCAGTTTGTAGCGGCCAACCTCTTCGAGGTCGTAATGACGTCCATCGAAGATCTGCTCGGTCACGTAATTCCTGGCATTATCAAGCGTTGGGGGTTCACCTGGGCGCAGCTTCTTATAAAACTCGATCAAAGCCGCGTCAGCAATCTTCATGTTGCCGCTCAACTCATACTCAGGTTCCTGATCAAACGAGTTCTGGATGTAGGGATGATCCGGGTTGGTGTCCACGTCAGCGAACAAAGCAAGGATCTCTTCGTCCGAGCCTGTACTGATCAAAGTTGAACCAGTGCCGTCATCCAGATGAGCAAGGGCACGCAAGAAGACCGTGATCGGTACAGTGCGCTTACGGTTGAATTTCAGGATGATGAAATCATTCTTTCGGGTCTCGAGCTCCATCCAGGCGCCCCGGTCAGGGATCAGCTTGGCGGTCGACATCATACGGCCCGTAGTGCGGTCCAATTCCGCTTCAAAATAGACACCTGGTGACCGAATCAACTGCGAGACAACCACGCGCTCGGTTCCATTAATAATGAAAGTACCCTTTTGGGTCATCTCAGGAAAATCGCCCAGGAACAGTTCCTGCTTCTGCTTTTCGCCCGATTCACCGCCTTCCAATAAAACGGAAACATAGAGCGGGCAAGCATAGGTCAGATCGCGTTCGAGGCATTCCTCGACCGAGTTCTTTGGGGCTTCGAACCAGTATTTGAGATCAAACTGTTTGGCAAGCGGAGTGTCACTGGGGAAGTGCAACTTCAGATCGTTGCCATAAGAGATGATAGGGGAGATTTCGTGGAATAAACTTCCCAGGCCTTCATTCTTGAGGCGCTGGAAAGAATCAAGCTGGACCTGGATAAGTTGGGGCAATTCCAACCCTACAGGGATCCTCGCATAGTTTTTTGGTGGCATCAGGTCAGTCATCAATATCTCCTAACATGATAAAAGCGTGGGGCAATAAGCATTCCACGCGTCAGTTCATGCATTAAACGCAAGCGATAAGTATATAACAAATTGGTTTATGAGTCAATAGTATTTTGGTTTTTTCTCTATCCGACAGTGAACTTGAAATTATAACACTCTTCTCCAGTCTCAGCAAACAATTGCCCCTTTTTCG
>CAYUGV010000061.1:5348-7913 GCA_964444335.1 uncultured Anaerolineaceae bacterium | reverse complement strand
GCGGTGACACGCGCAGCAAGCGGTAAAGTAAAGATTGGAGAGAATATGAAGTATGCAATTATTGAAGCGGGCGGAAAACAATACCGCGCCGAAGAAGGTCAGACGATCACTGTCGATCTTCTTGCCGCTAATGCCGGCGATGCAGTCACCCTCGATAAAGTGCTCATGTTAGTGGATGGCGAGTCTATGACCGTTGGTACTCCTTATATTAAGGGTGCCAGCCTGACCGCAACTGTTAAAGAGCATTTCAAGGGCAAGAAGATTTTGATCTTCAAGTACAAACCTAAGATCGATTACCGCCGCAAGGCTGGTCATCGCCAACAGTACACCAGATTACTGGTTCAATCAATCGTGATGGAGTAGAGAAATGGCCCATAAAAAAGGTGGCGGGTCATCCCGCAACGGTCGTGACAGCCAGGGGCAGCGCCTCGGTATCAAAAAATTCGGTGGAGAATATGTCATCAGCGGCAACATCCTCGTTCGTCAGCACGGCACCAAAGTGCACCCAGGCTGGAATGTGGGACAGGGTCGTGATTACACACTCTTCGCAACAACAGAAGGCTACGTAAAATACGAAACTCTCGCTGGCGGACGCAAGCGCGTTCATGTTGTGGAACAGCGTGAGGAGCCCGCGAAAGGCAGCAACTAAGCATGAAAACTAAGATTCAACCCAAATACTATCCCAATGCCAAGGTCTCCTGTGCCTCTTGCGGTGCTGAATGGACCACTGGTTCAACCGTGCCCGAAATCCGCACTGAAGTTTGCTCGAACTGCCATCCGTTCTACACCGGTCAGCAGGCACGCATCCTCGACCGCGAAGGCCAGGTGGATCGCTTCTACAAGCGTCTCCAGGTTCGCCAGGACTACGTTGCCGAGCAGAAAAATGCCTCCCAGGCCAAAACTTCTCCCAGCCGCCTCGTCTCCGAGCTTGGCCTCGGCGCAAAGGCTGTGGCTGCACTCAACCGCGCAGAAATTACCACGGTTGGTGATGTCCTCGCCAAACTTGAGGGTGGTGAGAAAGCCTTGCTCGAAGTCGAAGGCTTCGGACGCAAGTCCTTGATCGATCTCAAGAAAACCCTACGCCAGATGGGGTATCAACTCCCGGCTGCAGCCCAGGAAATCGAGATCTAGACACGGTTTTCAAGACACGAAATCAGGCAGGTTGAGAGACCTGCCTTTTTTATTCTTTGCGTTGCCAGTCCACCATAAAAGCTTTATACTTTTCATCGTTCTTATTACCTGAAACAGGAGGCTTTATGTCACAACCAGCCGGGATCGTTGAAGTTATTACCGGATCCATGTTCTGTGGGAAAACCGAGGAACTCATTCGCCGCTTAAGGCGCGCCAGCATTGCCAAACAGAAGGTCCAGGTCTTTAAACCGGTTATTGATGACCGTTATGCCTTTTTTAAAGTGAAGTCACACTCCGGCATGGATTATGAGGCTGTTCCTGTGAACAGCTCCGCCGAATTGCTTGAGAAACTTGATCCCGAAGCGACGGTGGTCGGTGTGGACGAAGCCCAATTCTTTGATGACGGCATCGTTGAGGTGGTGAATCAATTGGCAGATCGCGGTATGCGGGTGATTGTGACTGGTCTGGATACGGATTTCCGCGGCGAACCTTTTGGCTGCATGCCTGTTATGACCGCCAAGGCGGATAAAGTCGACAAATTGACGGCGATTTGCGTCGTCTGCGGCGAACCTGCCACCCGGACTCAGCGCTTGGTGGGGGGCAAACCGGCACGTTACGATGAACCTATCGTGGTGGTTGGAGCAGCTGAAATGTACGAAGCCCGCTGCCGCCGCTGCCACAGCGTTCCGAAGGAGTAAATACCTATGCCACAGCCATACCAGGAATACCTGGACAAGATTCTCATTCCGGAAGATAAACTACAGGCTCGCATTCGCGAACTCGCAGCCGAAATCAACCGGGATTATGCTGGCAAAGAATTGCTGGTGATCTGCATTCTGCGCGGTGGGGTGATGTTCCTGACCGACCTGATCCGCCACATCGATGTCCCATTGGCGATCGAATTCATGGCAGTTTCATCCTACGGTGCCGGCGCGCGTTCTTCCCAGGGCGACGTTCGCATCACGCTGGACCTCAATACGACCATTTATGGAAAGCACGTCATCATTGTGGAAGATATTATCGACAGTGGTCACACGCTCTCCTCGGTCATCGACTTGCTGAAAACGCGCGATCCAGCTTCGATCTATATTTGCACGCTGCTCGATAAATACGAACGCAGGGAAGTGGAAGTGCCCATCCGTTATTGCGGGTTCAAAATCGAAAACGAGTTTGTTTTTGGGTATGGACTTGACATGGACGAGTATTATCGCAACCTGCCTTTCATTGCAACAGTCGATCTGGAAAAGTATGAGTCTTTGGCTGGATAACGACTTCTTGCAGCTCCTGGATTTGGTCCGGGAGTTGGCTTCGGGAACGAGGGCGTACCTCGTTGGAGGTGCAATCCGCGATTTGCTGCTTGGAAGACCGGTAAAAGACCTCGATTTCGTGCAAGCTCACGGCTCGATTCCATTGGCACGGGCGGTCAGCCGCCGT
>CAYUGV010000061.1:0-5248 GCA_964444335.1 uncultured Anaerolineaceae bacterium | reverse complement strand
TTTGGCGTCTTTGATCAACTGCGCCTGTTGACGTTTGGTGTGGATCCTGCTGAACCATATTTACTGCAAGATAACGCTGAAACACTGGCTTCGCTGACAGGAGCTGCCAACAAGCCTGGAAGTGGAAAGTCTCAACCTGACCAAACCCTGAACGCTGAGTTAGTTCACTTGCACGCTTACCAAACCATGCTTGAAAAATCCCTGCAGGGTGGGCGAAAGCGACGCCATTTGCTGTTACTTTGCTCCATTATGCTTCACATTCATCCCGCGTTTGATCCAGGAAACTCCGGCAAGAGTAAACTCCTTCCCGGGGTATTTGCGGAACAGATCTCCCAGGCTCTATTGACCGGGCAGAAAGAAAACGCCTATTTCAAAGCTGTTTCAGGCGGATTTTTGAGGCTTGCGGAGTTATCCATGCAGGAACCCGGAATTCTGGATTACTATCGTTTTTTCCGCGATTTTGGCGTCCACGGGCTGGATAGTGCGCTTCTTGCCATGGTGGAAATTAAAAACCAGGCGCCTTTGCTTCAATTTTCCGCTGAAATTTGCCGGGAGGTTTTTCGGCTCTGGTTTACCGAACAAGAGCGAATTGTCAACCCTCCACGCCTCGTGGATGGAAACATCCTGCAGAGTAAATTGGGAATTCCCCCTGGCGCGAGGATTGGATATTTACTTGAAGCCATTCGTGAGCAGCAGGTTCTGGGAAAGATCAACACGACTGAAGACGCGCTCGTGTTTGCGCGGGAAAACGTTGAAAGGAAGGATTAGTGTGTTTGCACATCTGAATGATCTTGATATGCATTATGAGATTCGTGGGAGTGGAAAACCAATTTTCCTCTTGCACGGTTTGGCTTTGGACCACAGCATTTGGCTGGAGATGGCGGATTACTTTGGAGACCAGGCTCAGTTTATTGTCCCTGACCTGCGGGGTCATGGCTGCACGCCGTTAGGGAACGCGGACGGCACACTGGAACAACTTGCCAAGGACGTGCTCTTACTAGCTGACCATCTTGGTCACGAGAAATTCACGCTGACAGGTCACTCGATGGGCGGGTACATCGCGCTTGCCCTGGCAGAGATGCATCCTGAGCGCCTGGCGGGGCTGGCCATGGTCACCAGCAATGCCCGCGCCGACAGCCCCGAGAAACGCGAAAGCCGGCTTGAAGAAGCCAAGCGCGCGCTTTTGGAGGGCACACAAAGCATCGGAAACACTCTGATCCAGCGCATGATGCCTGTTGGCGAGTTTGCTCAGCCAGATGAGCACATGTGTGAAGTCGTTCTGAATTCTTCAGCAGAAGGGTTTGCCAACGTCCAGAATGCAATTGCCAACCGTCCAAATCGACTGGCTGTCGTGAAATCTTTGACCTGTCCAGTTTTGGCGATCGCTGGTGGGAAAGATCAGATCCTGCCAGTAGAAATCGCCCTCGAGCCGGGAAAGAATGCTTCGAATGGTCGGGCGGTGTGCCTACCGGGAGTGGGGCATATGCCGATGATCGAGGTGCCGTTTACACTGGGCGCTTTGTTGGTTAGTTTGTGAGGAGATATGACTGATCTGGATTTTATCTTCAGTCGTCGAAGCATCCGCCGTTTCACCGCAGAAAAGGTCAGTGATGATCAGGTAAAAGTGTTGCTCGAAGCGGCTATGGCTGCGCCGACCGCAATGAACCTGCAACCCTGGCATTTTGTGGTGGTGGACGACCCCGTCAAGCTGGCAGAGCTTCGCAAGGTCCTGCCTTTTGGCAAAATGCAGGTGCCCCTGGCAATAAGCGTCTGCGGAAATATGGGACCTGTAAAAAAGCTTGTGACCGAACGCTTTTGGGTCCAGGACTGCAGCGCAGCCACTGAAAATCTGCTTCTGGCTGCGAACGCCTTGGGGTTGGGAGCAGTCTGGTGTGGGGTGCATCCGATCAATCGCCTGGAGACCTCTATAAGGACAACTCTCAACTTACCGGAAACGGTGACTCCCTTGAATATAGTTTACGTTGGTCATCCAGCTGAGGAGAAACCCGCCCGCACGCAGTTTGACCAGGCAAAAATATCACATAACCTTTTTAACCTCCCTTGGAAACTTCCAACGGATCAGGATTGACCTTACTTCAATATATTCTTTGTGCACTTCTGTCCTGAACACTTGTGCACATAACGGCTGGCTTTGCATTTGGCTGGTCTATCATTCAGATAATGTGCCATTTGTGCATTCGTCGGGTAAATGTGTTGTACATCTCGGTCGTGTGGGATTTACACAATCTGTGTATGGTAAAATCCAAGATTGTGGCTATACACAATAATCAAGATCGTTAGGAGGATCTATGTCAAAAAAATGGGTTTATTTATTCAATGAAGTTGATCAGGCTGAAGCTTACGCCGGCAGCTGGGATGGCGTTCGCGGCCTGCTGGGCGGCAAAGGTGCCAACCTTGGGGATATGACACGCGCTGGTGTTCCAGTACCCCCCGGACTGACCATTACTACCGAAGCCTGCAACGCTTTTCAGGTTACCCGCGCATTTCCTGAGGGGATGTGGGATCAGGTTCTAGTTGGCCTCAAAACTGTCGAGGAAAAAGCTGGCAAGAAATTCGGCGACCCTGCCAATCCTTTGTTGGTTTCCTGCCGTTCAGGTGCCAAATTCTCAATGCCTGGCATGATGGACACTGTCCTTAATATCGGCTTGAATGACGAAGTGGCAAAAGGCTTGGTGGTGAAGAGTGGTGACGAGCGTTTCGTCAACGATTCTTATCGCCGGCTTGTCCACATGCTCGGCACGGTTGTGATGGGCATCGATGACGAACATTTCGAAGAGCCTCTAAAAGCCTACAAAGCAGAAAAAGGCTATAAGAGCGACACCGAAATGAACGCTGCTGATTGGGCTGCCATCACCGAAGCCTACAAGAAGGTCGTTAAAGAGCAGATGGGTTTTGAATTCCCACAGGATCCTTACAAGCAGCTCGAGTTGGCAGCGAAAGCCGTGTTTGACTCCTGGAATTCCAAGCGCGCCATCGATTATCGCCGCCGCGAGAGCATTCCTGATTCTCTTGGTACTGCCGTCAACATCCAGACCATGGTCTTTGGTAACATGGGCGGCGACTCTGGTACCGGCGTTGCCTTCACCCGTGATCCCCAGACTGGTGAGAAAGTCATGTTTGGCGAGTATCTGATGAACGCCCAGGGCGAAGATGTCGTGGCTGGTATTCGCAATACTTCCAAAATTTCCGGTATGAAGATCGAATTACCTGAGGTTTACGCCCAGTTTGCCGACATTACCGAGCGCCTCGAGCAGCATTACAAGGATATGCAGGATGTTGAGTTCACCATCGAGCATAACAAGCTCTGGATGCTCCAGACCCGCAATGGCAAACGCTCCGCGAAAGCTGCCATCAAAATTGCTCACGATATGGTCCAGGAAGGTTTGATCGACAAGGAAACCGCACTGAATCGTGTCACGCCTGAACAAATCGACCAGATGCTCCATCCCCAGTTCTCCCGCACAGACATGGACAAAGCTCGCAAGGAAGGCCGTTTCTACGCCAAGGGCGTGAATGCCTCCCCAGGTGCGGCTGTTGGCCAGATTTATTTCGATGCAGATCTTGTTGAGAAAATGCACAACGTGGAAAAACAGGATGTCATTATGGTTCGCCCTTTCACCAAGCCGGATGATGTGCATGGTATGCTAGCTGCCAAGGGTATCCTCACCAGCGAAGGTGGAGCCACCTCGCACGCCGCAGTGGTTGCCCGCCAGTTTGGTGTTCCCTGTGTGGTTGGCGCTGCAGATATCAATATCGACATGAACAAGCGCCAGATGACCTGCCGCGGTATCACCGTCAAAGAGGGTGAATGGATCTCCCTCGACGGAACTACCGGTGAAGTTTTCGTTGGTCAGCTTGGACTTACCACGCCGGATCTCTCCGAGCAAAAAGAACTCATGACCCTCCTCGGCTGGGCAGACGAAGTTTCTCGTCTCCAGGTCTGGGCAAACGCGGATTATCCAAAGGATGCCAAGCGCGCTCGCTCTTACGGCGCCAAGGGTATTGGCCTTTGCCGCACCGAGCATATGTTCTTCGAAACCTCCCGTCTGCCAGACGTGCAGAAAATGATCATGAACTCCGAGGCCACCCAGCATATGCTGAACAACCTCGAACAGCTTGAGAAGGCTTATGCTGCTGGTCGTCTTGAGGGTCGGACTCTCAATGAAAAAGATAAGGCTGCTCTCAAGGCCGAGATTGACGCACTAAAAGCTCAGATCGATAATTCTCCGGTTTCCCGGGCTTACTTCGGCGCTCTTGAGAAGATCCTGCCCCTCCAGCGCAGTGACTTCTATGGGCTCTTTGAGGCCATGACCGGTCTACCCGTAATCATTCGCCTGATCGATCCTCCGCTGCACGAGTTCCTGCCCAGCATGGAAGACCTCCTGACCGAAGTTGCCACCTTGAAAGCCAAGGGTATCACCGAAGGCCTGGCAGAAAAACAGAACTTGCTCGATGTTGTTATGGGACTGCACGAAAGCAACCCCATGATGGGTCTGCGCGGTATCCGCCTGGGTATCGTCTACCCCGACATCATGAAGATGCAGGTTCGCGCCATCTTTGAAGCGGCTTGCGACGCCAAGCTCAATGGCTTTGATCCTCACCCCGAGGTAATGATCCCCTTGACCGGTCACGTTAACGAGCTTAAGGAAGTTCAACCTACTTTGGTGAAAATTGCCAAGGATGTCATGGCTGAGAAGGGCGTTGAAGTTAAATACAAGTTCGGCACCATGATCGAAATCCCTCGTGCAGCCGTGACGGCTGGTGAGATTGCCGAATATGCTGAATTCTTCTCCTTCGGCACCAATGACCTGACCCAGATGACCTTCGGCTACAGCCGCGATGACGCGGAACGCACCTTCCTGGGTGTGTATGTTGAGAAGGGTATTCTCGAAAAGAACCCCTTCCAGCAGCTCGACCGCGATGGTGTTGGTCGCCTGATGCGCCGCGCCGTGGAAGATGGCCGCGCTGTTCGACCAAACCTGGAAGTTGGTATCTGCGGTGAACACGGTGGTGATCCGAGCTCGATCGAGTTCTGCCATATGATCGGCAACAACTACGTCAGCTGCTCACCCTTCCGTGTGCCCTTAGCCCGCCTTGCGGCAGCTCAGGCTGCACTGAAGCACGGCTAATATCTTGTTAGTTCAAATGAAAACGGCTCCTACCAAGGAGCCGTTTTTCGTTAATGTGGACCGAATAGTTTATTGACCGTAAATCAACGAGTAACGGT
>CAYUGV010000060.1:0-8022 GCA_964444335.1 uncultured Anaerolineaceae bacterium | reverse complement strand
AAAGCCATCGCAACGATGCTGCCAAAAGATGCCAATCCCAGGGGTATGCCTACCCCCCACAAAACCAGGTTCTTGAAGGAAAACCATAACGGTCGCCTGGCCCATTGCAGCGCCGGCGGAAAATCCACCTCTCCCGTGCTCTGTGCTTGCAGAGAGCGCATGCTGAGCCACCAATTTTGGTTGATCGAGAAGTTAAAAAAGCCAGGTCCATCAAATGCGTAAGGCTGGCAGATCCGGAAAACCACAAAGCTCGTTACAGCTGCCAGGGCCATTTTTCCGAGCATGGGAAGGAAAGCTCGATGGCGATTTTCTTCAGAAAGTCTAAAATACCGCACGCCCTCCACCAACGGCAGCAGCAATGCCAGCGATATCGCATTGATCTTGGATGCCGTTGCCATGCCCAGCGCCACACCAAATGCCAGGTAAGGCCAGATCGCGAGCCAAACCCGCTTCGCCTTGCCATTTTCTCCACTGACTTGGTCTGATGTCCGTTTGAGGAGAATGACGCCTATCAACACAGTCAACATGGCAAAGGTGTTCGTGAACGAATCGACCGTCATAAAGTGCGCCAACTGAATCGGCAACACCGCAAAGGCATAAAGCGCAGCTGCCAACAGGCCAACCCAGCGGTTGAACAGCTTCTTCGCAATAAAGAAGGTTAGCAGGATCGTGAGAGTGTCCATCACCGCTGAGAGCGTCCTACCCAACAGTGTGTTCAGGTCATAACCAACTTGCCCGGTCCATTCACCCGCATAACGCACCATGAAAACTGGTAATGTGCCATAGACAAAAAAGCCAAAATCTTTGTTTCCTGGATTAAGAGGTGAGGTAGTAGTATCAAAGTACTCCCGGGCAGTCCAAACCGGTTCGATGGCATTGATCACCATCGAGAGGTAGCGTTCATCAGGATGTAAATGCCTTGATTCATCCCAGTTGTTGTTCATGCTCCGGAAGTTCCAGCCAGCGACGAGGATCGTAAACAACAAGACGACCACGAGGATGGACTTCCAGTCGATTTTTCTTTTCTGTTGAACCTGCTGTTCTATCTCTACATTCATTCGATTATTGACCTACGATAAATAGGATAAAGTTCTTGTCCGAATTGACACTTTGGTATGTGCTGATCACACCTTCCGGGTAGACTGTCTGCAGCTCGGCAATGCTATCTTTGTCCATCGGGTTGAGGATGAACAACTTCGGTAAAACCACATTTTGCGTGTTAATAATCTCCGTGGCTGGCAAACTCAAATTCGTTTCGGGTCGTCCCATGCTGATCGCGACCGCCCGGGAATCGACCCAGTAAGGATAACTGATCAGGTAACTGAGCCCTTCCTTGCCGGAAGAAAAAAACCGCTGGATAACATCTGCCATTTCGCTCGCGTTCCAGGCAGACCGCTGATACTGGTAGGCATACTGTTGGAACACGAGATTGTTGTTATTGACCACGATGGGTGCCAACATCAAAACGCCTGCGATTATAACTGCCGCCAGGGACCTTTGGCGTAACGGTTCTCTGATTATATTGAAGATCTCAACAATGCCAAAAGCGGCAATTAGCAAAACAGGAATGGCAGCGCCAACCGCCCGGGTCATGGAAGGATTTTCGGATGGGAATGCCAAAGACAAGGCGCTAGGCAGTAACAGGATTGGGTAAAGGAGCAGAATCATCAAGAGTTTCCAGTCCTTGCTCTCCCGATATCGCCGCAAGAGAGTGACAATTCCCACCAGGAAGAAAACCGCCGTCAAACCGTCCACCGCCCCCCTGTTAGCGATGCTGTCCACCCAGCTGCCCTGGTTACTCCAGTTCGCGATCCCAAGCGCTTTCACAAAATTTCCCAGGAAAATCATCACAGGATTCCCTTGATAAGCAACTTCAAACTCACCAATTCGTGCCAGGATCGGCACCAGGTAGCTCGTGGGCTCCAGGCTGAACGCCCTCAAGAGTGGTATTGCGGCGATGACGGACATCAACAACCCTATGCCAAGCAGGCCAATGAATTGGGAAAGCTTAATGGACTTGCCTTTCTTCCAGCACAGGATCACTACAATTGCCACAACAGGGAAAATGAGGAAGATCTTGTTGCTCATCAACCCGAACCCCACAGCAACTGCTGACAGCAGGAAATACCGCCCGTCCTGCTCATCCAGTCCCTTGACCAGCCCGTAAATCGCACCAACCATCAACGGGAAGACCAATGCTCCGCCAATTGCCGCCCTTTCCTGCAAAATGAGCCAGAAGCTCACGCCTGCCAGACCAGCAGCCACCAAACCCACCCAACGGTTGGCAATTTGCTTGCCAAGACCAAAGACGAAGCCAACGCCAACAAGCCCTGTCAGGGCGTATGCCAGGCGGATTGTCTCCATTGTTAGGACTCTTCCAGAAAAAAGGCTGACTAAATTTGCCCAGTAATAGTTTAGAGGCTCTGGAACAGTGTTACGCGAAAAGAGCAGGAAGTTACCACCCTGCTGGATCTCGCTGACAGAATAATACGTCTCAACCTGCGCGCTGATCACTTCCGGCGGCACGCCTGCCAGTTCCTTCAATCTGAAGATCAAGCTGAGCACAGCCACTATCAACGCCAGGATCAAAAACACCCGGTCCTTCTGCCAGTTTTGCCAGAATTTCCAGCTCCGTTTTGGGTCGTTTAGCTCAGGATCCCTGGCTGGCCAGAAGGTGAAGACCCCACACGCGATTGCAGTCAACCAACTGAGTGTCTGAAGCCACCCAAAACGGTTTTCAGTGAAAAGCAGGAAGCACACAACCGACATCGCCAGTGTTGCCAACAACCAAATGGGTTTGACCTGGAACCTGAACCCACCCGGCTTATCAGCCTCAGGACCTTCAGCAATAACTTCTCTCCTGGGAATTCCAAACCACAAGCAGCTAATTCCTGCCATGATTGCCAGTATTCCAGCTACAGGAAATGAGGATTTTTCTATACCAAACAGGATTTGCCCAATGACCGTCAGGATCAACCCAATCCATAAAATCTGTTTGACACTTGCCGTTTTTATGGATGGAAATTCCTTTTCGTTCGGTTCCACCCCGTGTTTTTCACTCAGTTTTAACTGGTTATGAATCCAACCCTTCACGTACTCCAGTACGGTGAGGTCATCATCTTCTGGCATGCTTTCAGTTGGATCCATGCTGATATTCTATTCCAATCCCAGTCCAGGTGCGGTAGAGCTACCTTTTACGGTTAGATATTTTTTGTCGCGACATAAAAGGTGCAGCAGCCATTTTCATCCAATGGCGACTCCACCAGGCGGCTAATGCGGTCAAAATGAATAAAAGGATTCTTCCTGTTTTTAAACAAGACCCATTTGCCAAATAGCTTTTTCCAGAGCAGATTTGGCAGATTGGCAACATGTCCGCGTTCCAATTGGTGCAGGGCAGACTTGGGGAAATAATTCCAATGTTTCACTTCGCCAAACCCGGCAATCCGCAGCCGTTCCACCCATACCTCCGGTTTATCCAGGTTCACATGCCGGGATACCCAATTGAAAAACCGCGAGTATGGTTGGGTTAGGAAGCTCAAGCCCAACTTGCGCAGTACTTCCATTCCCCACAGCTCGGTCCTAAAACGATCATTCGGAACCGCGAAGATGAAATGCCCGCCTGGCTGCAAACACCTTCCGACCTCGTTCAAGACGTCCTGGACGCCCGGGATGTGTTCCAGCACAGAATTGCTGATGGCAGTCGGGAACTGACCGCTCGAGAATGGAAGTTCCTGGCCATTAGCCTGCGAGAGAGAGCGGTAAACACTCCAACTTCGTGCTTCCTTGAGGGGAGCCAGCCATGGGTCGATCCCGTCGACTAATTTTCCTTCCAGCATCGCCCAGGCAAAATGCCCATCTCCTGCGCCAATATCCAGGATTGGCTCAACAAGCAGCTCCTGTGGGTATAGGCTCTGTTCGACTGCCCGCAACATGCCGCGAAAATATGGCAGATGGAACAGTTGCCTCTCACAGATCTCATCCAATTGTTCTTTACGCAAATCACTCATCAGCTAAACCAAAGCGGTAATTATTTCCTGGTAGCGTTCTGCCACCTTCTCCTGTTCAAATTGTGCCAAATAAGACCTGGGGATTATACGCGCATTTTCGCCTGCATCCAACACAGAGATGATGCCCTGAGCAAGCGCTGCTGCATCCCTTACCGGCACAATCCGCCCAAGCCCTGTCTGCAACACCGGCTGCCTCACACCCGGCAAGTCGGATGCCACCACAGGCGTTCCCTGGCTGAGTGCTTCAATTTGCACGATCCCAAAGGATTCAGTCGCGTTCAGGCTCGAAAACACCAACAGGTCACAGGCAGCAAAGAAGCGCATAAAGTCCTGATCTGACAGAAAGCCGAGCGACTTCCATTTCTCGCCAAAGGGTCGGATCATCGCTTCCACCTTTGCCAGGTAAGCTTCCTCTCCGATCACGCCTTTCCAACTGCCAGCATGCAACACCCTGGCGGTGGAATACTTCTCCCAGACCAGAGGCAATGCCTGTGCCAGGTACTCGTAACCCTTCTCGCTGGCGACCCTGCCTGCCAACCCGAGTATTTTGTCACTCTCTGCCAGGCTAAATCGCTCCCGGAAAGCCCTTCCATCATCCGGATTTGCGTCAAGAAACACGACTGGCGTCGGCACTTCCAACACCTTGTTAAGAAATGGTTTCAATGTTCTTGAATGGTTGGCATAATCGAGCGTATTCTGCACGATCACCCGGGCTTGCTGCAGCGCTTGTTTACCCAGCAGGTTCGTCCCCCAACCTGCCAGTTGGCTGAACCAGCCGCCGCTCATTACCAGGTCGCAGTGATACGTGACCACCAGCGGTTTACGTAATTGTTTTGCCAGGCGGGCAAAAACGAAGGATTCAAACTGCGGCATGTGAACGTTGACAACGTCCGCCCATTGGATCCACCGTTTTGCCTGAGCTCGTAAGCCTGGCATCAACACTCCCTTGGAGAGCTTCATGCCAACCTTGACTCGCACGATCTTAATGCCATCCAGGCTTTCTTCGAGAGCAAGTTTCGGGTCATACTGCGAAGTGAGCACGCAGACTTCGTGCCCAAGCCCAACCAAACCGCGTGCTTCTCGCAGGGCATATACCGACAAGCCAGAACTGTATGGATGGAAGTAGGTGGAAGTGATCAGAACTTTCATCAGAGTTCGCCGCCCCCTGCCTGTCTTCTCGCGCTTCGGACCAAACTCCCCAGGTTTTCACCCATTACGTAAATTCCAATCATGCCGATAAATACCGGGATGATGACCTGCACCGCGTGGACCACCAGCGCCATGGCGAGCGAGTCCGCTTTGCCCACCCCAACCAGCGAATAAGCTGCCACCGCGCCAGCTTCAAACACCCCCAATCCAGCTGGTGCTGCTGGCAACGCATTCACAAACGCGCTCGCCGGGGTAATTAAAAGCGGCCACCACCATTGGGAGCGATTCAGGATTGCATCCTGAAGGATGGTAAATTCGACCATGGTCATTGCCCAGCTGACTGCCAGCAGGAAAAATGCTGCGAAAAAGAGCTTGGGTTTTTGGAAGATCTGGAAACCAGTCAATAGTTTATCCAGGGCTGGAATAACCTTTTCTTTTATCAATTTTTTGGATCCAAAACGATCTTGTAACCAGCTGACCAGGCGTTCTCGATACCTTGTGCTGACAAATATGACCCCACTCGCGATCAACAAGGCAGCTGCAGTTATTATAACTACGCGCTTAAGGTTGCTTTCTCCGACCATAAGCGGCAAAGTCGCCAGGAAGAAGAGTGAGCCGACCATCAGGTCCATCATCCGTTCGGTCACGATCGCCGCAAAGACTTCGGGGTAATTGTGCCTGCCTTTGCCGTGCCTCACCAGCAACACTGCCCTGCCCACCTCACCCAGGCGAAGCGGTAGAATGCTGTTGAGTAAATAGCCGACATTCATTGCCCAAAATGCTGCGGAAAAAGTAAATTCTTTCCCAAGGATCAGCCAGCACACCAACCCCCTGACAAATAAACCAACGGTGAAACAAGCAATAATCAAAACCATCGCCAGCGGCGTCAGCGACCTGAGGGCCGCCAAAAATGCTTGCAGGTCAATCTGTCGCACCAGCAACCAGATAGCCACTCCGCTGATGAGCAGCGCGACCGCCACTCGCACAAAATCGCCAGCGCGAGAGCTTTTGCTTGCTTCAGTCATCAATTCTCCAGCCGCAAAATCGCCATGAAAGCTTCCTGTGGGATTTCGACACTCCCAACCATTTTCATGCGCTTTTTACCCCGTTTTTGCTTCTCGAGCAACTTCTTCTTGCGGGTGATGTCACCGCCATAACATTTCGCCAAAACATCTTTCCGAAGAGCTTTCACATTCGCACGGGAAATGACGCGCCCCTCGGCGTAGGCCTGGATCGGGATGGTAAAGAGTTGCTGAGGGATGATCTCTTTCAGCTTGCTGACCAAGGCCTGGCCCTTGTGATAGGCATCCTGGCTGTGAACGATCGCCGTCAGGGCATCCACCGGTTCCTCATTCAACAGGATCTGCAGTTTCACCAGGTCGCCAGCACGATATTCCAGGAACTGGTAATCCATCGAAGCATAACCACGCGAATTGGACTTTAACAAGTCGAAGAAATCAATAATGATTTCGGAAAGGGGAATTTCAAAGTTCAGTTGCACCCGATTTGCCGCTGGGTATTCCTGGTTGATATAGATGCCGCGCCGTTTGCGCACCATCTCCATGATAACGCCATAATACTCTGTCGGGCTGAAGATCTCCAGCGCCATCCATGGTTCGTAAATCTCTTTAATTCTTCCTTCGTCTGGTAAATCAGCCGGCGAATCGATAATGATCGTGCTGCCGTCAGTCAGATCGACCTTGTACTCCACTGATGGGGCAGTAAAAACCACATCCAGGTCGTATTCGCGTTCAATGCGTTCCTGGATGATCTCCATATGGAAGAGCCCCAGGAAACCGCACCTAAAGCCAAAATTTAAAGCTTCGGAGGATTCGGGTTCATAGGTTAGCGAAGCATCATTGAGCTGCAATTTCTCTAAAGCTTCTTTCAGGTTGGGGTAATCTTCACCTTCCACGGGGTAAACGCCAGCAAAAACCATCGGCTTTGCCTTCCGATAACCAGGTACCGGCGTTTCTGCCGGCCTGGCAGCGTTTGTAATTGTGTCACCCACACGGCATTCCGACACGGTTTTCAAACCGGTCGCGATGTAGCCTACGTCACCTGCGCTAAGCTTGTCAATTGGAAGAAGATTTGGCGAAAAAATGCCAATTTCCACTGGAACGATCTTCGTCCCGGTTGCCATCATTGCTATCTTATCGCTCGCTGTCAGGCTCCCATCAAAAACCCTGACATAGGCGATTACGCCTTTGTACGAGTCGTAGTGGGAATCGAAGATCAAGGCTCGCAAAGATTGATCTTCTGACTTTGTTGGAGCGGGAATTTTGGCTGCTATCGCTTCCAAAACCTCTTCGACGCCTAATCCGGTTTTGGCGCTGATCGGAATGATTTCGTCGTCTTCAATTCCCAGCAAGATCTTCAGGTCGCGTTTGACACCCTCAACATCTGCAGACTGCAGATCAACTTTGTTGATGACCGGAATGATCACAAGGTTTGCATCCAGCGCCAGGTAGAGGTTTGCCAGGGTCTGGGCTTCAATGCCCTGGGTCGCGTCGACAACCAAAACCGCTCCTTCGCAAGCATAAAGCGCGCGGCTGACCTCGTAGTTGAAGTCCACATGTCCGGGTGTGTCGATCAGGTTGAACTCGTAATCCTGTCCATCTTTGGCGTTGTAGACCATCCGTACAGCAGATGCTTTAATCGTCACGCCCTTTTCGCGTTCCAGGTCCATTGTATCCAATACCTGCGCGGTCATATCGCGGTCCGCGATCGTGTTGGTCATCTGCAGCATGCGGTCTGCCAGGGTCGATTTTCCGTGATCCACATGCGCGATAATACAAAAATTCCGTATTCTATCCATAAGCCTCTCAGTATAACTTATTATACCTTTTAGCAGCCGCATCACTGC
>CAYUGV010000059.1:6975-8135 GCA_964444335.1 uncultured Anaerolineaceae bacterium | reverse complement strand
GTGCCGTTCACGGCATCTTCCGTCAATCTGGAGTACTTCGCAAAACTGTGGGGTATCCTGGCAAAAAATGACCGGTCAAACGGAGAACTTTCCCTAGTGTTGAACACAGCGACCGCGGAAGCGATGCGTGCCTATATGGGCATGCTGTACAAGGCAAATGAAGCTGGAGACGATGAGATGATGAAGAATGGATACCGAACGCGGATCCAGGGCTTCAATCTCTACGAAACCAATCAGATGCCCAAACATACCAAAGGCACTGCTGCCAACTATGTTTTGGACGGAGCCCTTGCTATAGGTGCGACAGCTGTCAAAGTGAAGACTGGCACAGGCACCATCCTGGCTGGTGATGTGATCTCGATCGCTGACGAACCTTCCGGCTCGAAATATGTTGTTACCAAAGGCATCGAGTCTGCAGGAACCCTGACTATCGGGGCACCTGGTTTGCTGGGAGCTGCTGCTGATGGCAAGGCGGTCAGTGTCCACCAGTACACCCCCAACCTGGCTTTCAACCAGTCAGCGCTCGGTCTGGGCTGCCGTCTGCCCGAGATCCCCAAAGAGGGTGATGCGGCTATCGATGCCACCAGCATTCGCGATCCCTATACCGGCCTGGTGTTTGAAGTTCGTCGGTATGCTGAATATCGCCAGATCGTAGACGAAGTTTCGATCATGTACGGCGCGATCGTTTTGGACCCAGAGGCAATCGCCATTGGGTTGAGCTAAGGCGGGCATGACTGAAGTGCAGTTTATTACTGTTAGCAAGGATGGATGTCGGTTAGATGTCCATCCTCAAAAAGAAACACAGAACGGAGGTGGTCCATCTCTGAAAGACACCACCGCCGAGTCTGGCCAGAAGAAAGCGGCCAAAAAGGCTGAGGTGAAGTAATGACAAGCATCCTGACCCCTACCGAGGCAGCAACTGTTTTGCGTTGCGAGATTGATGATCAGAACATGCTGGATCTGTTGCCGCAGGTGGATGCGTATATTGAAAACGCGACCGGGTGGAAGTGGACCGAGGATGAGGTGATCAACCCGACTGCCAAGGCAGCGGCCAGGATGCTTTTAGTTCAATGGCACGAAAACCCGGCACAGCTGGGATCAGAATCGGTGCTCAGTTTTGGTCTGAACGCGGTATTGCTGCAGCTTAAAGCAGAGGCAGT
>CAYUGV010000059.1:2743-6875 GCA_964444335.1 uncultured Anaerolineaceae bacterium | reverse complement strand
GATGCCACCGGAGCCAGAAAGACCGCAACGCTGTTAATCCGGTATCAGCCTGATCTCGACGAGACCTGGAAGGTGATCTATCGCGGTAATACCTGGGAGATCCGCTCCATTGACAACGTCAAGGAGAAGAATGAATACCAGGAGCTGAAGGTGACGATGATTGGAGCTGGTTGATGAAAGCCGGAGGTATTGAACAATGACCACGATCTGGGCAAGGGTTCGAGACGCACTGAGCGAGCTGGGAGTGCCAGTAGAGATAGATGTGCTGGTAACTCAAACCAAAGAGGCTATTCCAGCCCAATATATCACGTTTCAAGAAATTGCCGCCGCCCCAGAAGCGCACGTGGATGATCGTGAGATCTCACGCAGTCACCTGGTGCAGCTCAATTTGTGGTCGATTGATGGATTTGAAAGCTTCCCGGATGTGGAGGCAGCCATGTTGGCAGCCGGCTTTTTGTTCCAGGCCGAGCGCGACATGGACACGGAAGAGGCTGGCCATTATGGCCATAGCATAGATTTCCTCTATTTGGAAGAGAAGGAGTAAGAAATGACTATTGTGCAAGGAGAATATAAAAGTCAAATTGGGCTTGATAAACTGCATTACGCGCCAGTGACAAAAGACGACGCAACCGGCTACACAGCGTCTGCTCCGGTCTACCTGGCACCCGTTGCAACCGCAAAGACGAGCACCACCCGGAATTCGAACACTCAATACGCGGACGACGGCGTTTTTGACAGTTCAAGCGCTGAGGGTGAAAGTTCGGTTGAGGTCGAAGTTACCAACGTTCCGTTGGTAACAGCGGCACTTTTGACCGGCAAGACCTATAACGCCACTAACGGCATGTTGATCGAGGGCAGCGGCGGTGAACCGCCAGAATATGCACTGCTGTTCCGTTCGAAAAAGTCGAACGGTAAATATCGCTATGTATGTTACCTGAAAGGCAAATTCGCCCTGGCTGATGAGGAATATGCGACGCTGGAAAACACCCCCGCGCCCAAGAATGCCAAACTGACCTTTACCGGTTTGAACACAATTTTTGCGTTCACAACCGCTATCGGGAAGACAGAAACTGTCAAAGTTGTTAAGGCGGATGAAGACGTGACCGCTTCGGCATCATTGATAGCGGGCTGGTTTACCGCGGTGCCGGTACCGGTTCAGCCCGTATAGGCATTTCAAGTTGAATAAACTGGCGGGATCCCCCCGGCTTCCGCCAGAAAAGAAACTAAAAGGACCTACATGGAAAGATTCTCAATCGAATTGAAACTTTACGACGCGGATAACGAGGAAAAGGCGGTATACCGGCAAAGCTTCATCCCGTTTCGCTTTCTGAAAGAAGCATTCAAACTGCAGCAGTGGGCCAAAGAACTGGAAGATCCCGAAAACGCGGATCCGGCGGTCATAGATAGTCTGGCCGACTTTGTTGTTGCGTTTTTTGGAAACAAATTCACCCGGGAAGAGCTCATGGATGGCGCGGAAATGGGCGAAGTGATGACAATCATCACGCGGATCGTGAGCAAGATCAAGAGCCCAAATTCCATTCCGCCGAAGGAATAGACCCGGAGGCGGAAACCGAGACCTATGACAACCTGGAAGCGCTGATGGAAATCCAGTTGACCCTGGTCAAAAGCTTCGGATGGTCCCTGGCTGAAATCGACCGCACTGACGCGGTCAGCTTGTTTGATTTTATAAGGCATGTGGCCCAGAAAACTGCCCCGAAACAGGTATTTGCGGAAGATGTTGACTGGTGAGGTTTAAAAATGCATATTGAATTCAACATGTCAAGTTTAACAGAAATGGTCGAAGCGATGGAAATGGAAGCCAAAGAAATCGACACAAACCTTGCGATCGCAATCAAAGAGGGCGCAAAAATCGCCCAACAAGGGATGAAGCGTCGGGTAAGAAAAGATACTTGGAATCTGGAGAGAAGCATTCATATCGATACAGTAAAAAAAGCAGACGGGCAGTTTTCAATCGAAATCGGTTTGATGAGAACCGGTCGATACAAAGTAGACGCGGATACTGCAAGATACGGGAATGTTCTGGAATATGGCTCCCGAACTCAGAAAGCTAAATCATATGTCAGAACCACGATGGTTGAAGACAAAGATGAAATGTTTTTGATTGTCTTTGAAAAGCTCAGTTCCTTAGGTTTGATCGGAATGTCCGAGCAAAGATAGAAGGGTAAATGGGAAACTCCGCATCAGGTGAACTCAAATTAAATGCCAGCAACTTCGTGAGAGAACTCGCAAAAGCTGGGCAAGAACTGAGAAGTTTGGAAAACCAATTCAAATCAGGAACAGCTTCTCTAGAGGACTGGGAAAAAAGCTCTATCGGCCTGGAACAACGTCAAGAAATGCTGACCAAGTCCATTGAAGTCCAAACCAGAAAGGTTCAAACTCTAAAAGATGAGTATGACAAGGTAGCAGCAGCAAAAGGAAAAGATTCGATTGAAGCTACAAAGCTCGAAGCAGATTACTACAAAGCGACCGCGACGTTAGGGAAGTTTGAGAAGGAGCTTACCGACATTCCTGACAAACTGAAAGAAGTTGGGGACGAGACCAAGAAGACCGGAGATGAGAGCAAGAAGTCCGAGAAAGACGTCAAGAGCTTTGGTGAGCAGCTGAAAGACCTTGGTAAAGGGGTTGGGTCCGCTCTCGCAGGTGTAGGGAAGGTGATTGCCGGCGTCGGTGCAGCGGCAGTCGGCGCTGTTGGCGGGCTGACCGCTATCGCAATGAAAAGTTCGGAAGCAGCCGGCGAACTAGTGGATATGAGCTTGAAAACCGGGCTCTCATTGACCACTCTGCAAGAGCTGCAGTATGTTGGCGACCAGGTGGGGGTTGGGATTGATACCATCACCAGCAGTTTGGGAAGGTTCACGAATGCGATTGAAGGAGCCATAAGCGGAACCGGGCAGCAGGCAGAGGACATGGCGAAGTTGGGGGTGAGCGTCCTTGATGTCAATGGCCAACTGAGGGATTCCCGCGATGTGTATTTTGAGGCGATCCAAGCCCTGGGGCAGATGGAGAATGCTACCGATCGGGAGATCACGGCGCAAAACCTTTTTGGTAAGTCGTACCAGGAACTAATGCCTCTAATAGGGGCAAGCAAAGAGGAGTTGGCAGCCCTTACCGAAGAAGCCCACAAAAATGGCGCGGTCATGTCTGAGGAAGCTGTGCTGGGGCTTGAAGCCTGGGGAGACGAAATAGCCGGGCTTAAAGGCAGCGTCCAGGGATTGATGGGTACTTTCTCGGCAACCCTGATGCCCACTTTCAGCGGGATCACTGGAATGGCAAAAGGCTGGATGGGAGAGCTGGTGGGAATCATGAGCGGAAGCAATGGGGATTTAGCCAGCATAGCACCCCAATTGGGCGGGTTTTTAGGTGGGGTGTTTGCGGACATCGGCAGCAAGGCGCCAGGCATGATCGAAATGGGATTAGGACTGGTTCAGGGGCTCGTAAGCGCCCTGCTTTCGGCGATGCCAACGCTGATTCCGGCAGCAACAGAGATCATCCGGACCCTGGTTGAGGGGATAGGCGATATGGCGACAATGCTGCTGGAAGCGGCGCCGGACCTGATCATGCAGTTGGTCAATGGATTGGTGGACGCACTGCCTGAGATAGTAAAGTCGGGTACGGAGGTGGTGCTGGCGCTGGTGGCGGGGATTGGTAAACTCCTCCCCCAACTGATACCAGCAGCAGTGGGGATGATAGTAACGATCATCAAAGGTATTGCTAGTGCCTTACCTCAGCTGATGACAAAGATCGCAGAACTTATTCCTCAGGTTGTAATTGTATTAATTGAAAATTTGCCCTTACTGATTGGAGCGGCCTTAGAGATGATTGTCGCTTTGGTAAATGGGCTTGTGCAGGCATTGCCGGTTTTGATAAGTTACGTTCCGGAAATTATTCTTGCCATTGTCGGCGCGATCGTGCAATCTTTGCCGAGCATCATTAGTTCTGGGACTCAAATCATTGAAAGTTTGATTAGTGGGATTGGCGGGATGTTTGCTACATTGAGAACCAGTGGATCTGATACAGTAACGAAGGTGCTAGATGGGATCAGATCAATGTTCTCGACGCTTTATTCCAGCGGTTCCGACTTGATTGGTAATGTGATAGATGGTGTCAAAAA
>CAYUGV010000059.1:0-2643 GCA_964444335.1 uncultured Anaerolineaceae bacterium | reverse complement strand
ATGGACAAAGTAGAGAGGTCAATGCGGACAACAGTCGCAGGACTGATGCCGGCGATGGATATTGGAATCTCAGCGATGGGTATGCAGCCTTCCTACGCGGGTGTTGGGCAGACGGTTGCAGCAGAAAGGCCGCCCGTGACAATCAATGTCAATCCCAGTGAGCCGATCGATTATGAGCTACTGGCAAACAAGGTGGCAAGAAAAGTGACGGAGGGCTGGTAATGGGATGTAGTTTAGTCTTTGTCTCTGGAAATCAACGGATTGATCTGAATGAGCGAGTTGGCTTGTTTTTGCAGGCTGGCTATTATCCAGCGGTTGACGTACGAGCAAAAACAATAACGGAATCAGTTAAGGTGCAGCTGCGCGGATCGATCTCAGCAAACATCCAAACTCTGAACCGCTGGTTTGAGCGTGCCAGGAGAAAGGATCCCGCGTTGGATCCGGTTTACCTGGAATATAAAGTGGCTGAAGGAGAAACAGCCTGGAGAAGTCAAATCCATGATGGCGCTGTGACAGTTGACAGTGCGATCAGCAGGGAGTACTCCCGAGGTCGGGTTAATGTTGAGATCTCGTTTGAAAGAGACCCATTCTGGGAGGGTCCGGAAACAGTTTTGCCAATTGGGAATGTTAATGGGAGCCCACAAGCCAGGGTTTTTAATGCCAACGATGGTGTTGGCCTGGTCCCAAATAAAAGGATTAATTCTGCCTATGTGACTGCCAACCTGATTCAGGGTGATCTGCCAACACCAGTAAAGTTGATCATCGAAAATTTATATACAGAAGATCTCGCCCATTTGTGGATTGGGATGAACAATACCCGCCCTAACTGGAACACCGGCTGGATGCTTGAAGCGGAAAGCGCGATAGGCATAACGCCCGTGAGTGCTGCAGGCGCAAGTGGCGGAGCGATCGCGCAAGGGCAGTTAACCTACGGATCCGCTCAACCGATTTTGCGCTGGGCGATTTCGGACTCGCTAATTTCCATGATGGGGGGGCAACGTTTAAAAATGCTACTGCGCCCCTGGTACACCAGCGCCTATTCGGAATTTAAGTATAAGCTCCGGATTGTCTCGTGGGTGACACCCCTTTATGAAACCGATTGGCTACGTGAATCACAAACTTATGCGCGTCATTGGCTGGATCTGTTTGATTTTCGCATGCCGCCCTGGCTGGAAGGCAAAGATAACCTGGCTGGACTAACGCTTGAGCTGTGGGCAACACCAACCAGAGCCGGCACCTGGACGTGGGCATTTGATGATGTGATGTTATTTGCCCAGGATGGATTTGTCAATTTGGATACCTGGGTGGCGCCGAATGGCAAAGTAATTATTGATGGTGACAGCGGCTGGAGTGAGGATGCAGACGGCAAGAAAACGGGCTTGAGAAAGAAAATAGGCTCACTGATGCTGGTGCCTGGTGCTTTTCATCTGTTCTATTTTGCGCTGCACGGCACTATCATGAACCAAGCGCCTGCCGATTTTCTGGTTGGAGTGAGCGGGAGTTATCGTCCGCGAAGGTGGCTGCTGTGAAAGTTCGTTTTCTGCAGCGAAATCAAGTTGTTGAACAGGTTCTTCCTGCTGGATTGGTTGTTGAAGTCGATCATTATAGCAAAACAGTTTATGGCGGCTGCGAAAAAGCTGAGCTCAACATCTCTGGCAAACAAGACCATCTGCTTGAGCTGATCAACTATCTTCGAGATGGTGTGGAGATCTACGATGATGCCGGAAACGCGGTTTGGTGGGGTTTCGTCAATCGAGTAGAAATCCCAAGAGACCAGATCATTGTCAGCGCCGACCTGGAAGAAATGCACAACAAAATTGCAGTTGCTTACAACCTCATCTCCGCTGGAGGCAACACGGTCGGGATCAGACGCACTTCCCCCTGGATTTCGGATGATGATTCCATCGCAAAGTTTGGGACCAAAGAATTGCTCGAGAGTGGCGGCTCAATGAATGCGGTTGAAGCGGTCGCAATGGCAACCCGATTGCGAAATGAGCGCGGCTTTCCAAGAGTGTTCACAGCTTCCGGAAACGCAAAAGAAGCCAAAGTTGAATGTTTGGGCTGGTGGCAGACGTTAGGATGGCGGTATACATTTGTGCCAACAGAACTGGCACTATCTTTTCAGACGATCGGGAACGCTTCCGTCCAGTTGTTGGAAGGTGTGAAAGTGGGCCAAAGCTTTTTGGCAACCTCCGATATCAACCTGGCAGATCTGGAGATCCACATTCGAAAAGTTGGTGGGCCTGGTGATGTCAGTGTTGAATTGTCTGAATCGGTTGATGGGGTCCCTGGAAATTCCATCAGAAGCGCCACCATTAATGCCTACGATATCACAACAACAGCGGAGTGGGTGAGAGCCACCTTCTCAGAAACAATAGTGCTTACACCTGGAAAAACATATTTCTTGACTTTCAGCTCGTCCTTTTCAACTGAGAGTAGTTACCAAATTATCACCCTCGATCCTAATCATGGCTATGGCGGTGGGGTTTTTGTTGAATTTGATAGTGGGACAGACACCTGGATCCAGACGACCAAAGACATGCCCTTCCGCCTATACAACAACGTGCTGACAGAAACATCACAGCAACTGCAAAACATTTTGACTGATGCAGGTCAATTTCTGCAAACTATTTTCATTAATGA
>CAYUGV010000058.1:0-8183 GCA_964444335.1 uncultured Anaerolineaceae bacterium | reverse complement strand
ATCACCACGGGGAGCCGCAAGGCTGAGAGGGACGCACAGTCCGACCCGAATGACCTGATCCGGATAATGCCGGCGGAGGGATGTGCAGTTCGACCAAAAAAACACCCTCCCGGCGGAAGGTGTTTTTTGATGCAAACTGACAAACGCGCGGTGCTTTTCGTAAACGGGCAAGCCAAACCCGGCTTTGAGGTCAGCCTGCTTCCGGGTGACTTCCTGGTTGCTGTGGATGGCGGTCTTCGACATCTGAAGCGCCTGGAGCTCAAACCAGACATGCTGATTGGCGATCTCGATTCTGTTGACGCCGATGAATTGGCTGAGATCGAGGAAGTTGGCGTCGAAGTCCTCCGTTTTCCGCCTGCCAAGGACCAGACGGACCTGGAACTGGCGCTTGACTATGCCCTAAGGATTGGCTATGCGCAAATTACGATCGCCTATCCCTTTGGCGACCGAATCGATCACACGCTTGGCAATTTCAGCCTGCTTGCCCGCCCGGACCTGGCAGGGAGAACGCTCACTCTTGATGACGGCCAGGTGGAAGCACGCCTGCTCGATCAGAGCGCCAGCCTGCCCACCCACCCTGGAGATTTAGTTTCTCTACTCCCATGGGATGAACCCGTCACAGAGATCACCATCAAGGGACTGCAATACCCCCTAAATAATGAAACGCTCGTTCCATGGCGAACCCGAGGCATCAGCAACGTTGCCCTGACGGATTCGATTGAAATCAATTTCAGATCCGGTCGCTTGCTCGTGATTAAAACAAAATCCAATCAAAAAGGATGAACTAATGTCCAAAAGAATCTTCTTTCTAACTCTCACGCTCTCTCTGCTCCTGGCAGCCTGCGTACCAAACGCCACACCCACCCAGGTGCCTGGCGAACCTGCAAACCTGACGGTCATGACACACGACTCGTTCTCGGTCAGCCAGGAAGTACTCTCCGCATTCGAAACCGCGAATAACATCAAGATTAACTTCGTCAAAGGCGGCGACACCGGCGCCACGCTCAACCGCCTGATCCTCGAATCGCTCTCCGGCAGCACCCCAAACGCGGATGTGTTTTTCGGGCTGGATAACACCTTCCTTTCACGCGCCCTGGAGCAGAACCTGCTAGAAGCTTACGACGCTCCCCAATTAACCCAAATTCCGGCTGAGTTCAAGCTCGACCCGGAGAATCGTGCCCTGCCCGTGGACTATGGCGACGTCTGTATCAATTACGATAAAGCCTGGTTTGAGAAAAACGCACTGCCTCTGCCCACCTCGCTGGCTGAACTGACAGATCCTCGTTACGCCAACTTGCTGGTCGTCGAGAATCCTTCCACCTCCTCCCCCGGGTTGGCTTTTATGCTGGCGACAATCGCTGAATTTGGCGAGGATGGATGGCTGGACTGGTGGCAGGCGATGAAAGCCAACGGAGTCGTGATCACATCGGACTGGGAAACAGCCTATTACACCAACTTTTCCGGTTCCTCCGGCAGAGGCGCGCAACCGATGGTGGTTTCGTACGCTTCCAGCCCAGCCGCGGAATTGATCTACGCAGAAACAACCTTAAGCGAGTCGCCGACCGCCTCGCTCACTGGCGCTGGGATGTGCTGGCGGCAGGTGGAGTTCGCCGGCATCCTCAAGGGCACCAAGAACCGCGCGGCTGCAGAGAAGTTTATCGACTTCCTGCTGAGCCAGCCTTTCCAGGAAGATGTGCCTTTGCAGATGTTCGTGTTCCCGGTTTTGCCTGAAGCGGTCCTTCCGGAAGCCTTCCAAACAACAGTTGAATCCCCTGAGCAACCTGCCAGCCTTGCCCCAGAGCTGATCGCGTCCCAAAGAGATGCCTGGATCAATGCCTGGATCAATTTGATGCTGAACTGAGCCTGGAGTCATGCGCAAACGCCCCGCCCTGCTGACGCTCGCCCTTTGGCTGATACCGCTGGTATTCCTTGCCTTTTTCTTTTATCAGCCATTGGTTGCCATTTTCAGGGTCGTGTTTTCGGAGCGTTTCAGCCAGGGCTGGGAGCTTTTTGAATGGTCGCAGGTGGGCAGACCACTTGGCTTCACCTTCTACCAAGCTTTTCTTTCCACAATCCTGACCTTGCTGGTGGGTTTGCCAGCGGCATGGCTGTTTGCCAAGTTCGATTTCCCTGGGCGCAAAGCCTTGCGTGCCATCAGCTTGCTGCCGTTTATCCTCCCGACGGTGGTGGTGGCGGCGGCGTTCAACACGCTGATCGGTCCGCAAGGGTGGATCAACCAGGCATTGATGGCTCTCTTTAACCTGAGCGTTCCGCCGTTGAAGCTGCTTAATAGCCTGCCCGCCATTTTGCTGGCGCATGTTTTCTACAACACATCGATCATCATCCGCATCGTCAGCTCTTCCTGGAGCCGGCTCAATCCGCGCCTTGAGCAGGCTGCCCGCCTGCTTGGGGCGACCCCGTGGCAGACCTTCACCAAGATCACTCTACCGTTGCTCCTACCATCACTTATGAGTGCCACGCTGCTAGTTTTCCTGTTTGATTTCACCAGTTTTGGGGTAGTGCTGATGCTCGGCGGTCCGCAGTTCAGCACGATTGAAGTGGAAATATTCAACCAAGCGATGAACCGCTTCAACCTCCCGGTGGCCGGCTTGCTCTCTGTGATCCAGCTCGGCATCACCCTGCTGGTAACGCTGCTGCAAAACCGGGTCAACACACCCCGTTATGGCAAAGCGGCGCTCAGCCCGGAAAGGAGCGCCCTCAGCCAACCTTCCAAGCGCTGGCAAAAGGCATTCGTGGTCTTTATGGTGATCGCCCTCGTATTGCTGTTTGCAGTGCCAGTCCTGAGTCTGGTCAGCCGCTCGTTCGTGACCCTCGAAGCGGATCGGGGTCAACGCGGCGAGGTGGCAGTGGGACTTACCCTGCGCTACTACCGCGAGCTTTTCCAGAATCGCAGTGGCTCGATCTTTTACGTGCCGCCAATCCAGGCAATTCGCAATTCGCTGTTCTACTCGGGAGTGACAATTCTGATCGCGGGTACGCTCGGAACGCTGACCGCCTATGCCATGGCGCAGCGAGCAGGCTTCAACAAGTTCCTGGAGCCTTTGTTCATGCTACCACTTGGCGCCAGCGCGGTGACGCTCGGACTTGGCTTTCTGCTGGTCTTCAACCGCCCACCCTGGGCTAACAGCGGCTTTCCGCTGCTAATCCCCATCGCGCATGCGCTGATCGCGCTGCCTTTCGTGGTGCGCACGATCCTGCCTGCTATACGCGGTATTCCGGAGTCGCTGCGAGAAGCTTCCCGTTCGCTCGGCGCAAACCCTTTACAGGTGCTATTGAAAGTGGACTTACCGATCGTGCTACGTAGTTTGCTGGTGAGCCTGGTCTTTGCCTTCACGATTTCGCTGGGGGAATTCGGCGCGTCCAGCTTCCTCAGCAACCCCCGTACCCCCACCATCCCCGTGGCAATCTACCGTTACATTTCCCAGCCAGGTGCGCTGAACTATGGCCAGGCACTGGCAATGTCCAGTTTGTTGTTGCTAGTCTGCGGACTGGGAAGCTTATTAATTGAAAAAATCCGTCTCCCCGGAGAGGAGTTGTTCTGATGCTCGAAGTACAAAACCTGACGAAGGATTACGAAAACAAGCCGCTGTTGAAGGGTGTGAATTTTAAAGTGGGCAAAGGCGAACTGGTTTGTTTGCTGGGCGCCTCCGGTTCCGGCAAGAGCACGATCCTGCGCATCATTGCTGGACTGGAAGAGCCAGAGTCTGGCGCGGTGCTCTGGCAAGGGCAGGACCTGCGCGACGTGCCGACGCACAAACGCGGTTTCGGCTTGATGTTCCAGGACTACGCCCTGTTCCCGCACAAAACCGTGGCACAGAACATCGCCTTTGGTTTGCAAATGCAAGGGATGCAGGAAGAGGAGATCTCACGGCGTGTGCAAGCAGGCTTGGAAAGCATCCGCATGCAGAGCTTCGCCGACCGCCCGATCACCGAGCTCTCGGGCGGTGAGCAGCAGCGTGTCGCGCTGGCGCGCGCGCTTGCCCCTTCGCCCAACCTGCTGATGCTCGATGAGCCGCTTGGGGCGCTGGACCATACCCTGCGAACGCAGCTCATCCAGGAACTACGCGCCATCCTGCACCAGAGCCAGATCCCCGTCATCTACGTCACGCATGACCGCGAAGAAGCCTTTGGCTTGGCGGACCGGCTGGTGATCCTGCACGATGGGATCATCCTGCAGCAAGGCAGTCCGCAGGAGTTATTCGAACGGCCCGCCACCCCGTGGGTGGCTGAGTTTCTTGGGTTGGGCAACCTGGTACGGGGTGTGGTTACACAAGTGGAACCCTTGAAGATCAAAACTGCATTCGGGGAGCTGACCGTGGACACGCAGTCCCATCAATTCAATTCCGGCCAGGAATGCCAAATACTACTGCGTCCGGAAGATGCAGAAATCAACCAACTCGCTTCATCCCAGCCGAATGGTTTTGATTGCGTCGTCCGTGATTCGCTTTTCATGGGGGAGTATTACCAGCTCGAGCTGCAATGTTCCCGGACCATCCTGTTCGCCAGGAGTGAGACCCCGGCAGAGATCGGATCAAAACTAACCGTCGGCTGGCCAACAAACAAGATCCGGGTTTTTCCAAACTAATGAACACGCAAACCATCACCATTTTCAAGCAAAACCATCTCGGAGAACCAGTCTTCAGCTGGGAAGGCGAACTTGTCTCCGAAACGACCACCAGCAGAATGGTTCGAGCTTACTTCAGCGGTGCCGAAGCCGTAGCCGTGGACAAAGTGACCTTCCGGAAAGGGGATTTGATGCTGGAGCGTTATTACACCGACCGCTGGTATAACGCCTTCGAGGTTCACGATGGTCTGTCCGACCAGGTAAAGTGCTGGTACATCAACCTTTGTTATCCCGCCCAATTTGGCGTGGAAAGCATCACGTGGCAGGATCTCGCGCTTGACCTGGTTGTGTATCCGAGCGGGGAATATCGCTTGCTCGACGAGGATGAATTTGACGCCCTGGAACTTGCACCTGAAGTGAGAACGCGCTGCCTGGAGACGATGCAGGAAATCCTGGATAAGCCTGACTTAATTAATCCTGGCCTGGTTTTTCAACCAGGCCGGTAAGAAGCGCTTAGATTTTTAGAGAAAGCTGAGTAGAGGGGTCAGCATCGACCAGTCGATCCGATATTGACCGCTGGAAACCATGAAAAACACGACCAATCCACCGATCACCACGCAGCAGCATAAGACCAGCAGAACCACCAGCAAAATGATCCACCAGGTGTTGCTTTTTTTCTTGGGCAGCTCGGTGTACAGCGGTGTTGGGTTCGGCGTTTTTGTATCAGTATAAGTTTGATAGCTTTGATCTTCCATAAATTACCTCTCTATCGTGCAGAATTTATAAGTTCACTGAGCGGACCACAAAAGGCGATCCCGCCAAAAAATCCCAGAAACATCAACACGCTTAAGCAAATCACAAGTAATCCCAAGCCTAATCCAACCCAGCCAAGGATCAATCCAGCTTTTGCGAGACGCTCACCACCGACTCGACCATTACTTTTCTGGATCTCCGCTTTCGCGGCATATCCGGTTACCAGCGCAGCCACCGCACCCCAAAATGGAAAACCAATAAAGTTGGCGATGCCGCTGATCAGGCTGATAATTGACCATGCAGAAGTAACCTGCTCTTGATTTGAATAATTTCGCTCTGTCATTTTTATACTCCTTTAGCTTGCGCTTTCACTTGCTTTTGGCTTTCGCCGTCGATTGAAAAGTGAAGCGATCAACCAGATGGTCAGGAACACGATAATGACCATCAGAATGGGGACCAGGATGGATAGCACCGAGACGATAGTGGCAAAAACATCCTCAAGGGTGCTCACCACCGGTGTGCCAACTCCGGCCGTAGCCACATCCACCATGGGTCTAGCGACCACCGATTTCGCGGCATGCACGGAACCGGCTACCAGTAAACCACAGATCAGCGACAAAACTGGATGGATTTCGGTGATGGATTTGGCGCTTGCGGCGAACAGAATCGCGCCAGCTGTCGGACGGATGAAAGTTTGGATGGCGTCGTTGATATGATCAACCACCGGCACTTTATCCGCAATGGCTTCAATCACCACAAGCACCCCCAAAACCCCAATTGTCCACCAGCTTTCCAGGGCATCCCATGGTTTTGCCAGTTCGATCAGGGTCGTAAATTTTGCCAGCAGAGAAACTACCAGCAATGGAATGTAGGCGTTAAGCCCTGCCGAAACGGACAGACCAAACGCGCCAAGAATTCCACTAATAACTTCTGTCATTATTTCCTTCCTTATTGTTGAGCTCTACCTCAACTCTTCCATTATAGCTACTCTTTGTCAGCAGGACAGTAGAAAATCAGAGGTTTAACGATTCCCACGTGCCAGTCAGTGCAAAGCGCAGCCATGATGTTAGCAATATTTGCAACAAAGCAACCGTCATGCCCATCAGGAATGGCAGCAGCAGTTCCCTCCAGTTCAAATGGGCATTCTCCCGCTTGAGGAGCATCAACGCCACCACGGTGTAGACGCTGCTGAGAACCACGAAAACACCCAAACCCGAAATGACCATAACCGGATAGATAACCACCGGGTGATTCGTCTGTATCAAGACAATCAAAACTGCCGCCAGAATGAGCAACAGCGGGAAGGCAAACCATTTTCTATAGGGAGACTCATCAACCCAGTTGCTCCAGGCGGTGCGATTGAATAATGCATACAAAACTGTGCCGATTCCCAACCCCACCCCCATGCCTGTGATCAGCCTGAGTAGATTGGTCGGTTCGTAGAGGCCTGAAAAGTTGGGGATGAAATGGAGAAAGGAGTTGGCACCATCCACCCCGAAAAAACCAAAAAGCAACACCAGCACCACGATCACCCAAACCGGGGGGCTCTTGGCCTTGCGCCCATGAAAGGCCTGGTATCCCAGCGAAAGGAGCGCCCCCAGGTACATCCCGGTGCAGCGGGCGCACAGGGGAGAACAAATTCCGTGAATGCAGAAGGAGCGTTCTTCCAGTTGGTGGCAAACAGCATAACCGAGACCGCGCAATTTTCCCCAGAAACCAGCAGGAGTGAACCACAACCAGGTTCCCAAAGCTGCCAGAAAGACCACGGCAGCCAGGATGATCCAGGGTCGATCGTTCCTCCTTACTGGTTCAGCTGGAGTTGGTTGCGTCAAGCAGTCTCTCCTGTCAGGTAAGCATGCGCGTCTTTCAGTTGCTGGATGATTTGAATGCTCTGCGGGCAAAGGTCCTCGCATTGACCGCATTCAACGCACATATCCGCTCTCTGATCCTCTGTAAATTCGTCCTGGTATGCGTTCTGCCCGCGACCTTGACGGTCGTACATCGTGGATTCATTATAAAGCTTGAAAATTCGGGGGATCTGCACTCCGTTGGGGCAAGGCATGCAGTACTCGCAGCCAGTGCAAGGCACTGGAGCCAAGCCGGACCAGGCTTGCTGCACCCGGCGGATTGTTTCGCGATCATGGTCGGTGAGGCTGCCGACGCCAGAGCGTGAGGCGCTCTGTAGGTTTTGTTCGACCTGTTCCATGGTGGACATGCCTGAAAGCAGCAAGGACACTTCTTTCTGATCCCAAAGCCACTGCAAAGCCCACTCCGCCATGGTCCAGTCGCGCTGGCTGTGGCGGAAGGCTTCAGCGACCTGCGCTGGTGGATTCTGCACGGCTAGTTTACCTCCGCGCAAAGGCTCCATCACGATCACACCAAGACCCTTTTCCGCTGCCTCGAGCACGCCGCGCTGGCCTGCCTGTTCGTCGACATCCATGTAGTTGTACTGCAGCTGGCAAAAACTCCAGTTGTCGTAGCCATTCAGGATCCGCTCAAAGACCTCGTAGCGGTCGTGGAATGAGAAACCCAAGTGTCGGATCTGACCTTCAGCCATCTTCCGTTCAGCCCAATCGAAGACTTTGAGTTTCAGGTAGTTATCCCAATAACCAGCATTAAGCGCGTGGAGCAGATAGAAATCGATGTGGTCAGTTTGAAGTCGTTCAAGTTGGGTGGTAAAAAGCAGCTCGAGATCCTCAGGGGATTTGACCAGCCAGGAAGGCATTTTTGTTGCAAGGAAAACCTTGTCGCGATAACCATCCTGGAGTGCCCGCCCCACAAATGGCTCACTCTGTTCGGAGTGATAAGGCCATGCCGTGTCGACGTAGTTCAATCCCTGATCGAT
>CAYUGV010000057.1:4334-8222 GCA_964444335.1 uncultured Anaerolineaceae bacterium | reverse complement strand
CAAGTTTGAGCGTAAAGTTTTAGTCCTACCCTTTAGTCTCCATAGAAACGAACAACCGCCCTCGATGAGGGCGGTTGTGGTTTCAAAAGCGTCGTTTACTTCTTGTCTTCAGGTTCGACAGGGGGGATTTCAACCGAAGTTGGAGAGGCCATGTCCCTGTTTTTACGCCTGCTTGGGCGATTAGCAGAGCGCTTGCGCAGGGCTTTGACCAGGAAGAAGATACCAACACCCAGCGGGATCAGGAAGGGCAGGCAGGTGATGCCAAAGCGGATCAGGAAGTCGACCAGGTTCTGGAAACTGCGCACCAGTTTCTCGAGCGATTCGCGCACCACACCTTGGGGTTTCCATCCACCGATTTCGATCGGCTGCAAGGATGCTTCAGCAACGAGCGTGATTGCAATAGAGGAAAGATCAGAAGATTCTTTGAGGTAATTGATGTGACCCTGCAGAACCTCAATTTGTCCGCGGATATTGGTCAACTCGCGGAAAACCTCCATGGTATTCGCAAGGTCCGTTGTGTTCTTCATTAACTCCATCAGCTGTTCTTCTGCGGCTTTCAGGTTGCGCAGGCGCGATTCGGAGTCGACAAAATCGGAGGTCACATCCTGCCCGGACTGACTTTCGGAGATGACGCCTTCTGTGCCATTGGCGCTCATGGCACGAATTTCGTCCAGGGTAGCATCCAACTTTTCGGCAGGCACCCTAATGGTGATAGTGGCTTTATCGTACGAGCGACCAGTGGTGTAATCCTGATCTTTCCAGGTGTAAGAATTAACCACAAATCCGCCCAATCGGCTGGCCATGGCGGAAATTGCTTTCATGGAATCATTCGGCTTTGCAACGGAAACGGTGATCTCGGCGGACTTCAGCACTACCCTTTCCACCTGGGCTTGCTGCCCGGTGGCGTCATAAGCAGTTCCGCCTTCATTCTTAACGAAGCTCTCTTCAGCTACTGGTACACCATAGGCTGGCTGGGCAGCGGGAGCTTCGACTTCCTGGGGCAAAGATTGCCTCGACTGGGAAGCACAAGCAGATAACATTAACATGGAAATCAGGGCAACTAACAAAATCTTTTTCTTCATTTTGACTCCTTTTTTATAGTCTTCCACCCTAAAGACGAAAAAAGACACTAATTGTTCCTGTGAGAATTTAAATACCCTGGCTCAGCCTGGAAGCGTGCCTCGAAGGTATGCCCAGGGCAAGGATGCGCTGTTGCACCGATTCCACATCATATGCCACGCGTTTGAAAAGCCAGGTATCTTCCTCGTCATCCCAAATGACGTATGCCGCCTTCGGATTACGGTCACGGGGCTGACCCACCGAGCCTGGGTTAAGGATAAAGCGCTGTTTCGAGCGCCAGCGATCAGCGTTTTGGGGCGTCAGCATTGTTGGTCGTACGTGCGGATTTTCACCAAAGATGAGAGGTACGTGTGAATGACCGACCAGGCAGATTTGAGTTTGGAAGGCAGAGAAGTTTTCGACGGCACTGCGTGAGGTAATAATGTATTCCCAAATCGGGTCACTCGGACTGCCATGCGCGAAGGTGATCTGGCCCTCTTCAATCATGATATCCAGCAGCTCCAAAAAATCATGCGATTCCTGGGTGAGCAGCTCGGACTGGATTTTGACAGCCTTTGCCGCTTGTTCATTAAAGGCGCGCAAGTCAATAAAGCCCAACACGGCTGCATCGTGATTGCCCATGATGCAGCGTAAACCAGGTTGCTGGCGCAGCAGGGCGATGCATTCATTGGGGTCTGGACCATACCCCACCACGTCGCCCAGGCACCAAACCCGGTCAACGCTGCCAGCATCAGCAAGCACAGCTTCAAATGCTGTCAGGTTGGCATGAATGTCGGAAATAATCAGAGTACGCACGGTTTACGGGATGCTAAACGTGAAGCTCCACTTCCCCCCTTCGATATCTACCCACGAGGTCGTGCCCATCAGGACAATCCAGGAGTTTCCCGGTTTGAGGAAAAATGGATTTCCATTACCGTCAAAAAATCGGATTGGTTTCCCGGAGTCCGGAGTTTTCCACGTGATCTGATAGGCTTTGCCATCGCGAAATACTGTTGCCGGCATGCCGTCGGTGTTGCCAATCAGGTCGATGCTGTGCAGCGTGGTTTTTATCTCGGTGTAGTAAGCATTGATGACAATCACGTTGGAGAACGCAAGTTGCTCACCAGTATTCTGATCGATCGAGGGGCTGTAGACGTTGCTGGTCGTTTCGTCCATCGCGAAGCGCAGGTACTTCCCGCTGGCTTGGTCGTAGACAAAGTCAGCGCCCTCACCTGCCCCAAAGGTGACCCAGGCACTTGCGCCGGCTTCACCGCCTTCCGGAGGAATGACGCTGAATGCCATGCCGCTCAGATCAGGGTTTTCCAGTCCATATCCCTGGTAAGTAAAGTAGTTAGAAAGCGCAGCAGAATCGCCAAAAACGCTGTAGACCAGGTTGCGTCCGTCATCGCAGACACCAGGGCAGAGGTATTTATCCACGAAGTAACGACCCGGAATGTAATTGTAGAGGTACGGCAGCACACCGTCGCCATCTCCGCCGGTGGAACCAACCACAGCCTGGTAGAGACTGCCAAGGTGTCCATCAACCCGGCGAATGGAACGCACAGGACCAATCCGGTCGCTGTCCTGCCCGTAGTAAAGGGCGGCAAAACGGTTGGCGCCCCAACCGATGTAATATTCAAAAATAAGGTCAGCCTTCGAAAGACCCCATTGCGGTTGATAATCAATCTGGTGGTTGGATATTTTCATGATCACTGGGCGGCGATGGAGCAGTTCGGGGTTATCGACCTTCAAACCTGTAAGGGGATCCACGCCCTCTGGGTACGTGTCCGGACCAACAGGCAAAGGCACGGTCGGGGTAGGCTCGGAAGTAGGAGCCTGGGTTGGTTCAGGGGTTGGTGTGGCACTGGGCAAAACCTCAACGGTTGGATTGTTCGCAAAAACGGCTGTGACTGTACCCGCAATCGCGGTCCTTTCAGCATCCGTCAGCGTTGGCGCAACCGGGGTGACACAAGCGCTCATCAACAACGTCATGGTGAGCAAAACAAGCATGATTCCTGGAATTTTCTTCATGGCATCCATCCTTGAACAGAGGAATTGTACCCCAATTATTTAAGCAAGGACTACGGGCGTAGAAAATTAACCTTGCAGAAATAAGTTCTCTATATGACACACATCTTTGTCAATAATAACAAACTCTTATCGTAATAACATCGGCAGGTACTGCAGCGCCTGCTTCGACCCCATCAGCGCAAACTCACTGAGGTGACAGAGAGGCAGACTGATCCAATTCTCAGCCGGGTTGCGCGTGGTCGTGCCACCTGGGCAGGTTGTCGCGGCATCCTGCCAGTTGTTGCCGGTGGCGTTCCAGTAATACAAGCCCAGCGAGTCTTCACGCACACCAAATAAATCACTCTCATCGTATGAAATTCGCAGGCTTAAAGGCAGCCCAAATTGGACGATCGGATTACTGAGCGTATCAAAGGCTGAGAGATCAAAATTGAGACCGGCAAGTGCAAGACCACCAGCTGGATGCCCGGGAGCTCGCAAAGGTTGGTATTCCAGGTAAAAATCAGTGCCTGCTGCTCCTGCCGGAACAGTGATGAGCGTCCTGCCAGAATAACTGAGGATGGTTCTGCCTGTCGCGTTGGGAATGTATTCCCTTTGCCACTGGGTCGCAAACCAATCTGGGTCTTTGACTGCCAAAAAGCTGGCAGGCGGTTCCGTGGCGGGTACCGTGAGATGGTTATATCCGAGGTTCAACTCGTAACCCGCGCTGCAGGGAAAGGTCGGGTCGTCCGGTTCGCATAAGTTGACCAGGTTGGTGAAGCTGGCAGGCACATTTCCGCTCAATACATTCCCGCTCAGATC
>CAYUGV010000057.1:0-4234 GCA_964444335.1 uncultured Anaerolineaceae bacterium | reverse complement strand
GGGATGGTTCCTGACAGTTGATTTCCAAAAAGCTCCAGTTGCCGTAATGTGGTCATGTTACCTAAGAATGAAGGTATCTGACCAGAGATTTGATTCGTGCTGAGATCCAATGTCTGCAAGTTGCTCAACAGACTGATCTCATCAGGCAGTGGTCCGCTGAGGAGATTACTTTTGAGTTCCAGCTTGGTCACACGCCCGCCCGAGACGGTCACGCCATACCAATTTCCGACAGTGTTCGTTTCAAGCCAATTTGTATGGTTTGTCCACCCCGTTCCGCTGGTGCTGTTATAAAACGCGACAAGGGCTTCGCACTCCCCCGCTGGCACGTCAGTCACCTGTGCGCAATCGAATGCCTGGGCGGTGGCGGGTGCTGAATGGAAAACCGAAAAAAGCAACGCTGTCAGAATGAGATACCGGCTGATACGCTTCATGTGTGATTCCTCGCAACTGGAAATGTGAATATTGAGCCAAGAGTATACCCCCAAGTAGAATTATTGCGGGACTTTGATGCATTATTTCTTAATTTTTGTCAACCAGTGATGGGCTTTTCGGGGGAAATGCTTAAATAAACTCAATAAACCGTAACCGGATTACCTGGCAGCGCAATTTTCCAACTAAGGGTAATGCGGTCGGCTTGAAGTAATCAAGCCGACCACTTGTTTTGAAAGGTTACCCGCCGAAAGCCCGATCGGTCAGGCTAGTGCCAACATTGAAGTATTGCGCGTCAGGGTGATGCAAAATGATCGCCGCGGTGGATTGCTCCGGCACCAACTGGTAAGCTGAAGTCAGGCTCATCCCCAATTCTTGCTCAGCCGGCAGCAGTTCAAAGACCTTGGCATGGTCCTGCAACTCCGGTATGGAAGGATAGCCCCAGGAGTAGCGCAAGCCTTGCTCGGGGCTCATCTTGAGTTCCCGGCGGATCTGCTTGTGCAGGTAATCGGCGGTTGCCTCAGCCAGTTGCACCGCCAGACCATGGAAGAAGAAACCTTCCGAATACTCTCCCGCAGCATCCAGAGCCTCAAAACGCTCAGTCGCCTGCTTGCCAACCGTCACCACCTGGAAAGCTACCATGTCCATCACACCTGAATCAAGCGGCATGAAGTAATCCGCCAGGCAAAGTTGCTCGCCGGCTGGTTGGCGTGGGAAAGTGAAGCGGGTTAATTCGTGGAGGTCTTTTCCAAGCGAGGCCGGGTCGAAGATGATCAGGTCATTACCTTCAGAAGCTGCCGGCCAGTAGCCATAAACTGCCTGCGGCTTGTACCAGCCTTCCTTCTCGGCTTGCGCCAGCATTCGCAGCCGGCGGGCGTCGAATTCGAGCAGCATCTTCTCCCATTCCTCGCCTTTTAATCCCGTGCCGCCCCAATTCATGCGGTAGAGGGATTTGATGTCGAGGTGGGTAGCCACGGTTTGCAGCGGTAAATTGCGTACCACCCTCGGTCCCCATTTGGTGACCTCGGGAATGAACGCCGCTGGTTTTACCGTGGAAGTTCTCTCCGTGATGGTTGCAGGGCGTTCCACTTTCTTTTTGCCAAATTCGAGGTCCGCTTTTTCCTTCATCGTAGCAAGCAAAGCTTGTTTGCGGGCAGGGTCCGAAAGCTGATCCATCACGCTCAAACCATCGAAGGCATCCTTACAATAGAAAACGCCGCCGCGGTAGTATTCTCCGCTTTCAGTTTTCAGTATTCGCCGACCAAACGCCGGATTAATTGCCGCGCCACCGATCAGCACCGGGATATCCAGCCCGCGACGCTGCAGTTCATTGATGATCAGCGCCATCTGCTTGCTGGTGGAGACCAGCAGCGCGCTCAGACCAATCGCGCTGGCTTTTTGCTCAATGGCGGCGGAAATGATCGTCTCCATCGGCACTTGTTTTCCCAGGTCGACCACTTCATAACCATTATTTGAGAGGATCGTACGCACGAGGTTCTTGCCGATATCGTGCACGTCGCCAAAAACGGTGGCAATCACCAGCTTGCCTTTCGAAAGCCCCTCTTGTTTCTCCAGGTAGTTCTCGAGGTGGGAAACGGCCTTTTTCATGACCTCTGCGGACTGAAGTACAAAGGGCAGGATCAGATCACCTGCGCCGAAACGATCGCCAACTTCCTTCATCGCGGGCAGCAAGACCTCGTTGAGGATGGTCACCGCGACAGTACCTTTGGGCTGTTCAGCATGCTCGGCAAGAATGGCATCGATATCCGCTTCGATGTCAGCTTTGTGCCGGCGTAGGACCTTCTGAAACAACCTCTCGCTGGTTGTCAGTCCTTCAAATGGGTCGGCTTTGCCAGATTGCTCATCTTCGCTGGTGACAATCGAGTCAAAGTAAGCGATAAAGTCTGCCAATGCCGCCTCTGAGCGATTGAAGATCAGGTTTTCTGCCAGTTCACGCTCATTGGCTGGGATTTCAGCGTAGGGTTTCACCTGCGCGGGGTTTACAATCGCCATGTCGAGCCCGGCTTCAACCGCATGATAGAGGAAGACGCTATTAAGCACCTTGCGCGAGGCGGGCGAAAGACCAAATGAGACGTTGCTGACGCCCAGGGAGGTGTGTACACCGGGTAATTCTTTTTTGATCAGGCGAATGCCTTCCAGGGTCTGGATGGCTGAATCACGGTATATTTCCTCGCCGGTCGCAAGGGTGAAGGTCAGGTCATCGATGACCAGATCCTCCGGGCGCAGGTCATACTCTGCTGCCAGTTCCACCAGGCGGCGGGCGATCTGCAGCTTGCGTTCAGCCGTCTTTGCCATGCCCTGTTCATCGATCGTAAGTGCCATCACAGCCGCGCTATGCTGCTTCGCAAGCGCGAAGATGCGCCTTGGTTTGGCATCGCCGGCCTCGAAGTTGGTGGAGTTGATCAGGCAGCGCCCGGGAGCGGTCTGTAAGGCAACTTCAACCACATCCGGTTCGGTCGTATCGATCACCAGCGGCACCGGCACTTCGAGCGTCAGGCGCTTGACTAATTTACGCATCATATCTGCTTCATCACTGCGTTCGGTAACAGCCACGCTGACATCCAGCGCGTGCGCGCCAAAGTCCACCTGGTCGCGCGCGATCTGGAGCATGCCGTCGTGATCTCCAGCTAGCAGCAGGCGCTTGAAGGCTCGGGATCCCTGGGCGTTAAGCCGCTCGCCAATGACAAAAGGCGCCGGTTGCTGCTCGATGGCAACCGCCTGAACAGAAGAAGCCAGCGAAGCAAAAGCCTCAGACTCGGTCTTTGGAGGGGTGATATCGGCAATTTTCTGGCTCAGTGCCAAAATGTGAGCCGGCGTGGTGCCGCAGCATCCGCCAACCACGCGGATACCATAATGGCTGACGTAATCCGCCAGGGCAGATGAGAATTCCTCTGCTTGCATGGGGTAGACGGCTTCGCCATCTACGTTCATCGGCAAGCCGGCATTGGGGATACACGAAATCGGCAGCTGCGAGTGTTCGCTCAAGTAAGAGATTGCTCCGCGCATGTGCTCGGGGCCAGTGGAGCAGTTCAACCCGACAACGCTCACGCCCATACCCTCGAGGATCGAGAGCACTGCGGTGATATCTGTGCCCAACAGCATCTTGCCGTTGACATCCAGTGTGACCTGCGCCTGGATCGGAAGCCAGGTGCCTGTATCCTCAAAAGCCAGTTGGATGCCGTTGATGGTGGCTTTGACTTCCAGGATATCATTCGAGGTCTCGATCAGCAGCAGATCCACACCACCTTCAATCAAGCCGCGGGCTTGCTCGCGGAAGATGTCCACAAGCTGGTCATAGGTGATGTTGGACATTTCAGGATCGTTGGTGGAAATGAGTTTTCCGGAGGGGCCGATCGAGCCGGCAACAAAGCGGGGTTTTTCAGGCGTGCTGTATTCATCAGCGGCTCTGCGGGCGAGCTGCGCGGCAGCAAAATTGATATCGTGGGTTTTGTCAGCCAGGGCGTAATCTGCCAGGGTCAGGCGATTAGCCCTGAAGCTATCCGTCTCAACCACGTCGGCTCCAGCCTCGAGGTACGCCTTGTGGATCCTGGAAACCGTCTCAGGAGAAGAAAGGGTGAGATAGTCGTTACAACCGTTATAACGCTCGCCGCCAAAGTCCGCCGCGGTCAGTTTCTGCAATTGCAGCATGGTACCCATGGCGCCATCGAAGATCAAAACACGCTTGTCGAGTTCCCTGAGGTATGCGTCTTTTTTGGTTAGTTTTTTGTCGGTCATCTTTGCCACCATTTTAAAAATACCTCTCCTGGAGGTATCCCTTCGCAGT
>CAYUGV010000056.1:0-8241 GCA_964444335.1 uncultured Anaerolineaceae bacterium | reverse complement strand
TCCTCGATCACTTCCGCACGCCCCTTGGCAGGGATGATGATGGTTCGAGCCAGCATCTTACGCCTCGCCAAAAACGCGGCGCAGATGCCCGTCGTTCCGTTCCAGTTCGGCACGCGCCTTCTCCACCGGCAGCCCGGTCTTGATGATGACCGCTGCCAGTTTTACGCTGCCTTTGGCGCGTGCCAGGGCATCTTCGAGTTTATCGGTTTCCACCGCAGGGAAGATCTCGCGCAGGATGTTCAGGCAACGTGCTTGTAATTTCTCATTGGTCGCTCTGACGTCCACCATCAGGTTGCTGTACGTCTTGCCCTGCTGGATCATCGTCGCGGTTGAGAGCAGGTTTAGCACCAGCTTCTGGGCTGTGCCGGCTTTGAGGCGGGTGGAGCCAGAAAGCGCTTCGGGGCCGGTCTCGACTTCGATGGCGACATCAGCGTGCTTGCCAATCTCGCTGTGTTTGTTATTGGCGACGCTGATGGTGCCGGCGCCAACGCTCTTGGCATAGTCCAGCCCGCCAATCACGTAGGGCGTGCGACCGCTGGCAGCGACGCCGCACACAACATCGTTTTGGTATAACTCAAGTGCTTTGAGCTGCTCAACCGCGGCCAAGGGATCATCCTCCACGTGTTCGACCGCCCCGCTAATGGCTCTTTCTCCGCCTGCAATCAGACCAACAACGCCTTCCGGGGGCATTGAAAAGGTCGGCGGAATCTCGGAGGCATCCATCACACCGAGTCTGCCGCTGGTGCCTGCGCCGATGTAGATCAGGCGTCCGCCACGCAGCATGCGTTCCGTGATGAGCTCCACGGCTTCCGCGATCTGCTCAGCCTGCTCATCCACTGCGTCAGCCAGCACCCTGTTCTGATCATTCAGCATCCGCACCATCGCCAGGGTAGGCAGCAGGTCGATATCCAGTGTTGCAGGGTTGCGCTGTTCGGTCTTTAACTTCTTGATTTCAGAGGGTTGAACTGCCATTTTTCTCCTTTACAGGTCGAATAATCGAATGATTGCCATGGCTACACCATCGTCATGGATGCTTTCAGTCACCTCATCAGCAGCAGATTTCACTTCCGGGAAGGCATTGCCCATCGCCACGGCATAGCCCGCAATTTTCATCGCCGGCACGTCATTGCCACTGTCGCCAAAGACGATGACATTTTCGGGTTTTATCCCGTAGTGTTCGCAAACGTGGATCAATCCGGAAGCTTTTGTAACGCCGGCTTTGGTCACCTCGATGGTCTGATAATCCGTTACAGCGGCTTCAAATCCAAAGTTTTGGCGCACCATGCGCACTGCGACAGGTACGTCTTGCTCTCTTGCCATCCTGAAACCAAACTTCGCGACTGGCTTCATGGTCTGTTCGACATGCTCAACGTCATCGAGGATCGTATAAACCCTGCGGTACTCTCGCGCTGATTTTTCCCGCTCCGCTTCATTGGGCTGCAGATCCAACAAGCGCTCAAAATCCTCTCTCATCAGGTAACCAGAACCGTCCTGAAAAGAGACATGGAAAGAATTTGTGATCGTAGGCAGCCAGCGCAAGAACTTTAATGCAGTTTCAACGTCGAATCCATCGAAGTTGTAAAGTTCCCGCGTGCGGATGTTGCCAATCATTGTACCGTTGGAGCCTATGGCGATCTGGAAACTTGGGATGTCCAGAACTGCAGGAGGTAACGTAAATAGATGGCGACCAGTAGCCACGATCGTTCTCACGCCTGTATCAGCCAGGCGCGTGATGGTTGCTTTGGTGATCTCAGTGATGAAGCTTTTGGTCAGAATGGTGCCATCCAGGTCAAAAGCAGCCAACTTGATGTTCTCTTTGACGAATTCTCTATTCAAAACATTTCCTCTCAATATCGGAAGACATTACAAGCCAAGGCTCTTGATGACGTCCTTATACTTATAGATCAACGCCAGGTTGCGCTCATGTCCATTGGGGACGTTTCCGGAGGTCAACAGTTCGAGCTCGTAGCCTTCTGCCTCTGCCAACTCAGCCAACATGCAGGTGAGTGTATGCACAATCGCTGCGCCAGAGATTGTGGAGGTCGGTGCGATTTTGATTCCCGAAGCCACTTCCACGCTGGCATCGCCCAAGACGCCAAAGTTATCGAGCACGATGTCGCAAATCTCGTAAAGCTTAAGGCCGGAATGGTGGCGGCTCTGCAGCGGGCGGGAATGGTTCATATTGGTTACAGCCACGGTCAGGGCGCCGCGTTCTTTCGCGCCTAATGCCATTTCGATTGTCAGCGGGTTGATGCCGCTGTTCGAAAAGACGATCACCACGTCCTTGCCACTGACTTTGAATTCTTCCAACAACGGTTCCGCCTTACCTTCGCTGCGTTCAAAGGCGGAAGAACCCGTGGCAGATTTGTGCAGCATGAGTTCTTCGGTCAGGATCGGATTCACCCCCATCATCCCGCCAGCGCGATAGAACATCTCCAGCGCCAACAGATGCCCATGGCCGGTGCCAAAGGGGAAGATCATCCCTCCCTGTTTGACGCGCTCCAGGATCGCCGCGGCTGTTTCGCGGTATTGCGCTTCATTGGCCTTGATCTTCTCCAGGATTTCGTTCAAATGATCGATGTATTCACTTGCGTAAGTCATTTTTACTCCATTTCTCCGGCCATCATCCAGGTCAGGTCATCCGTAATTTCTTCCGAAGCGCCCTTGGGCATCGGCGACATCATGCTTTCGTAGGTCTTGCCGTATTCGCCTGCGTCCGGGAGATAGCCGCCGTAATCATCGGCATACCCCCAGATGAGCGGGAGTTTTGCCTTGCTGGCGGCTTTGATCTTCATGCCAAAGCGAGAGAACATCTCACCGGGTTGTTTGCAAATTTCAATGTCTCCCAGCCGAATAATTGCCGCGTTGAAACAGGCGTTAATTTCCTCTTTTTTAAGCTTGAGATCGATCGCGTAGACTGAAGAGAGTAAGATTTTGTGCTTATCGTAATCCTCTTCGGTTGACATTTGCTGCTTGATCTGTGCCTGTAAGGCTTTAAGGGCTTCTTTATCCACGGGATAAGTTGTTTCCCAGTGATATTCTTCAACTACCGGTTCACTCAAGATCAGCGGCGTCAATTCCTCGCCTGCAAAAAGTTGCGCCAGGATGCCCTCGCCTGTGCGAGTTAGTTCTTGCGCGTCGTGCCCCTGGCGGTAGTTGCGATTGCTCATATCTCCTGACGCGCCTTGCATCATGAGCGGATATACTCCCAGCCGCTCCTTGACACCGCGGCTGATGTATCCGAGCAAGTCGCTGCTGATCTGCAGGTTCTGAGCGCCAAGTACGGTTGGGTGGCAGGCAATATTCACGATTGCCGCTTCCACATCCTTTTCGTTTTTGAAGACGATCAGCGTGACATCTTTATCCTCAGGCTTGCCAATTCCGTTGCGATTGCCATACAGACCTTCGATTTTCACAGTGCGATACCAGGCTTCAACTTCTACGGGTTCTTTTTCAAAACAGTCCGCAATAGTGGCGAAGATCTTTTCCTTCAAGAAATCCTGGTACCGACGCCAGAAGCCATCATCGGTCTCTTCATCAAACATGGGTAGTCGTTCAGACCGGATTTCCGGTCCAGCATGGGTGTGGGTGGTGGCGATGGTCACCATTTCTGGTTGGATGCCATATTTCTCTTCCAGTTTTTCCTTGACTGCTGTCACGATTTCATTTGTGATCATCAGGATTTCCACGTCGCAAAATACGATCGGTTTACCACCGATCTCCAGGAGAATCGCGGTACATTTCAGATCGTCAAGCACGCCTTCAGACTTTTGCCTGCGCATGCCATAGCCGCCCATAAAACAGGGTTCCTGCGGAGTTACATAGCTGGTATTGGTTGCTACTTTGATCATTTTCACCTCAGTAAAGTTTCCAGCATATGCTGGTTGAAAATCTTATCCCCTTCACTGGCACGGTCAAAGACCTTGCGCCCCGCTACGTAAGTTTCAAGTGCTTTGTAATCATCGCTGATCACCACAAAATCAGCGTCTTTCCCAATTTTTAGTGATCCTTTTTTGTCTCCGAACCCATACTTGCGGGCTGGAACGAGCGCCGCCATCTTCAGGGCATCTTCAATCTCGATTCCAATATTTTCGACCAAATTCCAGATGCCGTAGAGCACAGGCTTGCTGCTTCCACGCAGACGACCGCCAGGTTCTCGGACAAAGCCCAAATCATCCACAATCACTTCGCCGGAATGCCCCAGAAAACCGCGGTAGGTGCCGGTTGGCGCGCCGGAATAACCGGTGCAATCTGAGATCAGCATGATCTTCTCATGCGGCTTGGCGCGCATGACAATCTCGATCATCGGGTTCGAGACGTGCAGGCCATCGCAGATCAACTCGCAGGTGACACGCTCATCCAGCAGGGCTGCGCCCAATCCACCCACATCACGGTGGTGAATGCCGGTCATCACATTGCATAAATGCGTCGCCACAGTGATTCCATTATCAAAAGCAGCAAATGCCTGGGTGGAATTGCAGTCTGTATGAGTAAACGCGGCGATTACACCATTCTCGGTGAGCAGGTCGATCATTTCCTTCGCCTTGGGCAGCTCCGGAGCGAGCCCCATCAACCGCAGATGCCCGCCCCCAGCATCGATCGCCTTGCGCACAAAGTCCAGGTCGATCGTGGGAGTTTTCGGACGAATGCCCTTCTCGCCAACCCTATTCAAGTAGGGACCCTCAAAGTGCACTCCAGCTACGTCAGCGCCGTTCTGCGGCTTGCCAACGCGTTTGGCTGCCTTGCTCAGGACATCGAGCGCGCCTTCGCCGTCACCGGTGGCACTGAAAAGCGTTGGCAGCACGAGGGTCACGCCTTCGCTCGCCACACCTTTTAAAAAGCCATCCAACTGGAAATTGATATCTCCGCTTTCGCCTTCCTCCCATAGCGTAAAGCCCTGGGTGCCGTGAATGTGGGTATCAAAAATGCCAGGAATGATGCGCCGATCGCCAAAATCGACTGCGCCTTCTTTGTCGCCTTTCCCAAATTGGATGATTTTTCCATCCTCAATTCGCATCCAGCCATCCAGCAAACCATCTTCGGTGTAGATTCGGGTTGACCTGATCCACATATTATTTTTCTCCTTCAAAATAAACACCGCCGTCCTTGCGGGCTTTCTCGAGCCACTTCATCGCGCGGCAGGTATTTTCCAGCAATTCATCTCTTTTAGCCAGATCGTTGTTTCGGTACATTTCAGAGAATTCACGCATTTCATAAACAAGCACGTTATCCTCGGCTTGTTCATTAATGGTTTCTTCACCATTCTGCGTTACCACTGTGAACGAGATACAGCGGCTGCTCTCTTTGGGCACTTTGATGTAGCCCTTTTCACCCTGGATCTGGACCATATTCTCACTGCGGCTATCTTTTGCTCCCACACCCTCCGCTACGAAACCTGGATACCGCATCGTCAGCACGCCGGATGTGTCGATGCCGTTTTCGGCGAGGTTGGCAAGATAGTGAATATCCTCTGGCTCACCAAACAAATCGAGCATGAAACGCAAGTTGTAGTAATTGATATCCATCAGCGCGCCGCCGGCAAAAGCGGGGTTGAAGACATTCGGATTCTTGCCCTCCAAAAAGGCTTTGTGTTTGCTGGAGTATTGCGAAAAATTGAGTTGAACCAACTTGATTGGACCGATTTTGTCCAGGTGCTGGTGGAGCAGTTTGAAGTTGGGCAGAGACGGAATGGTGATGGCTTCCACCAGGAACAGACCTTTTTGCTGGGCGAGATTACGCAACGTCTCACACTGTGCATGGGTTGCAACAAAGGGTTTTTCGCAAATAACTCCCTTGCCAGCGTTCAATGCGTCGAGCGACCACTGGTAATGCAGTGAATTGGGCGAGGCTACATAGACCACATCTATCTCGGGATCATGCAGAAATGCTTCCCGGTCGGTATACCATTTTGCCAGGTTGTGCTTGGCTGCAAAAGTCTGAGCGGTTTCCTCAGCGCGAGAGTAGATCACGACCACTTCGGCATTTTCGGTCTTGCTTATGGCGTCAAAAAAACCATCGACGACGAAATTCGTGCCTACCGTTCCAATCCTCATCATATTAGCCTTCCTTCCTTTTCTGTTCTTCCACGGCCTGGCGCTGCTGAGTCAGGGAGTCTTTCATGCTTTTGATGACCATGCCTTTGTTGTAATAGGTGTCCAGGTATCGAATGGAAGCGTTCGCTTCGATCTTGCGTACCGCAGGCATCAGTTCAGGCAACTGGCTGATCAGCACATTCGGGACGACAAAAATTTGGGTTGGTTTTTCGGGATCGTAGGTGACGAAGACCGAGCCATTAGGAATCTTGTCAGTCTCCACGTTCATCTTTTCCCAAAACTTTACGTCTTTCAGGGTTTCGAGCTCAGGCGTTACCAAATCCGCGACAAATTCATAAAGCCAGAAATTGGTAAAAGCGCTGTCGCGCATACGCATTACGCGCTCCGAATGCTTGATGTTTGCCAACGCCACTTTGCCATCTTTTGCCATTCGAGTGATGACACGTTTATCCCAGCCCTCTTCCATCCACCTGAAAAAGATCATCAACGCGATGGCGATGAGCGCGAAAAGGATCAGGTAAGTTGTCTTGAACTCGGGGTAGCGATTGTAAACAAAGAAGTAACCGCCAGCAAGCACCAGGATAATTACCGTCAGAAGGGCAAGCAGGCTGTTGATGATTTTTGCGATTTTCAATTGCATGGCAGGTTTTCCTGTTCAGTTGTTGCATTCATAAATTCATAAATAGTGGTCACCCCGATTTATCGAAGTGACCACCACAGTTCTCGTAGTTAAATGGGCATTCGTTCGAATGCTGGCACAAAGCCTAAAGGCCGGCTTTTCGCAGCAATTCGAGAAAGTCCTGAGGTTCATAAGTCGAGACAGTCTGGGTCAACAGCTTACCGCCTCGCAGTGCCGCGATCTTGCGATATACTTCGGCATCTTCTTTGGTTGCTGCGATGGATTTCTTTTCGACCATGACATACTTGGTCCCGGCAATCGGAGCAGCATTCCCAACATTGACTTCACCAACGTCAAGCCCGCTCTCAAGGATTTGCAAGGCATCCGTTGGGAACTTGGCAATCACAAAGAGCGACTCCTGAGGATGCTCCTTGACGTAATCTTGCAGGGCTTGATGCGACAGCACAAGGACCTTGGCGTCTCGAGCGGCAAGTGGAAGCGCCATCTGTTGAATGCGATCCTTGGCAACGGCATCATTAACCACAACGATTGCATCCGCATTAATGCGGCGCATCCATGTAACGGCGACCTGTCCGTGAATCAAACGATTATCAATGCGAAGATGCTTAATCATATTGTTCTCTCTCTAACACATCCCTTAATAAGTTTGGTGGCGGAGAAGGGATATTCTCCGCCACCATTAATTGTACTAAAGATTAGCCCAAAATGCCGAGCGCACCCAGCACAAAGGCAATCACCGCAACGATTAAGATAACACGTACGGGATTGACCTTCTTCTTGAGCAGCCAGTAGCAGAATGCAACCAGCGCGATAGGCAGCATTTTTGGCAGGATGCCGTTAAGTGTATCCTGCAGGGCAACTGTCTTGACAACAGCTTCGCCAGTATTCGGATCGGTCAGGGTCTTGGAGTATGTGTACTTCAGAGCCAAACCAATCATGCTTGGCACAAAACCGCCGACCACGGTCAAACCGAGGATCTGGGCAGCTTTACGCAAGGTGTTGAAGTCGGTGTTGCCCTCGATGTCTTCGAGGATGGCAACAGAGCGCTTGTAGCCCCATTTGAAGAGCGGCCATCTGGCGAGGAAGAGAGCCAGCAGTGGGAGGATGATCACGGGCAGTGAGAGGAAGCTTCCTTCGGCTGCCAAACCAGCAGCAATGATGTAGGCAATCGGTTTCACCAAAACAGCCTGGATGGTGTCGCCAATACCTGCCAAGGGGCCCATCAGGGCGACCTTGATGCTGTCGGACATGTCAGTCTCGTAGCCTTCCTCAAGGGCGACGGCTGCGCCCATGATCACGGATGAACCACCCGGATGGCAGTTGTAGAACTGCATGTGACGTTCGAGGTTTTCGCAAACCTCATCATTGTTGTCATAGAGCTCCTTCAGGACGGGAACCATGGCATATGCAAAGCCAGAAGCCTGCATACGTTCGTAGTTCCAGCACCACTGCAGTGCCCAGTTGTGTCGTTTGGCGGCTTTCTTTAGAGCCTGTTCAGAGAGTTTAGCATTTGTGCGTGCCATGTTATGCCTCCTGCTTCTTCATAAA
>CAYUGV010000055.1:7166-8897 GCA_964444335.1 uncultured Anaerolineaceae bacterium | reverse complement strand
AATTTCCCCCTGATAACCCCCACTATTTGGCGCGTTTGTTATCTTCGTCGAGCTTGTTCTTCCAGTCTTTCGGCAGCGGTGCGCCGGAACGCATCGCGCTGATCGCGACATTGAGCGAGTCATACTGCACCTGTACTCCCTGGGAATCTTTGACGAAGTTTGCAGCTCTATTACTCTCAATGCCAATGCTCCCCGCGGCAGCTTGCGCGTCGATATCGGCACCCAGGAAGAGGAACTCCCAGCCGTCTTTCTTGCAGTCGTCGATCATCTTGTGCAGCATCGCGGCGTTGGTATCGCGCGAGCTATTCTCGTAGCCGTCGGTGGTGATGACCATGATGACCTTGTCTGCGCGGCCTTCCTTCCGCGTTTGCTTCTGAACATTGGCGATCTTGCGAATGCCAAGCGCTACAGCGTCATAAAGAGCCGTGCTGCCGCGGACGAAGTAATCCTGCTCGGTCAGAGGCGCGATATCCTGGAGATTGATGCGGTCGTGGAGGACCTCGAAGAAGTTGTCGAAAAGAATGGTGGTCACGCGAGTTTCCCCGTCGATCTTCTTCTGGTCGCTGATGGTCGCGTTGAATCCCCCGATGGTGTCGCTTTCCAAGCCGCCCATTGAGCCGCTGCGGTCGAGGATGAAAATCAGTTCTGTTTTGTTCATGTAGACCTCCTTGTTGATCTGAGGTCTATGATATTCCCCCAAGCTTGCGTCGTGGTCGCCTGGCAGGCGACATTTTACAGACCGAGCAAACTCTGATCAAAATCGTATAACGCGGCGTTTACCCGGGCAATGTCGTGATCGCCATTTTCCAGGAAATAGCGCACGATCAGGTCGCGCTTGTCGCAGGGGCTGAAGGCAAAGCCAGCACGCGCCAGCAGGTCCTGCGCCTCCTGAACTGAAAGCCGCAGCCCAATGGCCAGTGCCAGCGCGGTGGACTTGCTGGGTGCGTACGCGCGATTGCTACGGATCTTGCTGAAAAGCCGGCGGTCGATGTTGGAGCGTTTATAGGTCTCGGTATCCGTCATGCCTTTGGCATCGATGAGACCGAGCACAGACTCAGAAAAGGTCTTTTCTTTCTTGAAATCAAACCCTGGAATTTCATCTGCAGGTTGGCACAGCGCTTGGCCATAATGTGGCAGCGCTTGATAAACTTGCGTGGATTCCTCAAAAACCTTTTGGTCCGATGGACGCGGTATGTTTTGCTCTCTTCGGCGGCGGTTGCGGTCGAGATGTTCGTCGACGTAATGGTCGTCAATGTAGCTTTCAATATCACTGCGGAGTTTAAATCCGAGCGCGAAGGCGGTCTGGTCGAACATGACCAGGGTCACATCCAAGTCGTGATGAAAGAGAAAGCGGTTGATCTCATCCAGGGCGATTGCAAAGGCTTCTTCGTAAGGGTATCCATAGACGCCGGAGGAGATCAACGGGAACGCGACACTTTGAAGTCCGTGCTTCCTAGCAAGCTCCAGGCTGGAACGATAGGTGCTACGCAGCACTTGCTCCTCGCCGTGGTTACCTTCCTGCCAGATTGGACCAACGGTATGGATCACGAATTTTGCCGGCAGGTTGAAGCCGGGGGTGATCACCGCGCTGCCTGGTTCGCACGAACCGATCGCGTCGCAGGCCTTGGTCATTTCCTGCTCGCCGGCGGCAAGGAAAATCCTGCCGCAAACCCCACCGCCCTGTTTTAGCTCGGGGTTGGCTGCGTTGACGATGGCGTCCACTTCCATGCA
>CAYUGV010000055.1:0-7066 GCA_964444335.1 uncultured Anaerolineaceae bacterium | reverse complement strand
TTCCTGCTCGATATCCTGCGGTTTACCGCCCGCGTCGAGGATCTCGCGCGCCTGGATCAGGAGGCGGAACTGGCGGTGGATCATGCCGGTCAGCTCAAGCAGGTCGTTATCTTCCATCAGCAGCATGAATTGCTGCATGGCTGCCTTGCTGTTGCGTTCGCCAAGAGCGTCGGTGAAGGTGAAGATGTTGCCTTCCTGCTCCTGGGCGGTCAGCAGGCTGACATCCGCTTCTTCCACGACCTGGCGATCACCGACATAGGTAATGAGCTTGAGCACTTCGTTTTGCGCGCGCAGGGTGTTATTGCCAACATAACTCGCCAACAACCGCGCGGCATCCGGCTTGAAACCGCCGCCAAGTTCCTTGGCCTTGCGCAGGATCCACGACGGCATATCTTCCTCATCCGGGAGAGCGCAGTCGATCAGCAGCGCCTGGTCGTTATGCTCGCGCATCCAGTCCGTCAGCCAGGCGTAGGTTTTGCCGTGTTCCCAATAGCGTTCGCCGCGCTTTTTGGCCTGTTGATCATCAACCACCATCACAAGGGCGGTTGTTTCGGGCAGGTTTCCGAACAGGTCCAGGCAGGCTTGGGCACGGTCTTTTGCCATCTTTGCGAGGAAGGCGCGCGCGTTTTCCACGATGATCAAGCGGCGGTCAGCCAGAAAAGGCATGGTCAGGGCATCCGCCTGCAGAGGTTCAAAGCCGAGGGATTCCCCGTCGTGGCGGGTGGTGTTGAGGTCTGCCATGGATGGGTCGCCAAGCCCAGCTTGGAATCCGGCAATGACCTCTTTGATTCGAGTGCTGTCATCGCCGCGCAACAGGTAGAAAGTGGGTTTTGCCTGACCGCTCACGCTGCCCCTAAATGGCGCTGGTACGGATGAAATGAACGAAACTGTTGGCTGTTTTCTGGCTGGTCACCATTTGGACAGCCATGTCTTGCGTGTCCGGATCGGTGGTGACGCTTTTCTGGAGCATCGGACCGAGGGGTTTTGCCAGCAGAAACGCTGGAACAGCAAAAAGCGTGGCGACCAGGTAGTGCCACCAGGCGTTTTGCCCCTTTTTACTCAGTAACCCGAGCACACTGAAGGCCGCAGCGCTGCCAGCCAGGCTGGAGACTGCCATGTTGGTACCGCAATTGGGGTGAACTGCCAGGTTGGGTTCGCCATTTTCCAGGCGGCGCTTGGCTTCGAGGACTGCCTCGGTGACGATCTCAGTCGGCAGGTCAGCCATCAGGATGAAACCAGCTGGGCTGGAATGCCCCAGCATGCGCACGCCCTTGTAGCGTTCAGCCAGAATGGTCATGGTGGCATGCTCGAGGGCATGGTTCTTGCGGGCGGAATCAATGATCGAAGTCATACTTGTCTCTTTCTGTGCTCTTTGTCAATCCTACCACGACCGTCAATGGCATTTTTATGATTCTGATTTCCCTGATGCCTTAGGTTTGGTTGGTTTTTCTGTTTCCTCTTCCAACAAGGCAGCTTTGAGCGCTTCACGCAGGGAGCGGGCTTCGACCACCTCGATGCCTTCCGGCCAGGGCTCGCTCTTGCGCAGGCGCTTGGGCACGACGGCGCGCTTGAAGCCCAATTTGGCGGCTTCGCGCAGGCGAGTTTGGGTTTGCCCCACCATGCGCAGTTCCCCTGAAAGCCCAATTTCACCGATCAACACGGTGTCTGCCCGCACGGGAGCGTCCCGGTAGGAGGAAGCGATCGCGGTTGCCACAGCCAGGTCGGCTGCCGGCTCTTCGATCCGCAGACCGCTGACCACGTTTACGATCACATCCTGGTTGCTGAGGTTGACGCCCAACCTGCGCGTCAGTACCGCCGAAAGAATGAGCAGGCGGTTCAGGTCAATGCCGTTGGCAGTGCGGCGTGGGTTGCCAAAGTTGGTGGGGGTGGTAAGCCCCTGGATTTCCACCAGGAGCGGGCGGGTGCCTTCCATGGTCACGGCGATGGCCGAACCCGGAGCGTTGATCATGCGTTCCGCCAGGAAAACCTCGCTGGGGTTGCGCACTTCCACCATGCCTTTTTCCTGCATTTCAAACACGCCGACTTCGCTGGTCGCACCAAAGCGGTTCTTGACCGAGCGTAAGAGCCGGTATGACTGGAAATGTTCCCCTTCCAGGTAGAGCACGGTGTCGACGATGTGCTCCAACACGCGCGGACCGGCGATGGTGCCTTCCTTGGTGACGTGCCCGATCAGGAACACGGTCACGCCGCTGCTTTTCGCCAGTTCACGCAGGCGCGCCGCGCATTCGCGTACCTGCGAGATCGAACCAGCTGCCGATTCCATCTCGGGCAGGGTCATGGTCTGGATCGAGTCTATGATCACGAGGGTTGGCTTGGTATCCTCAATGTGTTTGAAGATTTGCGCAAGGTTGGTTTCGGTCACCAGCAGCAGGCGGCTGGGTAACCTGGGATTGCCGCTTTTGTCTTTTTCAGCAAGGCGGTCGGCGCGCATTTTGATCTGGCGTTCAGATTCCTCACCTGAAACATACAATACTGTATGTTTTCCTGCCAGCAGCATCGCCATTTGCAGCGTGAGGGTGCTTTTGCCAATGCCTGGATCTCCGCCGATCAAAACGACCGAGCCAGGCACGATCCCTCCGCCTAACACCCGCGCGAATTCTTCAATCGGCAGCGGCAGGCGTTCTTCCGGCAGACTTTCGATCTCCGAAAGTGAATGCACCTTGGAAGAACCAGTCAGCCCGCGGGTAGCGCGGGCTGACTTTTCGGGTTCGGCTTCAACAATTTCTTCGATCATTGAGTCCCAGCTATCACAGCCGGGGCAGCGACCGAAGGCGCGGGAGCTGACCTTCCCGCAGACCTGACACACAAAACGTGAGTAGGTTTTTGCCATTTATCTGTTTTACGCTCCCATCATCTCAGGGGTTTTCTCTTTCTCTTCGGTGTGGTTCTCGCGTTTGAGTACCACGCGTTTTTGCACTTCGCCTTCCTCGCTGATGAACTCTTCGACGTCGATCAGGATGCGATCGCCCGTGCCAAAGTTGCCAGCCAGTAAGCCATCCGAAAGCCGCTCTTCCACCTCCTGCTGGATAACACGCCGCACAGGACGCGCGCCCATTTCGGGGTCGTAACCAAGCTCAGCCATGTAGTCCAGCGCACTCTCGGTCGGAACCAGGCTGATGCTCTGCTCCACCAGGCGGTCCTGGACTTTGTGAATCTCGAGCGAGACGATCTCGCGGATGTCGGTGCGGTTCAGCGCACGAAAAACGATCACCGAGTCGAGCCGGTTGACAAATTCCGGGCGGAAGCTGCGCTTGAGTGCTTCCATAAGCTTCTTATGCATCTCATCGTAGGCAAATTGCTCCTCGCGGACCTCGTCCAGCTCCAGGGCAAAGCCCAGGGCGGACTGGCGGCGGATCATCTCCGCGCCGATGTTGGTGGTCATGATGATGATGGCGTTGCGGAAGTCCACTTTGCGCCCCTTGGCATCCGTGAGGTGACCCTCTTCCATGATTTGGAGCAGCATGTTGAGCGCTTCCGGATGGGCCTTTTCGATTTCGTCAAAGACCACGATCGAGTAAGGCTTACGGCGGATGGCTTCGGTAAGCTGACCGGCTTCATCGTAACCAATGTAGCCTGGAGGCGCGCCAACCAGGCGGCTCATGCTGTGGCGCTCCATGAATTCGGACATGTCAATCTGAATCAGGGCATCTTCCGAGCCAAACATCTGGTTGGCGAGGGCTTTCGTCAGCTCTGTCTTGCCAACGCCGGTGGGTCCAAGGAACATGAAGGACCCAATTGGGCGATGCTCGCTCTTGAGACCAGCACGCGCACGGCGGATAGCCTTAGAAACGGCCTGTATGGCTTCGCTTTGCCCAATAATTACCTTGCCCAACTCTTCCTCGAGGTTAAGCAGCTTGGTCGATTCTTCGGTGGCAATCTGCATCAGCGGAATGCCGGTCCACATGGAAATGACCTCGGCGATGTCGTCCTCGCTTACCGTCGGGGAGGTTGCGCGATCCCAACCGGTCTGAAGAGCCTGAAGTTCCACTTCCAGATTGAGTTGTTGTTGGGCCAGAGCTTCCACCTCATCATTATCGAGCTTAGAATCAGGGTCGCTTAATTGCTTATAGATATCCCGGAGCTCGGTCACCAGGTCTTTGCTCGTAAGGGCTGCTTCGCTCTTGTACATGCGCACGCGGGACGCGGCTTCGTCGACCAGGTCAATGGCCTTGTCCGGCAGGAAGCGGTCGGTAACGTAGCGCGCGCTGAGTTTCGCAGCGGATTCGAGGGCTTCATCGCTAATTTTCAGGCGGTGGTGCTCCTCGTACTTCTCGCGGATACCACGCAGGATAGCGATGGTCTCCTGGATGGTAGGCTGCTCCACCATAATCGGCTGGAAGCGGCGCTCCAAGGCGGCATCGCTCTCGATATTCTTGCGGTACTCGTTGATGGTGGTGGCGCCAATCACCTGCAGTTCGCCGCGTGAAAGCGCGGGCTTGAGGATGTTAGCAGCGTCCACCGAGGAGCCGGCTGAGCCAGCCCCAACCAGCATGTGGAATTCGTCAATGAAGACGATTGCGCCACTGGCTTTGAGCTCGTCGATCACGCGCTTGAGGCGCTCCTCAAACTGCCCGCGGTACATCGTGCCGGCCACGAGGGAGCCCACGTCCAACTGGAGCACCTTTTTCTTGAGCAGAAGCGCCGGCACATCGCCTTCGATGATGCGCTGCGCCAGACCTTCCACGATGGCGGTCTTGCCCACACCCGGTTCGCCGATCAGGGCGGGGTTGTTCTTGGTGCGGCGCGCCAAAATCTGGATGACGCGTTCAATTTCTTTCTGACGCCCGATGACGGGGTCAAGCTTGCCAGCTTCCGCCAGTGCGGTCAGGTCTGTGGCTAGTTGGTCCACCAGGGGGGAGTTGCTGTCGGAATCTTTTTCCTTGCTGCGCAGTCGCCTTGAACTGCCAACGCCTTCGGACTCGGTCTTGCCGCGTCGTTCCTCGCGCCCTTCGGATTGCTCCTGGCGCTGCTCGCCGGCTTCTTTTGCCTCGCGCAGAACGCGGTTGGTATGGCGGCGCAATTGCTCCGGTGTGATCCCAAAGCGGATCAGGATATCCATGCCCTTAAATTCGGGATCTCTGCTCAAACCAAGCAGGATATGTTCCGTGCCAACCATCGGAGACTGATCCTTCTCAGCCTCTTCGACAGCGTATTCGAGTGTCTTTTTAATATCCTCACCAAGCCGTTGTTGGAACTCCCTTTCCGGATACTTTTCCTGCTCGATAACGTTAAAAATCACGTCTTCATCAATCCCGAGATCGCGCAGAACGCGGTAAGCCACGCAGCCTTCCTCGTTGATGATGCCGCCGAGCAGGTGATGCGTGCCAATTATTTCCGAGTATTGGTGCATGGCAATCCGGCGGGCATTGCCCAGTATCTTCTTGGCTTTTTGAGTTAATTGATAATTTTCAGCCAAAGTAAACCTCAAAATCTTTCATAGCCTTGTCAGGCATATCCTGCCCTGGGTGTCCCGATGTTCGATTTTGGCAGGGAAATCAGGCGGGGGAGCCCCCTTCATGAGGGCTCGCAACATCCCGGAGAAATGGTTTCCGGTAAGTCGAGTATACCAAAATATCCAGTCGCTTTGCTGGCTTGGAGAACTTATGATGAAATATTAATAATGCTCTTACTTCACCAAAGGCGCCTGGCTGACCAGTTCGCTGAAACTACCCGAGTCAATCTGCTGCGGGTCGCTGGCTCCTGCGGCAAGGAATAATAACCTGGCATTGGGGTCCCATTCGAGTTCTGGATCTTTGATGACGTAGAGTTTTCCACCGTCCGCCCCAAAAACGTAGAGTTCCTGGGGGAAGGAAGAATAATGTCCGCCGAGGTCGCCAAAGCTTGCCGGCCAACTGGCGGGTTCAAGCTCATAATCGCCAGTGGCGGTGGTGAACAGGAAGCGGGTGCCAAGCCCAACCGAACAGGCTGCGTTCCAGGCAATCACGTGCTCCGCCTGGGGATCAATGGTGATGCCAATGCTGTAGGCGTGCGGCGCGTCATCGACCTTGGGAAGGTCAAATTCGTACGGTGAATCAAATGAAACTGGATCGTAGGAATAAACTTCCATTCTATCCGGACCCTTTAGCTCAGGTTCAAAACTGCAGCCACCAACCATGTGGGTGTAGTAAAGCCGACCGTTTTCAGCCCAACCCAGAAGCGTATCTCCGAGGATTTGGGGATCGGATTCTTTTATGATCTCGGCAATTTTATAGTTTTGAAGCAGATCATACACAATGAAAGCGTCCCCGCAGTTCACATCAAATGCCAGGTAGTGCCCATCCAGTGAGAGACGGGGAGAACTTTGCCAGCAATCAGCACCATAACCAAAAGGATGGTTGGAATCACCCATCTTTACCACTGAGAGATCTGCGGGATTTAGGATGTAAATCTGAAAATCTTTAACATAAGCGTAGAGATTTGGGGTTGGGATTTCCACCTCGTCTGTCGTTTCCAAGGTAGGCTCTTGGGTCGGTTGCGGCACCTGAGTGGGAGGCTCGGTTGGAGGGACGGATGTGGGTTCGGGGGTGATCCCGGCCGGCGGCATTGGCGTCGGAGGGACTTCGACCGCGGGCAAGCAAGCGCTTAGCCCCAGTGCGATAACAACCATTAGCAGAAACAGTCTCGTTTTCATTGCCATCCTCCCGGTTTTGCTTTTATTCTACCCAAATTACCAGTCCTGATTCTTCTTATCGTCAGTCTTGCCTTCCAATTGTTCTTTGTACTGTTCCTCACCCCACCTGCCGGCGAACTCACTCCAGTAGGTCAGGCTGATCAGCATACCCAAAAAAGGCAGGCCAATCGCGCAGACAATCAAGGCCAAATTCAGACCGTTTATCAGTCCGGGCACGCCACCAGTGAAAAAACCAAACGCAGAGAAGAGTACCAGAATGCCCAAGGCGGCTAAGCCATAAACCTTAAGCATTTTCAGGTAGGTGCGCATCTTGCGTTCAGGCGTCGTGGATGGTTCGGACTGCATACTCGCCTCTCTTCAGCCGGCCTTATCCAGAAAGCTCGGAATGGGGCGAATAAAGTGGCAGGTGTAGCC
>CAYUGV010000054.1:0-8899 GCA_964444335.1 uncultured Anaerolineaceae bacterium | reverse complement strand
GAGAGGGTAGTCATGCGTCAAGCTTAGCATTTACGCGCTCTTTGGTCAAGAGATTCCAAGATCCTGGGTGCTACAAAGAGTCGTGTGTTTGATTTTTTGCCATGCATACCGGTCGTGATTTCTGCAAGATCAGATCGCGACATTCTCGCGTGACCCAAACCAGAAGTAACAAAACCTGACTACAGCTTACCCAAAGAGAACGCAAGCATATGGTGGAAGCCACAGCGTGCCGTTCTCAGAAAATTCTGGCTTGCCGAACCATACTTTTTTTTGATCCAACATGTTTTGCCGGACCACCCATTCGGGGATAGCGTGTTCGCGTTCGCTGAAATTCGCCAGGATCAACAGGTTCTCACCCTGGTTGAGTCGGGCAAAACCCAACACAGATCCGTTGCGGGTGTCGATCACTTCCAGTTTGCCCCCAGCCAAACCCGGCAAGGCTTTGCGCAACTCAATCAATTTGCGAATGTTTTCATAGACACGCCCTGGCACAGTGCCAGCATCCATCCGCTGCGAGTAGCGTTCCTGGTCGGCGACCGGACGGTGCACCCAACGGCTGTCATTTTTGTGTTTTGGATCCTCCAGGTAGCTGTAGTCATTCAAGGTGGCGATTTCATCCCCCAGGTAAACCAGGGGCACCCCGCCGGCAGTCATGACCACAAAGTGCAGCAGGAGGATGCGTTTGATAGCCAACTCTATTTCCTCTGGTCCCTCTTCGGTCAGCGCCTTTTCGAGCCCTGCCAGCGATGCGCAAGTGCCTGAGATGCGGCAATCACCTGTCTTTGGGTTCTCCTGGAAGGGAACTCCGCGCGCAAAACTGCCCGTGAACCGACCCCGGTAGAATTCATTCAAAAAGCGTCGGTGGTCGTAACCATTGATTCCAAGCCTGGCGGCATCCTCGTCCGAGAAAGTCCAACCGATATCATCGTGGCAGCGCACATAGTTGACCCAGGCGGTACCCTCAGGAACCTCGAATCTTTCTTCCAGTGCCTGTGAGAGCAAATTAACCTCGCGCGTTGCCAGGCTGTTCCAAAGCAGCGCCATCAACAAGGGGTTATAAGAAAGCTGGCATTCTTCAGGTGAGATGTATTTGACCACTTCATCCGGATGCACGATCGCTTCAGATTTGAACAGGATGGATGGGGCAACCACCTGTGTGATGGCATTGAACCCCTGCAAAATGGTATGCGCCTCGGGGAGGTTTTCGCAGGAGGTGCCCAATTTTTTCCAGATGAACGCCACCGCGTCCAGCCGAAAGATTTCCACGCCCTGGTTGGCGAGGAAGAGCATCTCTTCGCTCATACGGTTAAAGACCACCGGGTTGCTGTAATCCAGGTCCCATTGATAAGAATGGAAAGTGGTCCAAACCCAGGATTGAATGTCTTCGAACCAGGTGAAAGCGCCCGGGTGTTCATCCGGAAAAATTTCCCTCAGAGTTTTTTCGTAAAGATCGGGCACAGTCCGGTCCGGGAAAATACCATACATATCGCGGTAATCCGGATCGCCGGCCTTGGCTTTGAGAGCCCATTCATGCTCGTTGGAAGTGTGGTTGATCACCAGGTCCAGCACCAGGCTGATCCCTTGGGCGCGCAGGTCCCGCGAGAGCTGCGCCAACTCGGCCATGGTACCCAGGGGAGAGTGCACTTCCCGGAAGGAGCTGACGGCATATCCGCCGTCGTTTTCGTGTTCAGGCATTTTGAAGAGCGGCATGAGATGCAAATAGGTCAGCCCAAGCTCTTTGAAATACGGAATTTTCGCGCGGATGCCTTCCAGGTTGCCAGCGAAAAGATCCACATAACACACGCCGCCCAACACTTGGTTGGATTGGAACCAAAGCGGGTCCTGTTCGCGCTGCCGGTCGAGTTCTCTCAAATCGTCAGGTCTGTCAAAAGCTGCTTGCGCCATGCTCCTCAACAGGTTTTCAAGGTGAAAGAGCATGTCGTAACGAGTGCCATAAAGGAGATGATAGAGCTGGAACAGGTGGTCAAAATGGGCTTCGAGATGCTGAGCGAATGTTTTCCAGGCTTGTGGATCCTGTTGAATAGCAGGAAACAGTTCTTGTTCCAACCTGGGCAAAAGCCGTGCCAACACTCGGCTGGCTTCCTGATGGAGGTCCAAAATTCCAGCTTTCATACGTTCTTCTCCAGGCTTTACTGCTTATCTGATCCCAGATAACCGGGTTGCGGGGCGTTAGGACCAGTTGGAACATTGGGTAGGTCCGGACCAATAGGTTTTAGCCAGACGTATCCAAAGGGTTTGAGCGTGTAATCTCCGGGCAGGACGATTTCTCCGGTCAAAAGATCTTCAAAACTCTGTGCCGTCTCCGGGATCCAACCACTCACGTCTTCCCCGCTTAGGTTGTTCAGAACCACTACGCGTTCCCCTTGCCAGGATCGCTGGTACGCTACTACTGCCTTGGAATCAAAATTGAATGCTTTCCAGCTGAAGTCGCCTCTACCAAAAAGGGTGTGTTCCTTTCGTACACGGATCATGTGGCGCAAGCGGTTGAGCAGAGAATCCGGGTCGGCTTCCTGTGCCGCCACGTTCACCCATTGATAACCGTAAATCTCGTCCTTGATCACCGGCGCGTAGAGTTTTCCGGGGTCCGCGTCTGAAAATCCTGCGTTCAGCGAACCATCCCACTGCATCGGTGTGCGCACCCCGTTCCGATCGAAAAGGTCTACGTTATCTCCCATGCCAATTTCATCCCCATAATATAGGAAGGGCGAGCCTACCATTGTTAGCAGCATCGAGTGCATCAACAAAATTTTGCGCTGGTCATTATCCAGGAGCGGCGCCAACCTTCGGCGGATGCCCATGTTAATGCGCTGTTTGGGGTCTGGCGCGTAAAACTCCCACATCCACTGCCGCTCCTCAGGGGTCACCATCTCGAGCGTCAGTTCGTCATGGCAGCGCAAAAAGCTCCCCCACTGGCAGCCCTCCGGCAAAACAGGTGTGCGCGCCAGGATCTCTTCGATCGGGGTGCGGTCCGCCTTCGCCAACGCCATGAAAAGCCGCGGCATGAGCGGGAAATGGAAGTTCATGTGCATTTCATCGCCAGCGCCGAAGTACTCGATCACATCCTCTGGCCACTGGTTGGCTTCGCTAAGGAGGAGAGTGTCGGGGCTGTATTCTTCGACGAACTTTCGCATCCGTTTCAGATATGCGTGGGTTTCGGGCAGGTTTTCGCAATTGGTGCCTTCGCGTTCAAACAGGTACGGCGGCGCATCTACGCGCAGCCCATCCGCCCCCAAATCGATCCAGAACTTGACCACGTCCAGCATTGCCTGCTGGACTTCTACATTATCGTAGTTCAGATCGGGTTGGGTGGAGAAGAACCGATGCCAGAAGTACTGCCCCCTCAGCGGGTCAAGGCTCCAGTTGGAAGTTTCTGTGTCAGTAAAGATGATCCTTGCGTCCTGGTACTTCTGATCGGTGTCAGACCATACGTACCAATCCCGATATTTCGCATGCTCAGGGTGCTGCGGATCGCGCGAGGCCTGGAACCAATAGTGCTGATCGGATGTATGGTTTGGAATGATCTCCACTATGATCCTCAAACCCCGTTCGTGCGCTTCTTCAATCAGCCTCTTGAAGTCGTCCAGGTTGCCATAAGCCGGGAAGATGTCACAAAAATCGCTTACATCATAACCGTCATCGCGCAGTGGAGAAGGATTGATCGGCAGAAGCCAGATCGCGTCCACCCCAAGGTCTCGGATGTAGTCCAGCTTGGAGGTCAAACCCGGTAGATCCCCCCAGCCGTCAGCATTCGAATCCTTGAAGGCGCGGGTGTTAAGCTCCATGAAAATGGCATCTTTGTACCAGGAAGGACTATTTTGAACCATATCTATCCTTTCGCATCACGCAATCTATCGTTATTATGTCACAAGATGGGGGGTGATTACACTGTTCGTATGAATATACAACGTCGCCAGCGCTCTGAACCAACCTCCCGTCTTAAACCATCGGCATGGAAGCTGTAAACCAAACACGCTGGCTCTTGAAGAGCCAGCGTGTTGATAAGGATCTAACCTTTGACCGAGCCAGCCATCATGCCGCGCACAAAGTAGCGCTGCAATCCGAGGAAGACAAGCAATGGCAGGATCATGCTGACGAAAGCCGCCGAAGTCATCAAATGCCAATCCTGACCTTTTTCACCGACCAGGCGGGCTACTGCGATGGTGACAGTCTGGTTTTTCTCACCCAGGAAGACGAGTGCGACCAGGTAATCATTCCAGAGCCAGAGGAACTGGAAAATCGCAAAAGATGCCAGGGCAGGAACAGAGAGGGGCAGGATCATTTTAGTGAAAATGGTGAAGTTGGAAGCACCATCGATATAGGCAGATTCCAACAACTCGCGCGGAATAGTACCGATGTAGTTAAATAACAGGTAGGTAGCCAATGGCAAGCCAAAACCTGAGTGTGCCAGCCAGATTCCCAAAAACGTTCCATTGAGCCCCATGCTCACATAGTCCTTAAGCACAGGAACCAGGGCAATCTGCAATGGCACCACCAGCAAAGCCACAATAATTGTGAATACGATGTTGCGTCCAGGGAATTCCAGCCAGGCGAAACCGAAAGCGGCGAATGCCGCGATCAGGATCGGGATGATCGTACCGGGAATGGTGACAGCCAACGAATTCAGGAACGCGCCGCCTAAATTATTACCAGTGCGAGTGATGGTCTGACCTTCAGCGTTTTTATAACTGATGGTTTTTCCACCGATCACGTCTTTGTAGTTCTTTAGCGTTAGGTTGGTGTCAAATCCCACCCAGCGATTTTCGGACACAATCGCTGTGCGTGTGCGCTTGTTGCCGTACCAACTGATAATGCGCCCATCTTCGAGAGTGACACTATTACGAAACTCTTCGAAAGTGGCGGTTTTTCCTAAAATTTCGAAGGGTTGATCCAGGTTCACCGATTCTGGCAGGACAATTCGTTCCACTTCCACATTTTGCTTGTGCGGGAAGACTTTCCACCAGCCAGAGGTGAAGATATCTTGGCTCTGCCTGAAGGAGGTGATCAGGATGCCCAAAATGGGGACCAACCAGATGATGCAAATGACAATCAGGATGAAGTTGGTCCAGAAAGAAGCTATTTTCTTAGCGTTTTTTTGACTTGTCTTAGCCATTAGAACCCCCTTCTGGATTTAGTATATTGGCGAACATTATTAAAGATGACTGGGGTCACTAAAAGCAGCAAGACAATTGCGATAGCCGAAGCTTTACCTGCGTCGGTATAAGTGAAACTCTGCAAGTAAAACTCGTTGGCGATCACATTGGTACCGTTATTGCCGCCTGTCATGACACGTACAATATCGAAGGTCTTCAGGCTAAAAATCACGATAGTAGTTGTAACTGTCAGCAGCGTACCCTTGATATAAGGCACCACCACCGAGAAGAAAGCTTTTATTTCCGTCGCCCCATCCATTCGTGCCGCTTCCAGCAATTCAGCAGGCACACCTTTGATGGCGCTCGAGAGGATCACCATGGCATAACCGGTCTGCAGCCAAACCATGATGATAATCAGGAAAAAGTTATTCCAAGGTGGGAGGCTGAGCCACGGTTGCGGGCTCCCTCCCAATGCGGTCACAAGTGCGTTCAATAACCCAATTTCCTGGATGCCAACACCTGTGCCCTTATATGTGTAGATAAACTTCCAAATCACACCTGCGCCAACAAAGGAAATCGCCATTGGAGTGAAAATGATCGATTTATAGATCACTTCCGCTCTCGACCGGTCTGCCAATGTGGCGATGAGCAAGCCCAGACCAACGCTAAAGGCTGTGCCAAAAATCAACCATAACAAATTATTGCGAAATGTCTCCAACATGCGCGGGTCAGTGAAAGCGAACTTGTAGTTCTCAAAGCCTACCCACTGTGTGCCCAGGTAATTCTTGAAGCTGGCAATCAGGGAACGTAGCACCGGGAGAGCAAGGAACCAACCCATAATGACCACTGCCGGACCCACAAACACGAACGGTTGCAGCACCTTTGACACCCTTTTTGGTAATTTCATTACCAGCCAGTTGGTCACCAGGTATAGTAACGCCACTCCTCCAACTCCCCAAATAATCGCGACAACCACCTGGATAATCTGAGGCGCGTTCGCTCTTTGAAGGAACATATATCCCTGCCATAAGACCAAAAAAAGTCCGGCAGGGACCAGTATCGAAACGACAATCTGCCCAAGAGTGGTACTGAACCACCTTACAAACTTGCCAATGAATCCCCCATCGTTTGGTGAAGGATTATTCATTTGGGCAACATTCATTTTTTACCTCCTTTACCATACTGGTAGGGGTCGGAGAGCAGGATAATCCTGCTCTCCTTTTAATTGGTAACACCTAAAGAGGCTTTTCCTTACTTGGTCGGCCAGGAGGCATCAATTGCCTTGAGGGCTTCCTCGCGGGTGATTGAGCCGGAAACATAGTCGGTCATGTACTTCCAGAAGGTACCAGCACCAACAGCACCCGGCATCATATCCGAGCCGTCAAAGCGGAAGGTGGTGGCATTGCGGATAGTTTCAGCCACACCGCGGGTCACGGGATCCACGTACCAGTCGAGGGAAGCATCGTTGTGGGTCAGGATAGCGCCACCCTGCTCAACCCAAACCTTGAGGGATTCACCGGTTGAGAAGTACTGGATGACAGCGCGCACTTCGGGACGATCACTGAAGACGGCATAGATATCACCAGCGCCGAGGACAGGCTTGCCCCATTTTTCATCGATGGGAGGCAGATAGAAGAAACTGTAATCCACACCCGCGACGGCTTCTTCGGGGAAGAAGGTGGTCACAAAGTTGCCCTGTCGGTTGAACCAGCATTTTGGCGGATTCTCGAACATGGGTTTGGGGGCGTCACCAAAGTTGATGGTGGGGATGGCAGCACGGCCGCCATACACATAAGCATCATTGAACCAAATCGCTTCGATGTAGTCGAGGACTTTGTTCATCTCAGGTGAGTCGAACTTCAGTGTGCCAGCTACCCAATTGTCATAGGCCTCAGGGCCATTGACGCGCAGCATTAGATCCTCAATCCAGTCGGTCATGGTCCAGCCGGTAGCTGCACCAGATTCGATACCGATACACCAGGGAGTGTCACCATCAGAGGCGATTTGAGCGGTGAGATCCATCATTTCCTGCCAGGTGGTTGGAACTTTATAACCAGCCTCGTCAAATGCCTTCTTGGGATAGAAGACAAAAGATTTGCCATTGGCACGCGCCCAAATACCGGCAACAATATCGCCGTTGGGGCCAGTCATAGTGCCCAGATCTTGCCACGCCTGACTATAGTTGGTCTTGATCCAGTCAGGATTGATCAGGGTGTTCATGTCGATGGCATAGCCCTTTTCCACGGCATATCTTAACAGACCGGGCTGCGGATAATCGACGATGTCAGGACGATCACCACCATCCAGGCGGATGTTGATGTTGGCTTCAAATTCCTTGGAGCCGGTGTATTGAATGTCAATGCCGGTTTTCTCTTCGAAACTCTTGATGCTGTCGTTAAAGACGACCTCATCCTGGTCGGTGAAGGGACCAGCCATGGTTACGACTTTACCCTTGTACTGGCCAGCATAAGCATTGGCGAGTTCCTGTCCCTGGGGAAGGGCAGCAACAGTTGATCCTGTTCCACCTTCCTTGGTGGGTTCTGCAGCAGGAGCAGCCTGGCAGGCGCCAAGCAGCATGGTCGCAATAATCAGAATGGCTATTGTTGACCAAATTACATTTTTCTTAAACATATTTTCTCCTTTGAATCTCATTAATTGTTTAAACAATTGACAATCCAGGCCGACTACTTCTTAATTCCTCTCTGTGCTCTCCTTCCTATCTCCCTTGAAGATTGACGGGGGATAAAGCGTGTGGGAATAGTTACCGAGCGGGGCTCGGGCAGATCTCCACGCATTAAACAAGTTAGTAATTTATACGACTCAACTGCAATCTCTTGCCCTGGTACAGCCACCGAGGTGAGTGTGGGACTGACAAAAGACGCCAGTGGAATGTCATCAAAACCAACTACAGATACATCGCCCGGGATCGACAACCCGGCTTCATTCAATGCTGAATAGGCTCCCAACGCCACATTATCACTGGCGACAAAAACCGCTGTAAAATCGCGCGTTGTCTCGAGCAGAGATTTCATCGCTCGAGAGCCGCTTTGGATGTCGAAATCCCCTTCGCGTACCAGTTTGGGATCATAAGCGATCCCGGCTTTATGCAAAGCTAATTTATAGCCGTCCAGTCGTTGGCTGGCGGAAGTGTAAGGTAAGGTGGCATTGGTGATACAAGCGATTCTACTGTGTCCCATATCGATCAAATGGTTCACAGCCATTTCAGCTGCGGCCAAATTGTCCACATCCACAGAATGCAGGGATGACCCCGGTATATAGCCCATTACCACTACCGGAATGTCAGTTTCCTCTAACGCCTTTATTCCGGTGTCATCCGTTCGGGGTGTCATTAATATGATTCCGTCTATGTGATGCGACCGGGTAAGTTCAAGATAAGCTTGTTGTTGTTGCCCCGGTTCTACCCACTCCAGCAACAAACCTTGCGAGTTTTGCTTTAACGCATCCAAAAGCCCGCTTAATATCTGGGGTAGGAAGGGATCAGAGGCAACATATTGTGGAGCACGGCTGATAATAAGACCGATGTTTTTGGTTTGATTGGAAGCGAGAGCGCGGGCAGAAGCATTAGGGTAATAGCCAAGTTGATGGGCAGCCAGACGGACCTTCTCTGCCGTTTCCGGGCGGATTGAAAAGCGATGGACGTTATTCAGGACAAAAGAGACAGTAGTTCGTGATACTCCTGCCAGGTCTGCCACGTCCTGACTGGTAACTCTCCTACTCATTGGCTTCCTTCCCAACTATTAACGCGCGTTAGTAAAGATTAACAATAG
>CAYUGV010000053.1:5557-9196 GCA_964444335.1 uncultured Anaerolineaceae bacterium | reverse complement strand
TGCTGGGTGCAGAATAAACTCACAGGTCGCACGGAAGTTAAACTCTAAGCTCACCTTACATACAAGCCCTTATGTCGTTGCGAGGAGCGAATTTCCTACTGTCATCCTGAGCGAAGGATCTGTCTGTTAATAATCAGATTCTTCGCAAAAGAGGCTCAGAACGACTTGAGTCGCTTAGTGATAATCGAAAGGCTGGGTTAAAAAAGAACTTCCCAAAGAAACGGGAAGTTCTTTTGTGAGACGAATTGTTTACGAACAGCTTACCATATCGGAATTACGACAGCAGATAAGCCAAAATCCACCTGGTGGTATCCGCCAGCGCGTCAGTGTGCGTGCGCTCATAATGATGGGAGCTGTCCACACCCGGACCGATCAGCGCCACCGCGGCATGCCCTCCGGCGCGCCAGTAGGCTTTGCCATCCGAGCTGTAATGCAGGTAAATATCCACCTTCACCGGGATATCATAAGCAGTTGCCAGGTCGCGCAGCTTGTTTGATAGCTCGTGGTGATACGGACCGCCGCCGTCCTTGACGCAGATGCTGGCGTGATACTCATCCGAAGCCTGCCCATCGCCAATGGCAGCCATGTCCACTGCCACCAGTTCTTCCAAACTTGCGGGGAAGTCGCTGCTTCCTCCAATCCCGACCTCTTCAAAATTACTGAACAGGAAACAGGTACTTTCGCGAGGCTTCAGGTTGTGATCATGCAGGGCTTTGATTGCGCAGACCAGGTTGGCGACGGAAGCTTTATCGTCCAGGTGGCGCGATTTGACGAACCCGTTGACCACTTCCACGCGTGGGTCAAAAGATACAAAATCGCCCACTTCGATGCCGAGCTCCCGCACTTCCGCGGCGTTCGAAACGCGCGCGTCGAGGCGCACTTCCATGCTGGCGGCGTCGCGTTTTTCGTCGCGCACATTTTCGTAAACGTGGACCGATGCTTTGTGGGGCAGGAGGGTGCCGCGAACGGTGCCTTTCTCACGGGTGTGGACCAGGCAGTTTTCTCCCTCCACGCTGCCCCAGGCGAAGCCACCCACGCTGGTCAGCTCCAGCCGGCCGCTGGCTTTGATCTCGCGCACCATCCCACCGAGGGTATCCACATGGGCGGTAAGCCCGCGCGTGGTTGGGGCATCGAGGACATCTTGCCCAGGCAGGAAGGCCAGCAGAGAGCCCTTGCGCGTCCGCTCAGTGCGAACTTCAGGGAAGGCAGCCAGCTCTTTCTCAAGCAGCGAGATCGCCTGGTTCGAAAAGCCGGTCGGGCTGGGTGTGTTGAGCAACTTGGTTAAAAAGTTGATCATGTAGGGGGTGTCAATCGCGGGCAAAGAAGGCTGTTGTTTCCGGCTCATGCTTACTACTCCTGTTTTCTGGTTAATTAGTTATTACTGGTTGCTTGACATTACGCCAGGAATTCGTCGTTTTGTTCAAACCTGGCTAACTTTTCGCGCCAATCCTGCGGGACCCGGCGCGACTTGCCTTCGGAATGGTTGAAGGCAACCATCACGGCTTCCCCGCGGGCAAATACCGTCTCGCCGTCGGCGCTTTCTACCTGGAATTGGAAACGCAAACTCTTCCCCCCAATGTTGGCGGTGCGCACGCCGACCCGAACCGTATCGTCAAACTGGATGGATACCAGGTAGTCGATGTGTACCGAAGCAACCACCATGCCAAAACCGCCCGACATCGTTCCGTCCCAAATGCCCGTCGCGCGATAGTAGCCAGTGCGAGCGGTCTCGACGTATTCCATGATTGCGACGTTGTTCACATGCAGCAGGGTATCCAGGTCGGCATACCGCACCTGGATCGGGTGATAGTAATTGAATTTTTCTGGATAAGCAGGCGTAAGAGTGGTCATATTTTGTGCTCCTGAAGGGGATTATAGTCAAAACTCTTGGGAAAGGCTAAACAAAACCTTAATCAACCGCACAAAACCAATTAATGTCAATGAATTGACAAAACTCCAAATATATAAAAGTATTGTCAAGCAGTTGACAAAACTATCCGGCGACTATATAATGTACTAAAGGATAACTATGATACAGCGAACTATCTATCTAGAGGCATTAAAAACCTGGCGCGACAAACAAGTCATCAAGGTGGTTACAGGTGTGAGACGTTGCGGAAAGTCGACCCTGTTCCAACAGTATATTAACCTTCTCCTGACCAACGGGGTACAGCAAGAGAATATCATCTATATCAACCTGGAAGACCTGGGTTTTGAAAGACTCCTTGATTATCGAGAACTTTACACCTATATAGCAGAACGATTGTCAACATCAGCAAATACGTATGTTTTTCTGGATGAAGTTCAGCAATGCAAGAATTTTGAAAAAGCTGTAGATAGTTTATATCTACGAGAAAATGTAGATATTTACATTACTGGATCTAATGCAAATTTACTTTCAGGTGAGTTGGCCACTCTGCTTTCTGGTAGATACGTCCTGATAGAAATGCTGCCATTATCCTTTAAGGAGTTTGCTGCTTCATGCGGAACCGCTGAGTCTGTACGAGAATGTTTTAATCGATATTTACGATTCGGTTCCTTCCCATTCTTAACACAACTTGAAGGGACAGAGTCTGCCTTTAGAACCTATATTGAGGGAATTTATAGCACTATCCTGGTTAAGGATATTGCTTCGCGCGAGGGTATCGCAGATATCTCATTATTGGAAGACATTACCAGGTTCTTGAGCAGCAGTATTGGCAGCCCAATATCGGCTAAAAGAATCTCCGATTCCATCAATGCTTCTGGGAGGAAAATTTCTGTAAACACAGTAGACAAGTACCTGAAAGCCCTGACGGAAAGTTTCATTTTCTATAGGGCAGATCGTTTTGATGTAAAGGGTCGCAATCTATTGAAAACCCTGTCAAAATACTACATTGTTGATACAGGCTTGAGGAATTACTTGCTTCCCCCCTCTTCACTGGATCTAGGGCATCAGATTGAAAATATAGTTTTTCTGGAACTGCTTCGTAGAAATTTCAGAGTGAATGTCGGAAAAGTTGGAGATCGAGAGGTGGATTTTGTCGCTAGCGATAAAAATCAATCGATATACTTTCAGGTGGCAACTACAGTCATGGCGGAAGATACACTTAAACGAGAACTCGATGCTTTTAGAGCAATTCCTGACAATTTTCCTCGCGTGCTTCTTACACTCGACGATATACCCTCATATGCGAATCATGATGGGGTTCACCAAGTATATTTACTGGACTGGTTATTGGACAAAAACCGAGCCTATTAACATACCGCTTCCATAAGACTCTGGTTTTGTAATCACCTCTCAAAAGATTGATATCAATTATTGTTTTCTACCGTGGACCATTCGTAACCGGAAAACTCTTTGGTGAGCATCTCTTCCACAATTTGACTCCCTCACGAGTACAATTGAGACACCATGTCCGAAAATTCGCTTGAGCCCTGGATCGACACCATTATCGAAGGCAACTGTATCGATGTACTGCCGAGCCTGCCGGCAGATTCGGTCGATCTGATCTTTGCCGACCCTCCCTACAACCTGCAACTGCAGGGCGACCTCTGGCGTCCGAATGTCAGCAAGGTGGACGGGGTCACCGAGGATTGGGATAAGTTTGAAAGCCTTGAAGCTTACGACGACTTCACGCGCAGGTGGCTCAGCGAGTG
>CAYUGV010000053.1:0-5457 GCA_964444335.1 uncultured Anaerolineaceae bacterium | reverse complement strand
ATTTGCACCGGCAAGGAACGCCTGAAAGAAGACGGCAAAAAGGCCCACCCCACTCAGAAGCCTGAGGCATTGCTTTATCGGGTACTGCTCGCCACTACCGAACCCGGAGACACAGTGCTCGACCCATTCTTCGGCACGGGAACCACCGGCGCGATGGCCAAAAAACTCCAGCGGCATTACATCGGAATTGAATTGGAGCCGAATTACATCCGGGTGGCATACAAACGCCTCGAATCCGCCATGCAGCTCGAGTTTAACGCCCCTATCTTTCTCACGCCCGATCCGCGCAGACGTCAGCGCGTGCCTTTCGGCACGCTGGTTGAACAGGGCTTTATCAAGCCGGGCGACGCGCTTTTCTTTGGCGCCGATGGGGAGCAGAAAGCCACCGTTCAGGCGGATGGATCTGTGGTGCTCAACGGGCATCGCGGTTCCATCCACGCCGTGGCGCGTGCCCTGCGCAAGGGACCAGCCAACGGCTGGAGGATCTGGCATTTCTGGGATCCCGAAACCAACTCCCGCCAGCCGATCGATACGCTGCGTGATCGCTATCTTGCCCAGATAGTGGAGTTGTAACCGCCGACTTCTCTGACTTTCTCTTTCCTTGCTTAACTACCCGCATATACCATAAATAAACCTCCTGACAGTTTCTCATACGTAGAATGAGATTAACGAAAAGGAGTAATTATGTTTGTAGTAGAGGCGATAATTCTTTCCCTGGTATTAATGGCCTTGTTGGCGCTTGGTGCTCGCCCAACTAGCCCAGAGACCGTCAAGGCTAACGAGGACGATTGACGCCTGAGAGCTAACAAAGAAAGCTATAATCACACCATGAGCAGAAAGATTTTAGTCGTTGACGACACCCGCAATGTGCAGCTGATGCTGCAGGAATACCTTGAGAACCAGGGCTTTGAAATCTGCCTGGCATATGACGGGGTTGAGGCAATGGAAATCTTCCACGCCGGCGGAATCGACTTGATCCTGCTCGACATCATGATGCCCAATATGGATGGCTACCAGTTCATCTCCAAACTTCGCACAGAAAGCAGCCTGCCGGTGATCATGATCACCGCCAAACAGCAGGAAGCAGACGTTGTGCGTGGCTTTGAGTTGGGTGCGGACGACTACATCACCAAGCCTTTCCGCCTGCGTGAGCTCCTGATGCGCATCAGGGCTGTCATGCGCCGTGCCGCGGTCAACGAAGAAGTTGCCGCAGTGATCAAAGTGCAAAACTTGAGGCTTGACAATTCCAGGCATGAAGTGCGAAAAAATAGCGAGTTGATCGACCTGACCCCGCTGGAATTTGCGCTTCTAACCCAATTAATGGAATCTGCCGGTAAAGTGATTCGGCGGCAGGAGATGAGCCTGCGCTTGATGGATAACGGCTATGCCGGCTCTGAAGCCACCATCAAGATCCACATTCGCAACCTGCGTCAGAAGCTCGGGGACGACCTGGCCGAGCCGACCTATATTGAAACCGTTTTTGGTGTGGGATATCGATTTTTGGAGGGCGAATCTTGAAAAAGTCACTCAAAACTCGCCTGATCTTGACCTATGCGGCAGTTGCCCTTCTGACTGTTCTGGTGGCATTGCTTTTTGTCCGGTTTAGATCTGGTCAATCCTTGCGCAACCTCGTCATTGACCAGCAGGTCGAGGAAATGTCGGTCATGGTGGAAGATTACTACAACAGCAATCAAACCACGGAGGGCTTTGTTTATTACTACCTTTCGACGATCCTGCGCAGTGGCGCTGAATCACCCTTCACACAGCCGCCAAGGGACTCCGCTCCTGAAGATATTCGCGGAATTCGCGGGTTGGTAGATAGCGAAGGCAAAACCCTTTTGCCGACGCAGAATTTGCCTGTGGGCGTCGTGGTACCGGAGCGGTGGTTGGATGGCGCGCGCGAAGTGAAAGTGAATGGCACTGTGGTCGCCCGGATCCTGGTTGATGAAAAGAGCTTGGAACTTAGCAGGTCTGAACAAATGTTCATGGACCGGGTCAACGTAGCAATAGCGATGGCGGCTGCCACTGGCATCCTTGCCGCAGTCTTAATTGGCATGGTATTGGCGGCGGGCATTCTAAAACCCATTCGGAAACTAACGGAAGCATCTGAAAAGATGGCGCAAGGGGCTTTGGGTCAACAGGTGGATGTGACTTCGAAAGATGAAATCGGACGCCTGGGCGAGAGCTTCAATCGCATGAGTACGGATCTTGCGCTTGCTGATGCTGAGCGTAAACGCCTGACTGCGGATATCACCCACGACCTCAGCACACCCCTACAGATCATCTCAGGTTACATTGAAATGTACGAGAATGGTGACGTCAGCCTGAACCCGCAGCAGCTTGGCATCATCAAGACCGAGCTCGAAAACCTTCGACGCCTCGTGGGAGATCTGACGGTGCTCACCCAGGCAGAGGGTGGCGGGGTTGAAATCCTTCTTAGCCCTATTGCTCCGAACCAGCTGCTTGAACAAATCGCCCAGGCTTACCAGCCATTAGCCAGTCAGCAGCATGTTGATCTGAAGCTGGAACTGGACCAAACCCCAGCGGTCATCAATGTGGACGAGGGACGCATGTTGCAGGTGTTGAAAAACCTGATGGAAAACGCCCTGCGACACACGCCTGCTGGTGGCACTGTGACGCTCGCCAGCAAAGTTGGCGAGCAGGTTGAGTTCAACATTACCGATACCGGTGATGGCATTGCCGCGGAAGACTTGCCCCTGATCTTTGAGCGTTTCTACCAGGCGGATAAAGCCCGCACTGGCTCAAAAGGCAAGATGGGCCTCGGTTTGGCGATCTGCAAAGCCTTGGTGGAGTTGCAAGGCGCGTCGATCAGAGCCGAATCTGCTGGCGTTAGTCAGGGCACAAAACTGACCGTCACAATCCAAAAAGGCTAACTGCCACGCCCTTAACGAGTCTATTCGCTCACCCCGTTTCTGTATCTTGACGAGGTGTGTACGCAAATATCGCGCAAGGGAGCTCTCTTGGATTATCATTGTGCGTATAAAACAACTAAAAAGGACTTTCAATGAGCGAACATACCCCCACTTATACCCAATCCGGCTGGAATCTGACCGAACTCTTTGCCAGTTTCGCCGACCCGGCAATCAACCAGGCCTACCTGGACCTCGAAGCAAGCACAGAGAAGTTTGTGAGCCAGCGCGAGGAGCTAAAGCCTGAGATCAGCAGCGAAAAGTTCCTGCAACTGGTGCGCGATTTGGAAGAAATGAACAAACTTGGCTACCGTCTATATGGATTCGCCTCCTTGAACTTTGCAGCCAACACGCAGGATCAAACCGCGCAGATCAACATCGCCCGCTTCCAGCAATTCGAAGCCGAGATGGAAAACCGCAGCCTGTTCTTCAGCTTATGGTGGAAGGCGCTGGATGACGCGAACGCCGCCCGTTTGCTGGATGCCAGCGGAGATTATCGCTACTGGCTGGAGCAGATGCGCAACTTTAAGCCCTACACCCTCACCGAGCCGGAAGAAAAGATCATCAACATCAAAAATGTTACCGGTCGTTCCGCCCACGATATGCTCTACGATTCAATCACCAACCGCTATGTCTTCAAAGTAGAAGTCAATGGTGAGACGAAAGAATTGACCCGTGGTGAGCTCATGGCGCTGGTGCGCACAGCCGACCCAGACCTGCGCGCTAGGGCATACCAGGAACTTTACCGCGTCTACGGCGAGGATGCCCCAATCCTGGGGCAGATCTATCAGAACATCGTCCGCGATTGGAAGAACGAAAATGTGAGCCTGCGCGGGTTCGCCAGCCCGATTTCCGTGCGCAATACCATCAATGACCTGCCAGATGAGGTGATTGATACCCTGCTCGACGTCACGCGCAAGAACATCGGCGTCTTCCACCGCTACTTCCGCCTGAAAGCCCAAAAACTCGGCATGGAAAAACTACGCCGCTACGACATATACGCGCCTTTGGCTGAGTCGGATAAGCGCTACTCCTTCCAGGAAGGTGCTGACCTGACTTTTGAGGCTTTTGACCGTTTCGATCCCAAGTTTGCCCGCCTGGCAAAACGCGTTTTCGACCAGGGTCACGTAGACAGCGAAGTCCGCAAAGGCAAGATGGGCGGCGCTTTCTGCTCCACCCTCGGTCCGGATCTGACACCGTGGGTGATGCTCAATTACCAGGGTAAATCGGACGATGTCTCCACGATGGCGCACGAACTTGGGCACGCCATCCACTCGATGATGGCGGAGGAGCACTCCCTCTTCACCCAGCATGCCTGCCTGCCTTTGGCAGAAACAGCATCGACCTTTGGCGAAATGACCCTCACCGATCTGATGCTTGAACGTGAGACCGACGAGAGTGTCAAGCAGGATATCCTTTTCGGCCAGCTTGATGACGCTTTCGCGACCATCCTTCGCCAGATCTACTTCGCGCTGTTTGAGCGCGAAGCGCACAGTATGATCGCCAACAACGCCTCGGTGGATGAGCTAAACGCAGCCTACCTGGCGAATTTGAAGGAAGAATTCGGCGACTCGGTTGATGTCTCAGACGAGTTCAAGTATGAATGGGTCTCCATCCCGCATATTTACGGTACACCCTTCTACGTGTATGCCTATGCCTTTGGGCAACTGCTGGTCTTCGCTCTCTACAAGCGTTATAAAGAGGAAGGCGAAAGCTTCAAGCCCAAGTACATGCGCATCCTCTCCGCTGGCGGTTCCCTTGCGCCGATCGCGCTGCTGGCAGAATCCGGAATGGACGTCACCAAGCCTGAGTTCTGGCAGGGCGGCTTTGACGTGATTGATGGGATGGTCAAAAAGCTCGAGAGTTTGTAGGTCAAATTATCTGATGACAAAAAAAGAATAAGGTGTCGTTTTCGGCACCTTATTTATTGGTTGGAGCTAGGAAGCTTGGACAAAGGCTCCCTTGTGTAAAGGGAGCTGTCAGCCGTCAGGCTGACTGAGGGATTGTTCGCAGGCGGCATCAATGTACTCACATACGCCATGGAAGTTCCTGATGACTTCGGTGTTGGAAATCCGCATGACTCTCAGACCATAGCCTTCCAGAAATGCTGTACGCTCCTCATCTTTTTCCATGTTCTCTTTTTCGAAATGCTGAGAACCGTCCAGTTCGATAACCAGTTTTGCTTCCGCGCTGTAAAAGTCGGCGATGTATTTCCCCAACACTTTCTGACGAGAGAAACGAACTGGGTATGAACGCAGGAAGTCATACCACAAATGCCGTTCTTCTTTGGTCATGTTGGTTCGCAGTTGCTTTGCGTAAGGAACCAACTGCTTGTTATGTTTATGCCGCATCACAATCCCTCCGTCACGGCTTTGCCGTGCCACCTCCCTTTACACAAGGGAGGCTTCAACTTTACCTACTCAAACACACCCGCTTCGACGTAATAGCGTTTCCCGTCGCGGCTGGCGAAGAATGCGACCATGTTCTCAAAATGCGCAGGGTTATAAATGCCAAAACCGCAGCAATA